>WJIR01000028.1 GCA_014730175.1 Candidatus Zixiibacteriota bacterium
CATCAGGGATTTGTCAAATCGGCGCTTGCAATAATTAAACTTCGCCTTATATTATAGGTGTGACTATTCTTCATACAGGCTTTTAGTCCGGCAAACGCACACATCGAATCCGGTAAAAACGGCGAGATAGGATTTTATTATGGAGTATTCTTTAGGTAATAAGTATGCGGGGCGGAAATTAATAGCTTTCGGAATTATACTAACACTGGTTCTAATGAATTCACCGGCATATCCCGGGGGGAGGTTTACTCACCCAGGGATAGATGCCGTGCTTCTGGAACTGAATGATATATTTGATAATTCGGATATCTCATCGGCAAGCCATTGGGGTATCGATAGGGGACTAAAGATAAAAAATGGCATGGTAAATGTGGAGATAATTTCCGCAGGTAGAAAGCCTATGCCGGTAGCAAGTATAAGGGAATTCGGCGGGTATGTTGATGCAACATGGCGCAATCAGCACAGCGCTTGGCTGCCGATATCGGAACTCGCCGAAATTGCGAACTCAATCGATGAGGATTACTATATCCGCAGACCGGCGGAACCATACCCGGAAGAGGTTCAGAGCGAAGCGCCGTTTGTAACCGGGGTCGATGAATATCATATCGCCGGTTACGATGGTACAGGAGTTGTTATCGGTGTAATTGATATGGGATATAACCAATTGACTCCGGCGGAAAACAACGGAGATATCCCTCCGGATCGCGACCAGCGAGTTGACACTGACTACACCGGAGAAGGGATGGAGTCCGGGACGTTAACTCATGGAACCGGATGCACCGAGATTGCCTATGATATGGCTCCGGGCGCATTCTTTAGATTATACCGCATATCCAACAGCACACATCTGGGATTAGCGGTTGACGATGGGATCGCTAATGGAGTGAATGTGTGGAGTCATTCTTTGGGCTGGTATAATCGCGGATGGCATGATGATTCCGGGGAACCATGTATGGTCGCCAACCTGGCATCCGACAATAACCAGATCTTCTGCACCTCGGCAGGAAATCGCGCCCGCGCTCACTGGCAGGGATTCTTTGTCGATGATGATCATGATAATCTGCATGAATGGTCAGGCGGAGATGAGTATAACCGCACGCCTGAACCAGGTTACTATATCAGCAACGGAGGGAGTTTCTGGCTGGCGTTACAGTGGAATACCGATGGCGCAGACGTTGATAATTATGATCTGTATCTCTACGATGATGAAAACGGCGCTCGGTTGTTAGCCTCCAGCGAAAATTATGGCGAAAATAACGAGTTTATCTCATACACAAATAATTCCGGTCATTCGGAGGATTACTGGGTTGCGGTGGAATATATATCCGGCGATGGAGCCGAATTCGAACTATTTTCGAATCTTACCCGTGGATTCGAATTCATAACTTCCGCCAGTAGTATAAGTTCGCCTGCTAACGCCACCGGCGCTAATGTGATATCGGCTGGAGCGGTGGAAGTTGATATTTTCGATCAACCCAGACCTGACATCATGTATTACAGTTCCCGGGGACCGTCCAATGATGGAGCGATTAGACCGTTGATTACCGGGCCTACTAATTGCGCCACCTTTTCCTCGGGATCGTTCGGAGGCACCTCCTGCGCTGCTCCAAATATCGCTGGTGCGGCTGCTGTGAGATGGGATTTCGAACCGAATCCAACAGCGGAGATTGTACGCGATTACTTGCTGGAAACCGCTCAAGCATACAAGGATTGGGGAAGTCCCGGGAATGACAATGTTTATGGTTACGGAGGATTATATCTGGATGTGCCTGCCGAGGTGTCTATCAGCATGATTCCCGAACTCACTCCGCCAATCGAAGTTCCCGCGGGTTCCAGCTTCTTCTATACCGGTGTCCTTGCCAACAATACCGGAGTATCGCAACTGGTTGATGTGGGACTGCTCCTTCGGCTTCCGGGTGGTGATATCTACGGGCCTATTCAACGCTACAACAATGTTCCTTTAAATCCCTCGGAGGTTATTACGATTGATAATATCGAGCAGGATATCCCTCTCTTTGCACCGGATGGCGAATACTGGTATATTGCTCAATGTGGTGAGTATCCAAACACCCTGATCGATGCCGATTCATTTCAGTTTATCGTATATCATCAGGCTATCGGAGAAAGCAGAACCTGGGAATGGGATCTAACTGACTGGTTTGATGATAGTCCGGTAGTCTCTCCGTCAACTGAGAAGGTTATAGGGAATTACCCCAATCCGTTTAATGCTGCCACCGAGGTAAAATTCGAAATGTCCTGGGACGGTAATGTTGAGTTAACGGTTTACGATATCCTTGGCAGGGAGGTGGAAAAACTCTTCGACGGCTTCAAACAAAAAGGTCAACACAGGATAACCTGGGATGCTTCCGCTCATCCCAGCGGAGTCTATTTCTATAAATTGATTGTTGGCGGGAAGGTTCACGCTGGCAGGATGGTATTGCTTAAGTAACCTCGCTCGATTGTTGAACTTCGATGGCATGGTTTGAAACTGACAATCAGATTGCTGCAAATTCCTGCCACAAACCTCTTGACATCAAATCGGGAATTCATATCATTACTGATTATTTATGTTACGATGTTGTGGTTTTTTAGCATTCCACAATAAATTTCGTATTACACGGTTTACATGGTAGCCGAAGGCTTGTCCTTCGTAAAGTGTACGCGGCTAAGGCGCGCTTCTCTTCCGGAAAACCTGTATGAAATAACCGCTCACGATCTGTAGCCAAGATACTTTGGAATAATACCGGAAGCACAAGGCTTCCGCTACCGATGCCGTGATCGATTGATAACATAGCTCAGAAAAATAAGGACTGCCGATGGACTACGAACTTCTTTCAAGGATCCAATTCGGATTAACCGTTGGTTTTCATTACATTTTCCCTCCCATAAGTATCGGACTGGGGCTGTTTTTGGTTATCATGGAAGGAACCTACCTTCGCACCAAGAACGAATTGTATCATAACATGACCCGTTTCTGGGTAAAAATTTTCGGGCTGATATTCGCTTTGGGCGTAGCGACCGGTATCGTTATGGAATTCCAATTCGGCACCAACTGGGCAACTTATTCGAGGTTCGTCGGCGATGTGTTCGGAAGCGCTTTAGCCGCCGAAGGTGTATTCGCATTCTTTTTGGAATCGGGATTCTTAGCGATTCTGTTATTCGGATGGGATAAAGTAAAACCGCGTACGCATTTTATCGCCACCATACTGGTAGCCTTCGGCGCGCATTTCTCCGCTATCTGGATCGTGGTTGCGAATTCATGGCAGCAGACGCCGGCGGGGCATCATATAGTCGAATTCGGCGACACGGTCAGAGCCGAAATTGTCGATTTCTGGCAGGTGGTTTTTAACCCATCTTTTCTGGACAGGATTTCACACGTGTTTATGGGAGCATGGCAGGCAGGTGCGTTTTTCGTACTCAGCGTGAGCGCTTTTTACCTGCTGAGAAGGAAACATGTGGAATTCGCAAAGGGATCGATGAAAATCGGGCTGATCGTTGCGATAGTGGCATCCATCTTGCAGCTTGTCACTGGACATTACAGCGCCGAAACCATAGCCGATACCCAACCGGCTAAGCTGGCGGCATACGAAGGACATTTCCCGGCTGACGCTCCGGCGGGTTTATATCTCTTCGGATGGGTTGATGAGGAAAGTGAAAAGACCTACGGTCTTGAGCTTCCCGGTTTATTGAGTTTTTTGGTTAAAGGTGATCCGGAACAACCGGTGACCGGATTGCAGGCTTTCGATCCTGAGGACAGACCTCCGGTAAACATCGTTTTTCAAAGCTATCACCTAATGGTTGCAATCGGTATGGCATTGATACTTTTATCCGTTGTCGGCATCATAACATGGAAGACCGGAGCGCTGTTTAAGGCCCGCTGGTTACTATGGATTTTCGTTTTCTCTGTACTGTTACCTCAACTGGCCAATCAGTTGGGATGGTTTTCGGCGGAGGTGGGAAGACAGCCCTGGATAGTATATGGGCTTCTGCGTACGGAAGACGCTCTCTCCGAGAGTATAGGCGCGGGGGAAGTATGGATGTCGCTGATTATGTTCACCCTGATTTACATCCTGCTGTTTGCACTCTTTATATACCTGCTTAACGAGAAAATCCAAGCCGGACCGGGAGAAGCCCCGCAGAAGGAGGGACAGCGAGCATGAGTTTTTCATTCGATTTACCTACGATATGGTTTATGCTGGTAGGGATACTTTTTATCGGCTACGCGATCCTCGATGGTTTCGACCTGGGGATCGGCGCTCTGCACCTGTTTACAAAAACCGACCAGGAACGCCGTTTAATGATAAATGCCATCGGGCCTGTCTGGGACGGTAATGAAGTATGGCTGGTAACAGGAGGTGGAGCGCTTTTTGCCGCATTCCCGGAAGTGTATGCTACTTCGTTCTCCGGATTTTATATTGCCTTCATGCTTTTCTTACTCGGTTTGATTTTCAGGGCGGTAGCGATAGAATTCCGCAGCAAACAGGAGGCGAAATCGTGGCGGAAATTCTGGGATGTCAGCTTTTCGGCAAGCAGCATCCTTTCGGCTTTGCTTCTGGGAGTCGCATTAGGAAATATCGCGCGAGGAATCCCGCTGGATCATAACTACGAATACGTGGGCTCCTTCTGGACGCTCCTTAACCCATACGCAATTATTGTCGGTATCACCACCGTAGCCCTTTTCACCCAGCATGGCGCTATCTATGCCCTGATGAAAACCGAAGGGGAGCTGCACGACAAGTTGCGAGGCTGGGTCAATCCGGCAATTATTGTCTTCGTGATTTGCTATGTTATGACCACATTATTCACGCTGCTTTACATACCACGTATGGCTGAAAATCTCAAGGCTTTCCCGGTGCTTTTCATATTACCGCTTTTAAATGCATTGGCTATCGCCAATATTCCACGCGAGATACATCACGGCAGGGATTTTCGGGCGTTTTTGTCATCGTGCGCCTCGATGGCGGCGCTGCTGGCGTTATTCGGAATCGGGATGTACCCTAACCTCATCCTCTCCCGCCCGGAGATAGCCAACAGCCTTACGATATACAATGGGTCATCATCCGAAAAGACTCTGGGGATAATGCTGGTAATCGCTCTAATCGGTATGCCTCTGGTAATCGCCTACACCTCCAGCATTTACTGGATCTTCCGCGGCAAAGTAAAGCTGGATGAGAGTAGTTATTGATTGTTATCGTTTTGACTATAGCGTTCGTCTTTCATGAATCGTGATAATATTCTTTTCATTAGTATCAACTGATGATTAAACTAATAAGTGGGTTTTTATAGTTTAGGATTTTTCAATAATGACGTGGAAGAAATTCATATATCGCCTTATAATCGAATTTTGCAATGATAGAGGTAACAGGACTTTCACTCTCAAGGAATTCACTGACAATAACAAACAGGAAATTAAAAACTTCCGACCATCAGCGAAAACACCTTTCAACACCGTCCGGCGAGTGCTACAGGAATTAAGAAATGACGATCTCATAAGTTTCGTGGATTACTCGGGGACATACACTCTACGTGGAGTGGATCTATTAAGGGGCGAAGTTGAAGACGAAAAATTAGCTGAGGTAGAATCGCAACCACCCATAAGAAAAGAGTATCTAATCGAAACCTTCGTGCGGGATATAGGATGGGTCAGGGAAGCTAAAAGCAGATTCGGTTTATACTGCATGTGTCCCGGTTGCATAAATACGTTTAGAAAACAGGATGGAAATCCTTACATTGAAGTACATCACATTATCCCTCTGTGTCATGGTGGAGAGCAAGGAATCTGGAACCTTTCGGTCGTTTGTGCGCACCATCACCGCATGGCTCATTTTGCTGATAGCAGAACTCAGAACCAACTTCAGAGTGTACTCAAAACGGAAGTTGAAGAAAGGCTGAAGAGATTTTCAATTTAGAAACTGTGGCGAAATTGCCCCTTTTACAC
>WJIR01000316.1 GCA_014730175.1 Candidatus Zixiibacteriota bacterium
AAGGTCTGTGTCAGGGGGGATAAATCCACCCTCTCCCTTATCAAGGAGAGGGAGATAGGGATTAACACCCTCACCCGTTGAACGAGAGAGGGGACTGGGTAATAATAAAATGATTTTTATAATTGGAAAATATCCACATAGCTCCCCTTCTCCCATTTCCCGATCACATCGGGAGGAGAAGGGGTCAGGGGATGAGGGAATTTATCGGGATACAAACATGCTTATCTCTTCGCATTCGGCTTCGAGCTAAGCATGCCACCCGTCGCACGCGAAATTCATTTTGCTATCGGGTGGGGGCAGCCGACGCCACAAGGAGAAGTATAACCGCTTCAGGGACCGTCAATGTCGTGGACTTGCCCGTTTTCGTCAACCCATAAGCCGATTACCTCTGCCGGAAAACCCCATCCTCTAACTACATTAACTGCAACTTTGGTTTGAGCAATATGCTCATCTTTAGACACCGGGTACCCGGCACAATCATGATGTCCCACGACCGCAATGATATTAGAACCATGACCGTTAACGGAGACGGATGCCTTTGCTTTGAGCGATTCCAACAATGCATGGCTGCCCTGTGTTAACGCTCTATCTGCCCCCGGTTCGGTGATCATATCCACATAATCAAGACCGTATTTCTCTGATAAGTATTTGTAAACGGGTAGTTGCGTCCGCCCGTCCATACAGTTAAATGCGGTCCCGAATTTACCTTCTGCCATAGAGGAACTCCTTATTGATTAATAATTGCCTTTGACCTAATTTCAATGGTTATTAAATATCGGTTTAGAATCGTAGAAGGCAACTACTTTTGTGGGCATTTTAAATCGGTCGGGATTTTAAATCGAAGTATTATTATTGCCATCACCTGGTTCCTGGATTATGTTTTAGTAAATCTTAAGTTATGACCATGATTATTATTACGATAATTTCCTTATCTCTTGCGATAAGCTACCTGATTCTTGCCTTGCTGGTAGTGGCTGGCAATCAAGGATTCTGTAACGGAGAGCGAAACTACCCTTTCGTGTCGGTTGTGATTGCGGCGCGGAATGAAGGTGACAGTATCGCGCAATGTTTATATTCCCTCGAACAACAGGATTATCCCTCCGATAAGTGCGAATTTATTATTATTAACGATCGCTCGGGGGATAAAACGGAAGAAAGAATTGAGAATTTTATATCTCACAAACCGAATTTCAAACTTATATCAATTCGAGATGATCCTCAGAATTTAACGGGCAAAGCTAATGCGATGAAGGTGGGGATAAAAGAATCGAAAGGAAAGATAATACTCAGTACTGACGCCGATTGCGAAGTGCCTGCAAGCTGGATATCATCGATGGTTTCATGCTTTGATGCGGGTACAGGAATGGTCGCCGGATTTTCATTACCCGTTATCGATAACGCATTTTCGGCATTACAGGCGCTTGATCATCTTTTTCTAATCGGGATTGCTTCCGGATTCGCCGGATCAGGAATTCCCCAGAGCTGTATCGGGAATAATATCGCTTTCAGGAGAACGGTTTATGATGAAATCGACGGTTATGATGGAATAGGATTTACAATCACCGAAGATGTCGGACTTCTGAGGAAAATTTATGAAGATACCGATTACGGAATCAAATTTACCAGAGATAACACCTCGCTTGTATCAACCAGAGCCGCCGGAAATCTAAAGGAGCTGGTTAAGCAGCGAATGCGCTGGCTAATTGGGGGAGAGAAAGCCGGAGCGCTGATAAAATCGGTGCTGGTTTTGACCTTTATTGTAGTGATTTTAGCTATGATTTCTATCGTGTCGGGGATTATCACAGGTTTTAGTATTTGGGAGGGGAGTATTTTAGCCATTTTCCTGGGAGCAAATCTGGCGATCTTGTTGCGAAATCGTCATTTGCTTAACTTAAACACCATTATTAGATGGTTCCTACCGTACCAGTTGTTTTTTATGTTTTACACCGTATTCTTCGGGCTGTTATTTTTACTCGGAAGTCAACGGGTAAGTTGGAAAGGAAAAATATATAATCAGGAATAATCAATCAATTCCAAATGGAGTATAAAGATGTCGGATGAAGAAAGGGCAGTTCGTACGGAAAAAGACCTACCGCTGTTGGATAATCTTGCTGCGAATCGCACAATTCTGGCGAATGAGCGAACCTATTTATCCTATATGCGAACGGCATTGACCATGTTCATTGCCGGATTGACCTTTATCAAATTTTTCGAAGGGGGATTGGTGAAAACGATTGGATGGATCTTTCTTCCTGTTGCCGCCGCTACTATAATTGTCGGATTTATTAGATATAAGCGCATGAAATGCAAAATATTAGCCCTGGAAGGTATAGATATTCGATGTTCGACAGTCGGGGAAAAGATAATGTCGCTTTTCAGATAGGATTCTTTGCCTGTATTATTCATGATTTTTGTCATACGTAATTGAAGCCAGCACTTCCGGAGTTTTTAATGCCGTCAACTCCAATCCATCGATGGTTTATTGTTTTTAAACTCCCGAAGGGCAAGCCTTCGGCTACGGATTAACCGAAGGGCTCTGGCTATGTTGTATGGTGTCGGGTTTCTCCATTCGGCTATCGCCGAATTCCGGAACCCGACCTACCGCGCCCATGTGGCGTCAGGTCGCCGCACCTGACGCCTTTTCTGTCGGGTGGTTGCACCCGACGCCACAATTGATCCGAAGGGCAAGCCTTCGGCTATCGGTTAATAGTGTTCGTGAATTGTTCAGATAAAGAATATTCTGGCTAAAACCTGATTCTGCGCGTGGATTCGCGTTTCTCTTTCTCCTTGAGGTCCCTTTCTCTTCGAGGGATATATTCCTCGCGATGGTCCAGATGGCAGATCTCTTCCGGCGTATCTTCCAAGCGGAAAACTTCTTCGATCACCTCCGGACATTTCTTGTTCGGGAGCAAACCGGATTCCGGGCATACTTCTACTTCCACAATTCCTGCCGGCATTTTGAATTCTTCAACGGGTACCGTATCCAGCGCCGATTTCATGAATTCGGTCCAGACCGGTAATGCCGTTTGTGAGCCGGTCAGTCCTTTTTCCCCGAAACCGATTTTGGTTTTATCATCGAATCCTACCCATACGCCGGTGGTAATCTGGGGTACAAAGCCCATAAACCAGTTATCTGTCCAGTTGTCGGTGGTGCCGGTTTTGCCGCCTGCGGGCCTTGTGAATCCTCGGCTTCTGGCGCCGATTCCCGTTCCGGCGTTGATAACGCTTTGAAGCATGTCGGTCATGATATAAGCGGTCTGCGAAGTTAAAACTTCCTCTTGAACGCCTTGCGTCCGTTCCTCTATAACACCGCCGTAGTTATCGACAAGTTTGGATATGTAAAACGGTTCAGTTCTGATTCCGCCGTTGGGAAATGTAGTGTATGCGGAGGTCAGCTCCAGCAAAGTGACCTCGCAGGTGCCGATTGCCAGCGATGGCACCGGCAGGAGGTTAGATTTGATTCCCATCTGATGCGCATAAAAAACGGTTTGCTGCGGTGTGACATGAGGTTCCATTATCAGCTTAATCGCTACCAGGTTTCGGGACTTAGCCAAGCCTTCGCGCAGAGTCATTATTCCCTTGAACGCAAAATCGATATTATGGGGGCGGTATTCATCATCGCCTATCGGAATGACTATCGGAGAGTCGTTGATCCTGTAGGTGGTCTGGAATCCGTTATCCATCGCCACGGTATATACGAAAGGTTTGAATGCGGATCCCGGCTGGCGGGTAGCTTGCACGGCGCGGTTCCATTTACTTTCGCTGAAATCTCTCCCGCCGACCAGCGCCAATATTCCTCCGGTTCTATTATCAAGGCAAACCAGCGCGCCCTGCAGCTTCTTAAATTCCCTGATTGTATCTCCTTCCGCTGTAATCTCCTTAATTATTGTATAGTCTTCATCGTCAGGTTCAACGCTGATTTCCAGAGTATTCTGAAGCGAATCCAGCATCGTGTGCAGTATCTCTTCTGCGGTTCGCTGCATCTGATAATTCAGTGTAGTATAAACTGAGTTGCCGGAATCATACAAAGCTCCCTCCCCATAATTCTCTTCCAGGTAACGGCGAACCATTTCGGTAAAGTATGCTCCTACCGATCTATTTTCCTCATGTTCATATAGCTTCATTGGTTCCCTTTTCAGACTATCCGCAACAACTGGCGATAACACCCCATGATCAACCATTGAATTTAAAACCACGTTTCGCCTCTGCATGGTTCTTTCCGGATACCTGATCGGACTGTAGCGATTTGGAGCTTTTAAGACTGCGACTAATGTCGCCGCTTCAAGATTATTAAGCTCACGGGTATTTTTTCCGAAGAAATATTGCGCCGCTGATTGGATCCCGTAGGCGCCGCTCCCGAAGTTATGCTGATTCAAATACATCGCCATAATTTCGTTTTTGGAATATGTCCGTTCAAGCTTAATAGCTGTAAGCACTTCCTTAAGTTTTCGCGTATATATTTTCTCCGGAGTCAAGAATAGAGTACGCGCTAATTGTTGGGTTAAGGTAGAGCCGCCCTGTACTTTCTCGCCCTGATATATGTTTACAAGCAACGCTCTGAAAACCGAAAAAACGTCAACTCCCCAATGGTCATAAAACCGACGGTCTTCCGTCGCCAACAAGGCATTTTTGAGGCTCTCCGGTATATCTTTATATGATATAAGTATTCGTCGCTCCCGATAGAACTCCTTGATTAATCTACCGTCGTCGGAATAAACTTTGGTGATTAACCGCGGTTGTATATTATGGAGTTGTTCAAAAGAAGGTAAATCGTCACTATATGCATTGTATATCAGGATAACGACCAGGATACCGAGCGTGACCACGGACGAAAAAGCTATAGCCGTGGGGAGTATGTACTTACGGAGTGACTTCCAATATGGCGCGAAATGCAAAACAAGTGTATTTTTCATAATTGAAAATGTTGCTAATCTAATGAGTTATGTCAAGCAAAATGTAAATTCGTTTTTTTTGACTAACTACGTCTATCTGCGCATCTTATCCCAAAAGAATTTTAAATCCGAGAATAATTAACACAATGCCGCCTAAAGCGTTTACTCTCTGACCGATTAAATGTTTCATATATTTGCCGAGAATCATACCTGCTAATGTCATCACGCCGGCGGTCAATCCGATAACTATGCATACTGAGAGTAGGTCTTCCACTACCAGCCCCAAGCCGAATCCGGCGCCGAGAGCATCGATGCTAGTAGCGATTGATAAAAAGACCAAATGCCATTTTCTGGTGCGGTCAACCACCTGTCTCTCTATATCCATATCGGTAAAAGCGTCAACCAGCATTTTACCGCCGATCAGAAAGAGGATTATAAAAGCGATCCAATGATTATACTTACCGATCACCGTTTCCGCCGCCGCCCCCAGCTGCCAGCCTATTAACGGCATCATAAACTGAAATAATCCGAAATGGAAGCTCAGTCTAAAAACCTGCCTTGGTCCGAATACTGTTGCGCCAACAACTATTCCTATGGAGAACGCATCAACGCCTAAGGCTAGGGATAAAATAATGATTTCAAATATACTCAAAGGAACAAAATCCTTTTCACCAGTAATATATAGCGATATTACCGAATAGCGTATGTAAATGTCACCGGTTTTGGAGGTGACACAACGGTTATAAAATTCTTGACAACTAAGAAAATATATGTATAATAGCAAGATTATGAAAATTGATTTTCGAGAAATTGAATCCGGAAAAAACAGGTACGAATTTAATGTCGAACCGGAAGAAATCGATTTTGAGAATTCCTGGGTCGATTTTAATGAAAATGTAATAGCAACGGTGGAAGCTGTAAGCTCGAATGATGAAATAATTGTAAGAGGCAAGGGACGTACGGTAGCGAAAAGCGATTGTGTCCGTTGCCTGAAACCGGTTAAGTTGCCGTTGGAGATTAATGTTAATGTCGTAATTCATCGCACCGAGGGACCGATCGAAAAAGATACCGGGGACGACGATTTCGTAGTTGTTTCTCAAGCGGAAGGAGTCTACGATCTTGCACCGCATTTCAGAGAGGCGTTTCTGATAGAACTTCCGACTAAAATTCTTTGCAGTGATAACTGTAAAGGTCTTTGTCCATCTTGCGGCGTCGATCTGAATGTTCGCACATGCGATTGTTCGAACAATAAGGGTTCGGGAACGTGGGACGCACTCCGCGATTTATTAAGATAACACGATTCGAACGAGTATAAAGGAGCATTAAATGTCACTGCCGAAAAGAAGACACTCACATACCAGAGGCGCTAAACGCAGAACTCATTGGAAATTAAATAAACCGAACTTAACAAACTGCCCCAATTGCTCACAAAAGAAGCTATCACATCATGTTTGCCCGCATTGCGGACATTATGATGGCAGGCGGGTCATTTTGGAATCCAAGCTCAAGAGTTAGTGTTTTAGCACCATTTCCATTCAGGTACCGATGAAAAGGCTTGATTCTTCTCAAAAAGTACGAATTGCCCTGGATGCAATGGGAGGCGACTATGGTCCCTCGGTTGTGGTAGAGGGCGCGATAATGGCTGCCGAGGAATTCGGCAAACAAGTGGAGCTTGTCCTGGTCGGCAATTCGCGAATGATCGAAAAGGAAGTGGAACGGTTTAAGCTCAAAACGGCTCCCTTTGAAATAATACATTCGTCAGAAACCGTATCCATGTCGGATAGCGCAATCCAGTCATTCAGGAAAAAGAAAGGATCCTCCCTGGCAGTCTCTCTCGATCTTCAAAAAAGGGGAGAGGTTAACGCTACGGTTTCCGCCGGTCACACAGGCGCGGTTATGACTCATGCGCTTTTTACGCTGGGCAGGCTCGAGCGTGTTTTACGCCCCGCAATAGCGGTTGTTTTTCCGACCGAGAAAGATGTCACCGTTATATTGGATGTCGGCGCCAATCCTAACTGCAAGGCTCAACACCTTTATCAATTCGGCGTGATGGGCTCGGTATACACGAATACTATTCATGAGAAAAGCAATCCGAAAGTCGGCTTACTTTCTATTGGTGAGGAATCAAGCAAAGGGAATGAACTTACTGTCAACACTAACAAATTATTTACCGGATCCAATTTGAATTTCACCGGTAACATAGAAGGACGGGACGTATTAACCGGTAAATGCGATGTGGTGGTTTGCGACGGATTCGTGGGGAATATAATGCTGAAATTTGCCGAAAGTGTCGGCGGTTTTTTCCGCAGCCAGGCGAAAAGGCAGGTGGGGAAGAATATATTATCGAATGTAGGCGCTTTCCTGATGCGTCCCGCATTGAGGCGAGTTAGGGAGAAGCTGGACTATGCTGAATACGGCGGCGCACCGCTTTTGGGGGTGGATGGTATAACGATAATCTGTCATGGCGGTTCATCGCCAAAAGCGATAAAAAATGCTATCGGAGTAGCTGCGGTCAGCGCGGCTGATGGGATTAATGAGAAGATAAAGAATAATTTAAGGATAAATGGACTTACGGGTAAGCAAATGAAAACCGAAGAAAATGACTTCAGTATCGATAAATAGAGGATCATAGAGATGTATGCGCATATAGTAGGTATTGGAGCGTTTGTACCTGAGGGGATTATTACTAACGCCGATCTGGAAAGAATGGTGGAAACCAATTCCGAATGGATTGAAACCAGAGCCGGAATCAAAGTACGGCATAAAGCATCGGAAGATGAGTGGGTATCCGATCTGGCGATAAAAGCTTCCGAAGAAGCTCTGGAGCATGCCGGAATCAGTCCCGAGGAGCTGGATCTAGTGATCTGTGCGACTGTCACCGGAGATACCACCATGCCCTCAATCGCTTCTATGGTTCAGTATTATATAGGAGCTAAAAAAGCCGGAGCGTACGATCTGGGCGCTGCCTGTCCGGGATGGATATACGGAGTAACAACCGCGGATGCTTTTATCAGAGCCGGCATGTTCAGAAACATATTGGTTATCGGGGCTGAAACCACAACCAAAGTTATCGACTACACTGATCGCGGGACATGTATATTATTCGGCGATGGCGCCGGAGCGGTGGTGGTTTCAGCATCGAATGAAAACGGTGGAATACTTACTTCTCACATGGGTGGTGACGGCTCTTTGGGAAATCTGCTCTACTATCCCGGCTTACGCGGAAGAACTCCGGTGACGCTCGAACCGGACCCGAAACCGGAATATGTAAAAATGCTGGGGAACGAGGTATTTAAGCATGCGGTAAAAGCTATGGCTGATTCCGCGGAGAGGGTGCTTGATGCCGCTGGATATACAGTGGATGATGTGAAGTATCTCATACCGCATCAGGCGAACATCAGGATCATAGAGGCTACCGCCAAGAGGGTTAAGATACCTATGGAGAGGGTCCTTGTTAATATTGAACAGTATGGCAACACTTCCTCGGCAACAATCCCGCTGGCGCTTAATGAGGGCGTGAAGGATGGGAGGATTCAAAAGGGTGATTTGCTGCTTGGAGTATCATTTGGCTCAGGTTTCTCCTGGGGCGCGATGTTATTCAGATGGCAATAATTGAAACATATTATGGAGAATATGAATACGAAATTCGCTTATGTATTTCCCGGTCAGGCATCCCAATATGTGGGCATGTGCAGGGAGTTTCTGGAGGGATATCCTCCTGCTGAGGGGATGTTTGAAGCTGCATCGGAAATTCTCGGCGTCGACCTGAAAAATGTGTGCCTTGAAGGACCGGAAGATGTACTGGTGCAGACTAAATTCACTCAGCCCGCGCTGTATGTACATTCGTGTATCGCTGATCGTTTCCTCACGGAAAGGGGAATCATTCCTGATTGCGCCGCGGGGCACAGTCTCGGTGAGATATCCGCGCTTGCATCAGCAGGTTCAATCTCCTACGAGGACGGTCTCAGGATTGTAGCTGAAAGAAGCCGTGCGATGCAGGAGGATTGTGATAACAATCCGGGCACTATGGCGGCGGTCATGGGACTGGATATCAAGCAGGTAGAAGAAATATGCGAAGGTATTGATGGGATCGTGCAGCCTGCCAATTTTAATTCGCCAATACAGATCGTAGTTTCCGGTGAGATAGAAGCGATTGAGCTCTTTATGGAGAGGGCGAAAGATGCCGGAGCCAAACGGGTGGTTAAACTGGCGGTTGGCGGCGCTTATCATTCGCCATTGATGGATAGTACGCCGCAACGTTTGAGTGATTTGCTTGAGCGGATGGAATTTAGACCTCCGAAATTTCCGGTGATCGCCAACGTCACCGGTGAAGCCTATGAGGCTGATCATCAGTTCGCAGACTACCTGGTAAGGCAGATTCAATCCCCGGTGCTTTGGAGTCCATCTGTGGATTACATGCTGAGCTCGGGTATTGATACTTTCATTGAGGTAGGACCCGGTAAAGTACTGCAGGGTTTGATAAAAAGAAGCGCTAAAGGCGCAAAATTATTATCATTTGAGAAACCGGATGATTATGAGCAGATTCGCCAAGCATTGCAGTTAACCGATTGAATTTCGATTGAAGGAAATATTTTATGGATTTTAAAGGCAAAAGAGTGTTAATTACCGGCGGCGCGAGAGGAATCGGCTTTACGATGGCACAAAGCTTCGGTAAACTCGGCGCTGCGGTTTTGATAGCGGATTATGACGCCGAAGGCGTGAAGC
>WJIR01000317.1 GCA_014730175.1 Candidatus Zixiibacteriota bacterium
GGATCATGAAGTGGTGGAGATGATTTCCCGGATGAAAGAGGAACCGGAGTGGATGCGGCAGTTCCGTCATAAGGCGCTGGATACTTTCCTATCCAAGCCTATGCCCAAGTGGGGCAATACGGAGCTGATGGGGCAGATTAATTTCGATGATATTTACTATTATATAAAACCGACCGAGAAGCAGGGCGCGCGATGGGATGACGTTCCTGAATATATCAAGAAGACATTCGACAAATTGGGTATTCCGGATGCGGAGAAGAAATTCCTGGCGGGAGTTTCTGCGCAGTATGAGTCGGAAGTAGTTTACCATTCCATGAAAAAGGAGCTTGAATCGCAGGGAGTGCTTTTCCTCGATATGGACACCGGATTGAGGGAACATCCTGATATAGTAAAGAAGTACCTGGCGACGGTAATTCCGCCGGCGGATAACAAATTCGCGGCGTTGAATTCGGCGGTATGGTCGGGAGGTTCTTTCATATATGTGCCGCCCGGAGTGAATGTATCGGTACCGTTGCAGGCATATTTCAGGATAAATGCCGAGAATATGGGGCAGTTCGAAAGGACATTGATAATTGCGGATAAGGGATCGCGTGTTCATTATATCGAAGGATGTACAGCCCCTGTTTATTCAACCAACTCGCTTCATTCGGCGGTCGTTGAGTTAATAGCTCTGGATGATGCTTACATCCGATATACAACTATCCAGAACTGGGCGCGCAATATCTACAACCTGGTAACCAAGCGTTCGGTTGCGCATAAAAATGCAACGGTCGAATGGGTGGATGGAAATATCGGCTCCAAGCTGACTATGAAATATCCTTGTGTTTACCTGGTTGGGGAAGGCGCGAAAGGTGAGATCCTTTCGGTCGCTTTTGCGGGAGTCGATCAGCATCAGGACGCGGGAGCAAAGGTGATACATGCGGCGCCTAACACCAGTTCGCGAATTACATCGAAGTCGATTTCGAAGGCGGGAGGCAGGGCTTCGTATCGAGGATTGGTCAAAGTTTACCCGCAGGCTGAGAACAGTAAGGTGTCGGTGGAATGCGACGCTTTGCTGATAGATGAAACCTCACGTTCGGACACATACCCTACGATGGAGATAGATGCTGATACCGTGAGTATCGAGCATGAAGCCCGCGTGAGTAAAGTTGCCGAGGAACAGGTGTTTTACTTAACCAGCAGGGGTTTGACAGAAGACGAAGCAAGGCTTTTGATAGTAAACGGATTTATCGAACCGTTCACAAAGGAGCTCCCGATGGAATACGCGGTAGAGTTAAACCGTTTGATCGAGCTGGAAATGGAGGGTTCAGTTGGGTAATAAATTAAAATTCGAGGACAAGATGGGCGCTACCGTATTAGATAAAACTAAGGCAAATTTCAGGAATCACGGCAAATTTGAGTCCGGCTGGCTTTACGAGATGCGCAAGGCGGCATGGGAGTCATACAACGATCTGCCGATGCCGGACAGGGTAAGTCATCTCTGGAGATACAGCGATCCCAAACATTTCGACGTGGACAATCCCAGCGAACTGCTAGATATTATGCCAGTTCTATCACAGAATGGGTATGCTGACGTGCGACTGGTTCGCACCGAGCATTCCGCTTATGGTTATAACACCAGCGGAAGGAACGGGGTAACCAAGTCGCAGATCGAGCTTGAAGATGACGGGGTGATTTTCAGAAATCTGTTTTCTGCTACGCGAGATGACGAGAAACTTACATCGGAATTGCTGGGCAAACTGGTTGGCGGGAATTTCGGTAAGTTCGAAGCGCTTAATTCGGCATTGTGGAATACCGGATTTTTCCTGTACGTCCCGGATAATACGGTAATCGATAAACCGATCTACCTGGTTCGGGAACCAACCGAAAAGTATACATTCACCAGGTTACTGGTAGTGATCGGTAATAACGCTCAGGTGACTATCGTTGACGATTATCTTAATAAGTCCAATGGGAAAGGTAAAAGCGTTAACAGCGTGGTAGAGATTTTCTCCGGCGATGCCTGTAATATCAGCTATGTCAATTTCCAGCGTCTTAGCGAGAGCTCAAAAAACTATACGACGAAACGAGCGGTAATCGGCGGAAACACGAATTTCCATTCGGTATTCGCATCGCTGGGAAGCGGAGTTTCCAAAGTCGACACCGGTACGATTTTAAATGGAAGAGGCGCAAGCAGTAATATGATCGGTTTTATGCTAGGCGGCAATAAGCAGCATCTGGATATGCATACCGAACACAATCACACCAAGGGCGATACATACTCGAACCTTGATTTTAAGGTCGTGCTTAAAGACAAGGCGCAATCCGCATATACAGGTTTGATTAGAATCGATAAGGATGCCAAGAACTGCGAGGCTTATCAGGAGAATCGCAACTTGCTTCTCAATGAAGGCGCTAAATCCGAATCGATTCCGGAGCTGGAGATTCTAAATGAGGATGTCAGATGCAGCCATGGAGCCACCATGGGGCCGATCGATCCGGAAATGGTTTATTACCTCAAAAGCAGAGGGATTAGTAAGGAGGACGCCGAAAAAATGATAGTAAGTGGATTCCTGGAACCGACATTCAAAGCGCTACCTAAGGGTAACGAAACGATGGTCAGAGAACTGTTCTTAGAGAAACTGGAGACAAATTAATGAAGACAGAAAATGCCGTAAAAGTATGTAAAATAGATGAATTGGAAGAAGGGCGCGCCAAAACTTTCGATATCGAGGGAATAGATATCTGTTTGGCGAAAGTCGAAGGCAAAGTATATGCATTCGACAACGTCTGTACGCATGATGGCGGAATACTCGGCGAAGGAGAGATAGAGGATTTCCAGATCGCCTGTCCTCGCCACGGGGCGACGTTCGATATCATATCGGGCGATGCGACTCAGATGCCGGCAGTGGTAGGTATTAATACCTACAAGGTAATTATCGAAGGCGATGAGGTGTTCATTAGCCTGGAAGAATAGGTGAATACAATGGATACAATCACTACAAGTAAGAAAGAGCACAAGCAGTTAGATCCGATGATCCTGCGCGATGATTTCCCGATTCTCAACAGGAAGATAAATGGAAAGGATCTGATATATCTGGATAACGCCGCGACAACACAAAAGCCGTGGAGCGTAATCGAGTCACTCCGGCGCTATTACGAGTATCAAAACGCCAACGTGCACCGCGGATTACATACTCTGGCAGAAGAGGCTACTTCGGCCTTCGAAAATACTCGAGAGAAAGTGGCGCAATTTATCGGCGGAGTCAAGACCGAGGAAATAATATACACTCGCGGTACTACCGAAGCGATTAATCTGGTTGCGTATAGCTGGGGACGTAAAAACATCAAGGAAGGCGACCGGATCGTGTTAACCGAGATGGAGCATCACGCCAACCTGGTTCCGTGGATCGTGCTGGCAAAGGAAACCGGGGCGGAATTGCGCTACATCCCGATCGATGTCGATGGGATGCTGCAGATGGATAACCTGGATCAGATAATAGCGCCTGATACTAAGCTGGTTTCCGTTACGCATATGTCAAATGTTCTCGGTACTATAAATCCGGTTAAGGAGTTAGCGGAAAGAGCGCACGCTCAGGGAGCGCTGATGCTGGTTGACGGCGCGCAGAGCGTTCCTCATCTTCAGGTGAATGTTAAGGATATCGATGCGGATTTCTACGCATTCTCGGCGCATAAAATGTTAGGTCCCACAGGAGTCGGGATACTCTATGGAAAAGAGGAGATTCTCGAGAATATGGAACCGTTCAATTATGGCGGCGAGATGATCAGCGAAGTGCGTTTTGACCATGCTGATTGGAATTCTCTACCCTGGAAATTCGAAGCCGGTACACCGAATATCGCCGATGCGGTGGCATTTGCGCCGGCGCTGGATTACTTGAACGATCTCGGCATGGAAGCGGTTCGCGAACATGAAAAGGAAATCACCGCGTATGCGCTGAGACGGTTGTCAGAATTAAAGTATCTGCGGGTATTCGGTCCCACCGACGTGAAACATCGCGGCGGAGCGGTATCATTTATTGACAGGGAAATACATCCGCACGATCTGGCTACATTTTTAGACAGCCGTGGAATAGCGGTGCGCGCGGGGCATCATTGCGCACAGCCTCTGGCGAAACGGTTGGGAGTTGTCTCCACTGCAAGAGCGAGTTTTTATATATACAATACTATGGAAGAAGTTGATAAGTTGGTTGAAGCGTTAAAAGAAGCGCGGAGGTATTTTTGCAATGAATGAACAGCTTGATGAACTTTATAGAGATATAATAATGGACCATTACCGCAATCCGCGCGGGAAACGGAAGTTGGACAAAATCGATATCAGGAACGAAGGTAAAAATCCTGTTTGCGGCGATGAAATCGAGATGCAGGTGGAACTTGAAGATGATAAAGTCAAGGATATCCACGTAGGATGCATGGGATGCGCTATATCGGTGTCTTCCGGTTCTATCCTGGCAGAGATGGTGAAAGGCAAATCGCTTTCCGAGGTAAAAAAGATCGCCGAGACCGTCAAAGCGCTATTGAGAGGGGAACCGGTACCCGACGGTGTCGATGTCGGCGATCTCGAGGTGCTGGAAGGGATAAAACAGTTTCCGGTGCGCGTTAAATGCGCCTTGCTTTCCTGGACGACCCTGGTGGATGCGTTGGAATCCCATGAAAAAGGAAAGGATGTTACACTTTCTACGACGGAGTAGTTATGCCAAGCAAAGAAGAAGTGTTTAAACAGTTGGAGCCGATTCAGGATCCCGAACTATTGGTAGGGATCGTGGATCTCGGTTTGATATATGATGTAGTAAACAGAGATAATGGACATGTACATGTTATAATGACATTAACTTCCCCCGGTTGCCCTTATGGACCCCAGTTGATAAGCCAGGTGGAAAACGAAGTAAAAATTATGAGTGGTGTAGAGAAAGCGACTGTTGAACTAACCTGGAATCCTCCCTGGGATCCGATAGAAATGGCGAGCGAGAGAGGAAAGGATATGTTAGGTTTATGGTAACGACAACCAAAGTGAAATCGAACAATGACGCTATTCAGAGGGCGGAGAGTGTTGAAGAGGCATTTAAAAGGATGAGAAGCCGTCTTGCGGACGTGGTTCCGGAATTCGAACTTCATTACAAGGCGGAACTGGCTTTTAAGATCAATCAGCTTAAGCGTCAGAAAAATGCTATTATACTTGCTCATAATTACATGGAACCGGCGCTGTACCATTCCGTTTCCGATTACACCGGAGATTCGCTTGAACTGGCGCGGATATCGGCGAACACGGATGCCGATATTATAGTTTTTTGCGGCGTGAAATTCATGGCGGAAACCGCCAAGATATTAAATCCTTCGAAGACGGCCTTATTGCCCTCGGAGAAAGCCGGATGTTCCCTGGCGGCAAGTATAACCGGCGAAGATGTGCGCCGTCTAAAGAAAAAGTATCCCGGCGTTCCGGTAGTAAGCTATGTGAATACTTATGCAGATGTGAAGGCGGAAACCGATATTTGCTGCACATCATCGAATGCAGGGGCGGTTATCAAGCATTTAATGGAGCAGGGGCATCATCGCGTGATGTTCTTGCCCGATGAATATCTTGCTAAAAATGTCGCCGCTGAAACCGGTATCGATATTATTTTTCCGTCGCTGCCCAAGGGCGGGACTGAGAATGATCCCGAGAATTTCGAACGTGTCCTGATAGGCTGGCATGGACGTTGTGAAGTGCATGAACAGTTTAAGGTGGAAGATATCAGGAATGTCCGCAAGCAATTCCCTGACACCGTGGTGCTCGCTCATCCCGAATGCAGTCCGGAAGTGATCGAGGAAGCCGATTTCTCCGGCAGCACCAAGAAGATGATCGATTATGTACGTAATGTAGATGCGCCCCGTTACCTTTTACTCACCGAATGCAGCATGGGCGATAATATTATAGCGGAGAATCCTGAAAAAGATATGCTGCGTCTCTGCAGCGTACGTTGCCCTCACATGAATTTAATCACGCTCGAGGATACGCTTTCGGCATTGGAAAACCTGCAGTACGAGATCGAAGTCCCCAAGGATATTGCTCAAAAGGCAGGGAAGTCTCTGGACAGAATGCTGCAGATTACATAAGAAAGCACGTGAACAACCAACCATCGCCCTATCTACGACAGATTCATATATTACCTCATCCCTTCGTATTACGCATGCTGGCTTATTCCTGCGCATGAAATTATATTAATTCTGTATTAGTATTTAGGTTGATCTCGTTATAACGCAGGGAATTAA
>WJIR01000318.1 GCA_014730175.1 Candidatus Zixiibacteriota bacterium
GAGCTAAGCATGCCACGCTTGTGGAAACAGAACCCGGATAATTCATAAACAACGCGGTAGGTTGGGAAAGTCCTACAGTAAAATCGTTTATTCCTTAGGCTGCCAGACCTCCCAGACTTTTCCGACCAGATCGGGTCCCGGTTTCAAAGTCTTATCGCCCGGTTCCCATCCGGCCGGGCAGGCTTCGGCGCCCTTGGTTTCACGCACGTGCTGAAATGCCTGAATCTGTCGTATGGATTCGGTCACTTTGCGGCCTACCGGCGGAGTTAGAACTTCCATCGCCTGGATAACACCATCGGGGTCGATCAGGAATCGGCCGCGGATATCGACTCCGCCATTTTCATCGTAGACGCCGTAAACTTTACCGAGGTTACCGGCGGCATCGGCGATCATAGGCCAGGGGATACCGTTCTTGGTCATCTTGGTGAGTTCGACTTCATCCCAGATTTTATGAGTAAATGTGCTGTCAGTTGAAACGGAGAGTATTTTCACCCCCAGTTTTTCGAATTCATCGAGTTTGCCAGCGACCGCTGACAATTCGGTCGGTCAAACAAAAGTGAAATCGCCGGGGTAGAAACAGAGTAGTACCCATTTACCGGCGTAATCGGACAGTTTAATATTTACGAATTTCCCCTTATGATAAGCAGGGGCTTCGAAATCAGGAGCCTTCCCTCCCACTTTCGCCATAACCATATCTTCTTCTCCTTCGGTCTTTTCTTCCAGCGGTTTCTGTTTGGATTTAGAATCATCACCAATAACGGCGCCTGTTGGTTTTGCGCAACCAACCGGTTCTTCGGACATAAACACCTCATGTTTTTAGGGATTCCTGTAATTGTGATTTAAAAACTTAACTATTCAGTTGTTTGCCCGGCAGCGCGATTTTTACTTCTCTCAATCGATTGCAAGGCGAGATAATTATCTCCAAATTTATCCATAGCATCGATCTCATTGTCATATTGGTCGTAATGACGCTCCTCGTCCAGCACCAGGTCTTCAAATAATTTTTTAGATGCCGAATCAGAATTCGCGGAGCATTCATTTGCGAACTTATTGTACATCTTGACGCTGCTATCTTCCATCTCCTTACCTTTTTCGAGCATTTTTCTGATATCGTGTATCTTTTTAACTTCAGTCGTAGTCACCAGCTCTACCTCGCCACCCAAAAAAAGTATGCGCTCTGCCAGATGCTCAATATGGAGCATCTCTTCGATAGCGGTCTTTTTAAATAAGTCCGCCAGTAAATCGTATCCCTGATCATCGCAATGGAAATGGAAATACATATATTGATGCACAGCGGCTAATTCGTCGGCGACCGCCTTATTAAGCAGTTCCTGGCTTTTTTCGTGCATAATAACCTCCTTACACATTTACCTATTTTTGTCTTTTTAACTTAAATCCAGGAGGTGAATGTAATCAACCTCCCGGATATTTTTTAGTTCGCATAGTCTATACAAGATCGAAGCGATCAAGATTCATCACTTTGTTCCATGCAGCCACGAAATCATGCACAAACTTTTCTTGCGAGTCATCACATGCATAGACTTCTGCGATCGCACGAAGTTGTGAATTTGAACCGAAGATCAGATCAATCCGAGTTCCCATCCACTTTAGTTCGCCTGACCTGGCATCTCGTCCTTCATATATACCCTTGGAGCTGGAGGATGCCTGCCATTTGGTGTTCATATCAAGAAGGTTCACGAAGAAATCATTAGTTAATGTCTCCGGTTTTTTGGTGAAGACACCGTGGTTGGTTTTCCCGGTGTTTGTATTCAAAACACGCATACCACCGACAAGCACTGCCATCTCGGGAGCGGTTAGTGTCAATAAATTTGCCCGATCCAGCAGCAGCTCTTCTGCGGTTACGGCATACTCCTTAGGTAAGTAATTGCGAAAACCATCTGCTTTGGGTTCAAGAACATCGAATGATTCCGCATCAGTTTGTTCCTGTGAAGCGTCCATACGTCCGGGCTCAAATGGAACTTTCACATCGTACCCGGCATTCTTTGCGGCTTGCTCAACACCGGCACAACCGGCCAAGACAATCAGATCGGCAAGTGAAACCTTCTTCTTACCCGATTGCGCGCTGTTGAAATCATTCTGGATATTTTCCAATGCCCGCAATACTTTCGCTAATTGTTCCGGTTGGTTCACTTCCCAATCCTTCTGAGGTTTGAGACGAATACGCGCGCCGTTCGCTCCGCCTCGCATGTCCGAACCACGGAATGTTGAGGCTGAAGCCCAGGCTGTTGAAACTAACTCTGATACAGATAGTTCTGAAGATAGAATTTTACCTTTCAGGTTGGCAATATCTTTCTCATCAATCAATTCATGATTGACAGCGGGAATCGGATCTTGCCAAATGAGTTCCTCTTTTGGCACCTCCGGACCGAGATAGCGTGAACGGGGACCCATGTCGCGGTGCGTCAGTTTGAACCAGGCTCTGGAGAAGGCATCCGCGAATTCCTCGGGATTCTCCAGGTAGTGGCGGGCGATCGGCTCATAAATTGGGTCAAACTTCAGCGAAAGATCCGCCGTGGTCATCATCGGCCGGTGTTTTTTCGACGGGTCATGCGCATCAACGATCATGTCTTCTTCATCCACATCCTTAGCCAGCCATTGATTCGCACCTGCTGGGCTTTTCACCAGTTCCCAATCGTATTTGAACAGTACCTTCAGATAACCCATGTCCCATTGGGTCGGGTTCGGCTTCCAAGCGCCCTCGATACCGCTGGTGATTGTATCACCACCTTTACCGCTGCCAAAGCTGCTTTTCCAGCCAAGACCCTGTTCTTCGAGGGGTGCGGCTTCCGGTTCCGCGCCGACAAGCGCAGCATCACCGGCGCCGTGGCATTTGCCGAAGGTGTGCCCGCCGGCTACGAGTGCGACGGTTTCTTCATCATTCATTGCCATGCGCGCGAAGGTCTCGCGGACGTCATGTCCGGATGCAACCGGGTCCGGATTGCCGTCCGGGCCTTCCGGGTTCACATAGATCAAGCCCATCTGCACCGCTGCCAGAGGGTTTTCGAGATCACGGTCTCCGCTGTAACGACTATCCGGCTTGTCACTCGTAGCCAGCCATTCCTTTTCAGCGCCCCAATAGATATCTTCTTCCGGCTCCCAAATGTCTTCACGACCGCCCGCGAAACCAAATGTTTTGAACCCCATTGACTCTAAGGCACAGTTACCCGCCAGGATCATGAGATCAGCCCAGGAAATCCTTTTGCCGTATTTCTGTTTGATAGGCCAGAGTAGTCGGCGCGCTTTGTCGAGATTTGCATTGTCGGGCCAGCTATTAATAGGTGCAAACCGCTGGTTCCCGGTACCGCCGCCCCCGCGGCCGTCTCCCATACGGTAGGTGCCTGCGCTATGCCATGCCATCCGAATGAAGAGTCCCCCATAATGACCGTAATCAGCAGGCCACCAGTCCTGTGAATCGGTCATCAAAGCATAAAGGTCCTCCTTGATTGCTTGTAAATCGAGTTTTTTGAATTCCTCAGCGTAGTTGAAATCCTTATCCATGGGATTGGGTTTATCGGAGTGCTGATGAAGAATCCTCAGATTTAGCTGATTCGGCCACCAGTCCTGGTTTGAAGTACCGCCACCTGCAGTGTGCCTGCCGCCCAAGTTGGTGGTGGGGCTCTTGTTAGTTTTATTTCTTTCTTGATCAGCCATAACAGCTCCTTTCTATGAACCAGTTATTGGTTAGTAATTATTTTCGTTCTAAGCGTTGGAGATCCATTCAACATAAAAATATCGAAATTCACCTTTTCTTTTTGCAGTTTGAGCATAATCCGCTAATGACTACATGCTTGATATCAACCCGACCCCAGCCTGAAATTGCTTTGTGTGGTTTCATCTTATCAAATTCGGGCCAATAGAAATCCTTAATAGCCTTGCAGTTAGTACAAATGAGATGATGATGAGCTGTGAGATTAGTATCGTAGCGAGCGGAATTATCAAGAATGTGAATCCTCTTAATAAATCCTAAGTCCTCAAATGTCGTAATTGTGCGATAAACCGTATCCAGAGAGATTGTTTTGATCTTTCTGCGAACCTTTTTGAATACCGCCTCAACAGTAGGATGACCCGGGTACTTCGCCAATTCCCGAAATACTTCTATACGTTGATGCGTCATGCGCAAGCCTTTGGTTTTACACAGACTCTCAAATCTATCCATCAATTGTCCAATATCTCGTCGGTTCTTCAAGTTAGTGTCCGAATCTACTTACAGTATTATTCCTATATAAGAAACTATATGCAAAACGAAACCGCAATGCAAGGGTTTTTTCCGGAGAAATATAATCGAAGGAGGCTCTTCCTGGGATAATCGGTTGCCAACATTCAAACTCAACAAGCCGAAATGGAGTTAAATAAGTGCAAAAATCTATTGTCAGTTCGATGATTATTTATCATAATTAGCGAAGTTACAAACTCCAAAATTAGGAGATGATTATGTCAGAAGACACGAGAGGTAAAAAATTTACGAAAATGAGGAGAAATATCAGGGAGGTTACTGACGAGGATTGGATTAAGGGTTTTTTAAGGAGGGCTCCCTACGGCTATTTTGCCACCTCTGTTGACGACCGGCCATTCCTGCATATAAATACTTTCGCATACTATGAGAAGGCCAATTGTATCTATTTTCATACAGCATCAGCCGGTAGGATGAAGGAGAATATTGAAGAGAACAAGAAGACCTGTTTTGCGGTTTCGGAAATGGGGAGACTTTTACCCGCTGAACGTCCGAGCGAATTGAGTGTAGAGTATTCAAGTGTCATCGTATTTGGAGAGACTGAGATTATCGAGGAGAAAGATGAGAAGAACAAAGCTCTCAAGATGCTCATTGAGAAGTACTTCCCCCACCTGAAAGATGCTGAGAAGTATAAGTCAATCCCTGATGGGGAGATAGAAATTACCACTGTATACAGGTTCAAAATTTCCGAATGGAGCGGCAAACAGCATAAACAGCGTTCCGATCATCCCGGAGCGTTTAACTACCCATATTCGGAGTAGAATCGCTAAGAAATGGATAATTCATCGGATACACCGAGCGTCAGCAACGTTGATTTCGCAGATAGCAGGCGATTCAAAGGGCTTGCCGTAGCCTCATTGATTGCACTGAGCGCGGACCTATTCCTTATTATTCTCAAATACAGTCTGGCGAAACTAACCGGTAATGTGGTATTAACGGCGGATGCCTGGCATTCTACCGGCGATTTTGCGTTGACGCTAACGGTATTCACATCGATTATGGTCAATTATCGGTTTAAGGATAAGGCATGGGCGCGGAATGCCGAGGGATTGGTGGCGCTTTTAATATCATTTATTTTAATAATAGGCAGCTTGAGTATTTTCTGGGAGACCGCGAATTATACAGCTTCTCGTTTCGTTTTGAGTCCGGACATATCTTTAGTGGTCGCAATCCTGGGTATCAACATCGCTTGTGGAATCGCATTCTACATGTCACGCTACAAGCATCGAATAGCGCAAAAGTTTAACTCAATAGCTTTCCTTGCTGAAAGCGCGCATACTTATTCCGATTTCTTCACATCGTTAGGGGTGCTGTTAACCTTGATACTGGGTTATTTCGGTATTCATCTGGAGCGGTTGATGACATTTCTGGTAGGGGTGGTGGTCTTTAGAATTGGAGTCTTAATTCATCTCAGGGCGCTCCGGTTTTTCAATATCTCTCTCTCCATGGATTTGGAGAAGTCGAAAGCGCTTCCGTGGGAGATTCGGGGAGTATTATGCTGGTTGAAGCGGGCATTTAGCTATCTATACAGGAATTACAAATCCGCGGAACATAAGATTGGTTCGACGTCGGAAGGCATGATTCGAAGACGCCCTTATGAGATCATGTCTCTGCAATTGCTGATTGTTTTTCTTTTATACCTGGGCACCGGATTTTATACCATACCACCCTATCGCACCGGTGTTGAAGTGGCTTTCGGGGAGGTTTCCGAACTTACTTCGCCCGGTTTACATTACCACCTCCCCAAACCGTTTGGCGATGTGATCCGTGTGGACACGGGGGTTGTGGCGAGAATCGAGAGCGGATATCGGACATTACAGAACTACGAGGGCGAAGAGCCGGACGCTTACCTTTGGGAGTTTGCTCATCAACGGGGACGCTATTTGAAGGTGCCGGAGGAAGCCATTACATTGACGGGCGATGAGAACCTGGTCGATTTCAATGTCCTCTGTTATTACCGGATTGAAGAACCGGTTGCCTATGCCTTTAACAGCGAGAATTCCCATGAGCTGCTCAGGAATCTATTCACGTTCGAAGCTCATAAGATATTGGCGGAATATCATCTGGACACGTTGATGACAACCGGTAGAAAGCAGTTACAGGAAAGGTTAAAGAAACGGATGGAAGTTGTAACCGAGCAAACTCCGGTGGGTGTGAAGATACTGAATGTTTATCTCGAGGAGGTGCATCCTCCATTGGAGGTCGTTCCCGATTATCGAGCGGTGGCATCATCGAGGGAAAGAAGGAATGAAGTTGTTCACAAGGCGAACGCTTATGCCAATGACCTGATTCCAAAATCAAGAGGGAGGGCAAAGGCATTGAAAGCGAACTCCCGGGCGTACGTAGAAGAAAAGATACGGCTTGCGGAGGGTATAGCCCAAAAATTCAGCCTGAAACAGAGGCAATTCCGTCGATATGAAGCGAGCCAGGAGGATAGATTATGGATTGAAACAATGGAAAAGGCTTTGAATAATAAAAAGGTATTCGTACTCCCGAAGGATTCGCGACGTCGTATGTTTACCACTGAAAACAAAGAAGGGCTAATTGAATAATGAAAAAAGTATTGCTCTCATCGATAGTATTCATATTGGTTTTGGCGATTTTCTACAGTTTCTTCACCGTGACGATTCGCCAGGATGAATTGGCGGTAATCCTGAGATTCGGGAAACCGGTTAAGGTGATTTCCGAACCCGGGATTTTTTTAAAACTTGTCTATCCGATCAATAATGTGGTGAAATTTGATGCGAGGTTAAAACTATTGCAGCCGCGTCCCTCTGAGTTTTTGACTCAGGACAAGAAGAACCTGATCCTGGAAAACTGCATCAGTTATAAGATAACAGATCCGATTCAGTTTATGAAGACAGTAAGGGACCAAACCGGCGCGGAGGTACGCCTGACAGACCTGCTCTCATCCCACACCGGACTACTCCTGGGAGTAAGGGAGCTATCGGAGATCGTAAACACGGACACAACTAAGTTGCGTTTTGAGCAAATGAATACTGAACTGACGCGTCTGTTAAGGCAGGATAGCAAGGACCTCGGTGTCGATATTCAGCAAGTATTTATCAAAAGGGTGATGCTGCCTCAGCAGAATGTGTTAGCTGTTTACGATCGAATGCGCGCGGAACGAAACCGGATCGCCAAGAAGTACCTTGCGGAAGGTGAGGAAGAGGCTCAGCAGATACGAGCTGAAGCCGATCGGCTATCACGGACATTGATAGCAGAAGCACAGAAGGAGGCCGAGATTATAATGGGGCAAGCCGATGCGGAGGCTATGGAGATTTATGGGGCTGCATACAGGAAGAATCCCAGATTTTTCCGTTTTTTACGCTCGTTGGAAGCTTATGAGCAGATTTTCGATGAAAATAGCGTAATAATACTGGATGAGGATTCACCGATCCTCAAGACGCTATTCTCCGGAGGCGATGTTGCGAAATAGTCTAAACCGGAAGAGGCTATGGATAGCCGGTGGTATTGTTGTGCTTATATTTTTATCCACCGGATTTTATACTATCGAAAGTGGACAGGAGGCTGTGATTTTACGGTTTGGAAAACCTGTTGGCGAAGCCAGGGAACCCGGGGTGCATTATCATATACCATATCCTATAGAAACGGCTCTGAAAGTACATGTTCATCAGGTTCAAAAAGTTATGCTGCAGGAACCGGACGGTAACGGTGTGGAAACACTTACGGGTGACGAAAACCTTATTCTGATTACAGCAGTGATAAACTACGATGTTAAGAATTTGAGGGATTATCTTTTCAATGTAAGGGATGTGAAGATGCTGGTGGAATCAGCGTCAAAGTCCGAGCTTTTTCGTCAGGTTGCAGAGTTGAGCGTAGATGAGGTAATGACCACAGGCAAGTCTATTCTTCGGTTGCTTTTGAAAGAAGAAATCCAGAAAATATTAGACCGTCGGGGATCGGGTGTCAGAATTATTTCGATTGAGCTGGCTGATATCAGTCCGCCTCAATGGGTAATTGGGGATTTCAAGGCGGTATCGAATGCACGGGAAAAAAAGCAGCGGATTATTAAGGATGCAGAGGGATACGCCAACGAAGTTATTCCCATGGCAAGAGGCGAAGCCAGTTCGATCCTATCCAGCGCGCAAGCATACTCGTCGGAGACGGTGAGCTTGGCTCGCGCCAAGGTTAGTTCTTTCAATGCCTTGTACTCCGAATATATAAATAATCCGACGAATACAACAACGTTGATGTACCTGGAGACGATAAAACGAATCTATAAAAGCTGCCGCATAATTGTTGATTCAAATCCCGATAATACCATCTATTATATCGGGAAAGCGGGCACATTGAAACAAATTCCCGAATCTGAGAAAAAGGGAGAAGAGGACTCCGGCAAGCAGTAGGTGCAATTAGCTATTCTTTTGCATGGAGAAAAGGCTCCGCCTAATTGGCATTATATTAGTATTCCAGTAGAACTTGTGAAATCAGTTAAAAACTCCGATTTTTGTTGACTTTTGGGGTAAAAAAAATTATCCTCCATACACCACGCTCAGAATTTCGATTTGATAGTGTTGATTTTGAAGTTAGGTTTCGACTGCATCTCTAACTCCAATAAAACATTGTTGAACGAAAGACTTTAAATTGAACTGGAGGAAAGATGCAAGGCAGTAAACTGTATGTTGGCAACCTAAACTACGCCGCTACTGAAGATCAACTACAAGAGCTATTTGCCGGACATGGCGAAGTAAGAGATGTAAAAATTATTGAAGGGAAGGGCTTCGGCTTCGTAGAGATGTCTTCACCTGAAGAAGCTGAAACCGCGAAAACCGAATTGGACGGTTCCATGTTTATGGGGCGTACGATGCGAGTTGACGCTGCTCATCCCAGGAAGAGCGGACCAAGAAGAGAATATAGAAGTAGGGAATAGTTCTACATTATCGAAATCGCTACAACTCATCCATAACTGCCACAGAGGGGGTGCGCATATCGGAGAAGGTTTAGCTTAGTACATTCATATCCTCATTCCTGAGTAACATGTTAATTCATTTTGATCTCTACCGATTAAAAATGAAGAAAAGGAAACATTTTTCTTAAAATAATACTTTACTAAATATGTCGGATTATGTATATTCCGACGCAATTGGTAGTTCAATTTAAATTCAAAATAAAAATGAAACTTATTAATCTAAGGAGGACCAATGAAATTCCTTAAAAACATGTTATTCATTATGGCTGTATTGATGCTGTCGTCTATCTTGATAGTCGGATGCAGCGAAGACAGCGACAATTCCACAGGTCAACTCACACAAGGAGATCTCAATGACGATGAACTGCAGACCGTAGAGGACGATGTTACCGCACAGGTTGAGCAAATTGTCATCGATCTGGCAAGGGGCATGAGTTTCATCGGCGGTATTGGCGGACAACCGCATCTCGCCAAGGCAACCAATGATACCAGCTATTATGACTCGGACAGCGGTTGGTGGGTTATATATGCCGAAGAAGACTATGGTTCATATTATTACTATTACGCCGATAGCGTTCGCTATAGTATGGATGGTGCCATACAGCAATACTGGGACGATGGAACCGACATGATGGAGCTAAAGTTGTATTATGGATTAAGCGCCGATACAACATCATTTAATTATGAGTTTGAGTTCTATAACGACTGGGTTTACACCGGTGTGAACTCCGATACGATCGAAACCAATGGAAGTGGGGGATATTTTATCACCACGAATTATAATGGCGAGGATTATGGGTACTCCTATACAGCCGATTACGATAGCGTGAAAATCGATGTGGATGATGAATATCCACATGCCGGGACAGTTTCAGCCACCATGTCGGGGTACTTCTATTCGGAAGGTGAAGGTTATGTGGAAGGAACCTGGACGATGGAGTTTACCTTCTATGAGGAGTACTACCATGTCTATATTTCCGATGGCACCTACTATTGGGAATGGGATGAGTATTGGGAAGAAGGTTAAACTAAAAATAGGCGATATAAAAAGCCCCGTAGCAGGGGCTTTTATATCAAGGTTTAATTCACTTATTTATTTGCTACTTTTTCCTTATAGGCGGGACTTCGCATCGTAATCTCCTGCATTGCCTTTACAGCGGCATCAATATGATCC
>WJIR01000319.1 GCA_014730175.1 Candidatus Zixiibacteriota bacterium
GTTTTAAACCTCGGGCTGAATGATGAAACCGTGGAAGGATTGACGAAAAAGACAGGAAATGAGCGTTTTGCGCTGGATTCATATCGCAGATTTATCGCCATGTTCGGCAATGTTGTGCTGGGAATAGACAAGGGTGATTTTGAAGATATTTTAGATAGAGAAAAGGAGAAGCATAATCTCCACCTGGATACCGACTTAACGGTCGATAATCTAAAAAATATCATTACCGAAGCTAAAAAGCTCATCAAGAAAAAAACCGGCGAACCGTTCCCTCAGGATCCTGTAACGCAGCTTATGATGTCCCGGGATGCCGTATTCAAATCCTGGAATAACCCGCGCGCAATTACATATAGAAGACTTCATGATATCCCCGGTGAATTGGGTACTGCGGTAAACATTCAGACCATGGTATTCGGTAATATGGGTCAGTCATCGGCTACCGGTGTGGGATTTACGCGGAATCCATCCACCGGCGAAAAGGAATTCTACGGCGAATATCTCACCAATGCCCAGGGAGAGGATGTAGTTGCCGGAATACGAACTCCCAAACATATTGCAGAGCTTGAAGATGAGATGCCGAAGGTATTCCGTCAATTGGTTGATATTACCAATAAACTTGAGCAGCATTATCGGGATGTTCAGGATTTCGAATTCACCATTCAGGAAGGCACATTGTATATGCTGCAGACCCGTACCGGCAAACGTACCGCTCATGCTGCGGTGAAAATAGCGGTGGACATGGTGAAGGAGGATCTGATAACCGAGCAGGAAGCGCTTTTCCGTATTGAACCGGAACAGCTTAACCAGTTGTTACATCGCAACATCGATCCAGCGGCGAAAGCGAGCGTAATCGCCAAGGGTTTAGCGGCATCCCCGGGAGCTGCTTCGGGAATGGTGGTATTTTACGCAGATGATGCAGTGCGATATGCCGAGGATGGAAAGGAAGTCATCCTGGTGCGCCACGAAACCAATCCCGATGATATCCACGGCATGAACGCTGCCAATGGAATCCTGACTTCTCGCGGCGGCATGACCAGTCATGCGGCTGTGGTGGCGCGAGGGATGGGCAAACCCTGCGTTGCCGGCTGCGAGAGCATAAAAGTATATTATTCGGAGAAGAATTTTATCGTTCGTGATACGATAGTAAAAGAGGGCGATATTATTACACTCAACGGCAGCACCGGCGAAGTGATGCTGGGTGAGGTTGCTACGATTGAACCGGAGCTGTCGGGAGAATTCGCAACTTTTATGTCATGGGCGGACAAATTCCGTCGTATGAAAATTAGAACCAATGCCGACATCCCCCGTGATGCTGAGCAGGCGATCAAATTCGGCGCCGAGGGTATAGGATTGTGCCGCACTGAGCATATGTTTTTCGCCGAAGATAGACTTCCGATCGTTCGCGAGATGATCCTGGCGGATAACGAGCAGAAGCGAACCGAGGCGCTGGACAAACTTCTGCCTTATCAAAAGAGCGATTTCAAGGGATTATTTGAGGTCATGCGGGGATTTCCGGTTACCATCAGGACTATTGATCCGCCGCTCCACGAATTTTTACCGAATATGGTCGATCTAAAAGTGGAAATCGCGGAGATGAAAGCTCGTAAGGACGATCCGGAATTGATTAAGAAAAAACAGGCTCTTCTAAATCGGGTCGAGGAGCTTCACGAATTTAATCCTATGTTGGGGCATCGTGGCTGCCGGTTGGGGATAACTTATCCGGAGATAACCGAGATGCAATCCAGAGCTATTTTCGAGGCGGCATGCGAAGTTGCCAAAACAGGAAAACCGGTAACGCCGGAGATAATGATCCCGCTGGTAGGCTCGGTTGCCGAATTAAAGAATCAAAAAGAGATTGTAGTTCGCGTTGCCGAAGAAGTTTTTAAAAAGCATAACACTTCGGTTAAATACCTGGTGGGAACAATGATTGAGGTTCCCCGCGGGGCTCTGACCGCTGGCGAGATCGCTGAGGAAGCCGAGTTTTTCAGTTATGGTACCAATGACCTTACTCAGATGACATTCGGATATTCGCGCGATGATGCAGCCAAGTTCCTCAGAGTATATTTGGAGAATGGTTTGCTTGAAAAGGATCCCTTTATAACTCTGGATCAAACCGGCGTAGGGGAGTTGGTGAAAATCGGTTTTGAACGGGGAAGGGCGGCTCGCAAGAATCTCAAAGTCGGAATCTGCGGAGAACATGGCGGTGATCCAATGTCGATCGAGTTCTGTAACGAAATCGGACTTGATTATGTTAGTTGTTCGCCGTTCAGGGTGCCGATTGCGCGACTGGCAGCGGCGCAGGCTAATCTGGAGTCCACCGATTACACATCAAAGTAAACCGCCACGGTTAATTAGGCGAGAAAGGGAGCGGATCAGTATCCGCTCCCTTTTAGTATACTCGCTGGAATACACACTATCCATCGCAAAAACAAAATCACAGAAGACTACGCTTGCACCTTCCAAACATCCGTTTTTGTTTCCTTGCGTAAGGCGGGGTATGATTATATCTTGATGGATAATTGGCTGAAATAATCAAGAGGAGAAACGATGAAAGATAAAAGAAATGAAGCGCTGGCGCATCAACTGCTCGACTTTTCAATTGAACTTCAGAAAGGTGAAATTCTCTATCTGGAGGTTAAGGGTAAAGAAGCGCTGGAGTTAGGTAAAGAGATTATAAGAGTCGCTACCGAAAAAGGCGCTACGCCGTTCTGGTACTATAACGATGAGTCCATTCAGCGCAGCTGGGTAAGGCAGGCGAATGACGATCAGTTCAAAACCCAAGCCGAACTGCACCTGGAGTTGATGAAGCGTGCCGATGCTTATATCGGGGTTCGGGGATCGGATAATCCTTTCGACCTCTCCGATATCGACAGCGCGCAGATCGAGAGGAATCAAAAGCTGTTTTATAAACCCGTTCATCTCGAAGAGAGGGTGAAGCGAACCAAATGGGTGGTGCTTCGTTATCCCAACAATGCCATGGCGCAATTAGCGGAAACATCGCAGGAGTCATTTGAGGATTTCTATTTTGATGTATGTCTTGCCGACTATGCTCGTATGTCCAAAGCTCAGGATAAACTAAAGGCACTGGTGGAAGCGACGGACAAAGTCCTGATCAAGGGCCCAGGCACCGACCTGGCATTTTCAATCAAAGATATTGATGTGGTCAAGTGCGATGGACACAAGAATATCCCTGATGGTGAAGTCTACACCGCTCCAGTTAGGGATTCGGTCAACGGAACTATCACTTATAATACCCCTTCATTATCGGAAGGAAGAATCTATAACGGGATTTCGTTTACTTTCGAGAACGGAAAAATAGTAAAAGCTACTGCCGATGCATTCGAGGACAAGCTCAACAAGAAGCTGGATACCGATGAAGGCGCACGCTACATAGGCGAATTCGCCATTGGCGTTAATCCCTTTATCCTCTACCCGATGAAAGATACTTTGTTCGATGAAAAGATAGCCGGCTCTATACACCTTACTCCAGGGCAGTGCTACGATGAGGCGTCGAATGGAAACCAATCGGCTATCCACTGGGATCTGGTTCTAATTCAGCGTGAAGACTACGGCGGCGGCGAGATATGGTTCGATGACAAGTTAATCAGAAAAGACGGCGTTTTTACCGATGAAGAGCTTGAGAAAGAGTTTTCGAAGGAGAACTTGAAACCTAAAGGACTGGAGTAAATTGAAATCTATTCGTTTTCAGTTTATATGTAGCCGAAGGCCTGTCCTTCGGAGTAGCCCTTAATTTCCGGGGTAATTGTCGATCAATTTATTGATATGGACGACACTTTAATAAAACTATACGCCCTTAAAACCTACGGTGAAGTGGGTCCGAAAACGCTGCAATCGCTTTTGATGCGTTTCGGCTCTCCTGACGGGATCCTTGGCGCGGGCAGGGAAGAGATTGCCGAGATGCCGCGTATCTCAGAAAGGAAGGCTGATGATATCCTTTCCGCTTCGGATAGACTGGGTGAAGCGGCTGAGGAACTCGCATTGATTCAGGATGCCGGAATCAATATTATATCTATGGTCGACTCTCGGTACCCTTCGGCGCTGCTTCGAATCAGCGATCCTCCCCCGGTAATGTTTTACAAGGGCAAATTGCCGGAAGAAAATAACCCCTCGCTCGCAGTTATCGGAACCACGAAAGCGAGTGCGGAGGGAATCACTGCCGCCGTTGAGACCGGGAAGATTCTGGCGGAAAGGGGTATAAGTCTTATCTCTGGGCTGGCTGAGGGAATTGACGCCTCCGCTCATCTCGGAGCGCTTAAAAACAACGGTTATACCGCAGCCGTGTTGGGAAGCGGACTGCTTCATATATACCCCAAGGAAAATAGAAAACTCGCTAAAATGATCGAGGAATCCGGATGTCTGTTAAGCGAATATCATCCGGAGACCAGAGTATCGGTTGGGCGGCTGCTCTCCCGGAATCGGATAATCGTAGGATTATCATCGGCGGTGATAGTGATGGAAGTTTCCGAGAAATCCAGCGGAACCATAAACGGCATGAAACGCGCCCGGGAGCAAGCCAAAAGCAGCTATCTTTACGATCCCGAGAATAAAGCTTTCACAGAAGACCTCAGAGAAATGAATGTCATCACATTCAACAGCGCCGATCATCTGGAATCCCTCCTGGAGTATATAACTGTCGATGCGGCAGGAGACAAGTAGCTTCTCGGCGAAATGAATTCCTAAGGAATCCACAAATATCCCTTTTTGGATGGGCGGCTTTATCCCGCATAGTGCGGGATAAAGACAGAGTGAGATGTATAATTATGGTCGGCGGAGGTACCCGTCCGCCGATTAACCCGGATAATTCATAAAAACCACGAATCCGCAGCCGCAGGCTTGTCCTTCGGGAGTTCAGGAGAAGTAGAGCATTTTCAAATTGGAACTGAGGATTTCAAGGAACACCGGAAGCGCAAGTACGCCATAGGCGCATTAAGCTTCCGCTACCGATTACGAAATTTATGAATTATCAACCCTAAAACAATTGTCATACCGTTTCAGACGTGATATATTGGGAAACTATGATAGATAAGGGAGCATTCAAATTGGATTTTAGTAAAGTTGATAAACTTACCAAGGAAGTCTGTATCGCTTGTGGCGCTAAATGCTGCAATAACATAGCGATAGAAATAGAAGCACCGTCGAATGCTGAATATCGGGAATACATACGATGGTATCTGGCGCATAAAAATGTTTCGGTTTTTATCGAGGATGGTTCCTGGTATATCGAATTTCATACGCAGTGCAAGGAACTTCTTCCGGATAAAACCTGCGGTATATATGAAAACCGTCCCAAAATGTGCAAAGACTACGGCTATGATGATGATGGAGATATAAACTGTTTTATTTCCAAATTCCCCTTCAACTATGAACATGAGTTTCATTCACTTGAAGAGTTTGATGAATATATAGCAGAGCAAAACCGGAAGAGATTTAAAAAATACAAAAAACGGAAACCGAGAAAAAAGAAAACGACCGAAAAATAGGTGTTGCCGAGAAGGGACCGCTTTGAGGGTAGGAAGTTCGATGTTTAGAGGCGAGTTTGTCGGAGTTCGGAGACTGTTGCCGCTGATTCTAAGCGTATTATTATTCGGTATGGTTGGATTCCGGATTATCGAAGGATGGACTCTCCTCGATTCACTGTATATGACCATAATCACCTTATCCACGGTCGGTTACGGCGAAGTACATAATCTCAGTGTACCCGGAAGAGTCTTTGCCACGATTTTAATTATTTTCGGTGTCGGCACGGTAGCATATACATTCGGTGTAATCGGTCAATTTATTGTTGAAGGTAAGGTTAGAGAAATATTCGGGAAACGAAAAATGGAAAAACAGCTTCAAAGTATGGATAACCATTACATAATCTGTGGTTACGGACGAGTCGGGAGTCAGGTCTGTGAGGAATTTGCAGTCCGACGGGTTGCATTTGTGGTCGTAGAATACGATGAAAAAAACATCGGGGAGCTCTTAAAAACCGATTATGTCTATATTCAAGGTAATGCGACCGACGACGAAATTTTGAAATCCGCCGGTATTGAAAAAGCTAAGGGATTGGTTTCTACTTTGGCTTCGGAGGCTGACAACGTTTATCTCGCTCTATCGGCAAGGCACTTGAATCCGAACCTTACTATCACCTGCCGGGCGGATTCGGCTGCTGCCGAGAAGAAGATTTATAGAGCCGGGGCTAACAGGGTAATATCTCCTTACATAATTGGCGGATTGCGCATGGCATTAGCTACACTCAGACCAAATGTTGTGGATTTCCTTCAAGTTGCGGCATCCGGTCCGGCGGGAAATTTCCGTATTGAGGAACTTTCTATAAAGGCCGATTCCCCCATAACTGATAAAAAAATCCTGGAACTCGATTTCCGGGCAAAAAAGGGTATCACCATACTGGGGATACGAAAGCCGGATAAAACCATGATCCGTAATCCATCGGCTGAAACCATTATTGAGGCAGGGGATATAATAATACTTCTGGGAGAAGCCGCCCAGCTTGAAGCGTTGGAAAGTGAAATATAAATACGATATCAGAAATACTTAACCGATAAGAAAGGATTAATTTGATGTTCAAGAAGTTAATTGGATTATTGATTGTAATCGGATTATTTATCGCAGGTTGTACGCAAAAACAGGAGCAGCAGACATTTACCGGAATGCCAGATTTGGTCTTGACACAGGCGCAATTCCACGATGAAGAGGGCGAAGACGGCGATACCAAATCGGTTCCCGGCGCCGCCAAGATGACTTTGGTCTATCTTCAGCAAGGAAAGTGGGGATTTGAAATCGTGGAGGATCCGCAGAGCAATGTTTTCCACAAAGCGATCCCGTTTGAAGGACCCGGCGGTATGGGATTGTTGACCATCGGCGCTAATGCAGCCATGCTCAAACACTGGACTCGCGTAGACGGCAAATGGACCGATACCGTGCTTTATGAAAACGAATTCGGCGGCGAACAAAACCGTTTGCGTGATATCGAGATCGGTGATGTAACCGGCGACGGCAAAGACGATCTCGTAATCGCCACTCATGACCAGGGCGTGGTTTTAGTCCTCCGGAAGGTCGAAGGTGAATGGCAAGCCGAAGAGATAGACCGTCAAGAGAAGACATTTGTGCATGAAATCGAACTCGGCGATGTTGACAATGACGGCATTTACGAGATCTTCGCAACTCCCAGCGAACCGAATAAACTGGATGGAACTCCTCAGCCGGGCGTGATACCGATGTATGATTACGAAAATGGTGTGTTCATCCGTTCGGTCGTGGAGGAATTCCCCACCAGACACGTCAAGGAGATACTTTGTGCGGATATCGATGATGATGGCCAGCCGGAGCTCTACTGCGCCGCTGAAGCCGAAATGGCAAAGATAAAAGAAGGCGCCGGAGCAACCATCAAGCAATATCGGTTCAGCGGTAAAAAGATTGTCAATCAGGTTGTTGCGGAACTGCCGGATATGCTTTGCAGATTCCTTTGCGCCGGCGACGTAGATCACGATGGGGATAAAGAGATTGTCGCTTCCCCCTTAAGGTCCGGCGTCTGGGTTCTGGAGCATAAAAACGGAAACTGGAGCAAGAAGAAAATTGCCGAGAACTCCAGCGGTTTCGAACACGCCACCCTGATAACCGATCTTAATGCTGATGGCAAAAACGAGATATATGTTGCCGCCGATGATCAGCAGGTTTTAAGGCGGATAACCTATAACGGAACCGAGTATGTAGTTCAGGATTTGATTCCGATTCCGGAAGATAATATCACCTTTGGAGTCATGCCCGGCAAAAAGGCAGCTTATGAGCATACTGAAGAGATGAGGCTGTAAACAATGTAGATCGGATTCCGGAATTCGGCAACAGCCGAATGGAGAAACCCGACACCATACTGCGTAGCCGAAGGCTTGTCCTTCGGGGATTCTCATTATCAAGTGCGGTCAGGTGCCCTCACCTGACCGCTTTCAGCGAAAACCTGTAGCCGAAGGCTTGCCCTTTGGGGATCATCGGGAGGTCGGAACCTTGCTGCCGACACAGGCTGTTGACAAAACCAATGTACCGAAAGGTTCAATTGAGACCCCGCGTTTTAACGCGGAGAGAACCACTATTTTTAATAACGACGGGTTTTAACCCGTCCTGCATTTTCCCTCTCCCTGACGAGGGAGAGGGTGGATTCGCCGCAGGCGATTAGAAGACGTAGGGTGGGTCGCCAATGTCAACAAAAAGTAGTAACCAATCACACACTTTAGGCAGAAGAAACCTCTTAAGTATAATCTATTTGACCCACCATTTCAGAATAAATCGAAGAGGTGGGTCGAATTGTGGATATCACGCTGATAAATAAAACAACCAATAAAATACATCAGAATTGCCTTGGCAATTGCATTGACCCACCCTACGAAAAACTATTTCTCCGTTTCCCTCTCCCGTTCAACGGGAGAGGGTGTCCCGCGAAGCGCGGGACGGGTGAGGGCGTTAATTCTTATTTCCCTCTCCCCCCGATTTTATCGGGGGGAGAGGGTGGATTCGCCGCAGGCGAAAAGATAAGCACATTTGTAACCATCAACTCGTTTGTTCTCGCTTTCGGCGGAACTAAACGTGCACCCTCGGGATGACAACGTGCCGGGCGCCATGCCTTGCACAAAATCTTCTCTTTTTACTTAATCCCGATAAAATTCCTTTTACATTCGGTTAATTTTGGTTTATGTTAGCGCCATAACAAATATGAAACCTTAGCTCATAACAGGAGATTACCTTATGCGTCTCAGTTTACTATTAATTACCGTATTACTATCCGCTTCCCTTATACTCTTGGTTGGCTGTGGCGGAGCCGAAAAGCAGGAATCATCCGAGATGCAGGAAATGCATCAAGAAGAGCATGCTGAAGAACATACTATGGAAGGAGCCGAAAATGTCCACCATGACATAGTATGCGGAATGGATGTCGAAATTACCGAGGAAACTCCCAGAATGGAATATGAAGGGGAGACTTACTATTTCTGCAGCGAATACTGCAAAGAGCAGTTCGAAGAGGATCCCGAAAAATACGCGGAAGAGATGGAAAAAATGCATGGTGAGGATAGTGGAGAACACATGTAGTAAACAGCCCCAGGCAAGTGTGAATACGATTATGCGCTGGTTTTTTTTAACGGCATGGCGATAGTGAATTCGGCGCCGCCTAACGATGAAGTTCCGACTCGGATCTCTCCGCCAAACTGGGTTATCATTCGCTGGTTTAATGCTAATCCTAAACCGGTACCGCCTTTTTTTGTACTATAAAACGGTTCGAAAATCTCATCTCGTTTGTCAATCGGAATGCCCGGACCGGAGTCTCCGATTTTTGCGATTACGAGATGCCCACGGGCAAAAGACCTGATCTCAATTGCCTTTTCTCCGTCATCCTTATGCTCGAGAGCTTCCATAGCGTTAACCAGAATATTGGATATAACTTGCTCAACTATATCAGGATCCCCCATAAATTGCGGAATGTCTTTATCCGTTCTGAGATGTATTGTAATGTTCGATTTTTTCAAGGATGCCTCTATCAATGACACTGAATCCTTGAGGGTCTTGTTTAAATCAACCGGAGTTGCCCTGACCGGTCCGCTCCGTGAGAACTGCATAACTGTTTCTACGATTGACTCAATTTTCAATGATGCTGCTTCTATTTGCTCAAGCAATTTGCTGCTTTCTTCCCTAACTTCGGATGTCAGGAGGCTGTTTTTAAGAGCGCTTATGTATAAATTAAGCCCTGACAGAGGACTGCGGATTTGATGAGCAACTCCAGCCGCCATTTTGCCCACGGTGTTCATTTTATCCTGAATTCTCAGGACTCTCTCCATAGCCTTGTTTTCGGTGATATCCGTAGTTTCTATTAATACGGCCATTTCTCCATCCACCTCAACATTACTTGCCCGGTTTCTTACCCATCTGTAAGAATCGATATTACTTTCATCGGGTAGAAAACGAAATTCGTAATCCAAGTATCCTGTAAATCCTCCGGTAATTTTAGACGACACATTTTCGAAAACTTCCCTGTCCTGGGGATGAATAAAATCAGCGGTGAGTAAATTCTGCCTATTCTCCAGCGTTCCGAAAATCTCAACAGCCCTACGGTTACGATAAACTATCCTGTTATTTCTGATGATGCTGATACCGTTCAATGAATTTTCGACGAGATACTGAAAATTCTGCTTTCCGATATTATTGACTATATATTCTTTGTATGTCTCTTCGTGTGCATCGTTTCCCATAATGCCTCATCTCGAGCGATTTAGTGATATCAACCAAACTCACACTTTAGCTTCCAATCCAAACCATTCCATTTAATTATCAAGAAAATGAACTGTCAAGCGAAATTGGAGATAATGGAAATGGAGTTTTACTTATACTGCTTATTAATAATATAAAATAATTATCAACGCAAGAATTTTATTTAGAGTATTTCGCTTAACTTTGGAGAAAATTCTAAATCAATTCGAATTTTTAATGCAATATTTCTTAATTTAGACATTATATCCTGTTATTATCCTGCTTATTTTAAGCAATCCGCCGGTTTCCGATGCCGGATTTTGGTTGGCACATTACTTGCATTTAATTTTTCTGAAATTAAAATTAGAAAAACTGATACCGAATAGCTATTGTATGATGATTGACTTAATTCGTAACAACAAAACTTTAGTAATTGACGACGATGAGTTTGTACGCGGATCCTTAGAAGCGACATTTAATAATGACAAGCGTAATCTCACTTCGGTAGGGAGCGGTGAAGAGGGATTGGAACTAATGTGGAGGAATCGATTCTTCCTGATTATATGCGATTATTATCTTCCCGGTATCAACGGATTGGAATTTTTCCAGCGCTCGCAAAAGCTCGATGACAATGCTATATTTATACTGATTACCGGTAATGGAGATCAGGAGATGTTTGACCGGGCATGGGACCTCGGTGTCGACGGCATTATCAAGAAACCCCTCACCATCAACAAAATTACCTCCGCCATGGAAAATATAATGGAGA
>WJIR01000320.1 GCA_014730175.1 Candidatus Zixiibacteriota bacterium
CAGATGCATTTGTATGTGCCGCCTGATAATCCGAGGCAATATGGAGGTGAATTGATGGGGGCATTGGCAACAATGCAGTTGAGTAATTATCCTAACGTGTTCAACTCCCGTACACGAATAGATTATAAGCTATCAGAGGATGGCCATGTAAAGCTGGAGATTTTTGATATCATAGGTAAGCGAGTAGATATCTTGATAGACGGATACAAGGAAGCAGGCGAACATTCCATAGTATGGAATGCGGAAAACTATCCATCAGGTGTTTACTTTTGCGTTTTAACGCAGGGGATAGTACAAGCGACGCAGAAAATGGCATTAGTCAAATAGCAAGTTGTTGCGAGTAGCTTTGACGCTGGAGAACTATGTTCCGTGCTGTTGGGTAAGGTTGCTCAGCAGCACTAATTCAGGAGAGTATAAATGTATAGATTTGTATTGTGTGTAGGTTGGTTTCTAATGGTCTGCAATGCATTTGGTGATGCAACCTTCGCGCAGGATACGTTATGGACCCGTCTATATGGTGGATCTCACCGAGAAAAAAGCAACGACTTATTAGTAACTGAGGATACTGAGTATATTTTAATTGGGAATATTGATAATGTGGGAGGGCAATTAATAAAGGCTGATAGTTTAGGAGATACTATCTGGACAACTATAATCGAAGGTTCTGCTGAACAAGCAGTTTTTAGTCAAGCAGATGATTTGGGCTATATGGTTGTCGGCACTAAGAATAGTGATTTACGAATGGCTTTAGTTAGTGATACTGGGACATTATTATGGAGTAAAACGTATGGTGGTTATAATTCAGATTATGGGCGTGCTATAGCATCGACCAATGACGGAGGCTATATATTGGCTGGTGATACCCGTTCATTCGGAGCCGGTAATCTAGATTGGTATGTCGTAAAAATTGATTCCGATGGTGACACTATATGGACTCACACTTACGGTTGGTCTAATTCCGAATATCTATATTCTATTCAGCAAACAACGGATGGAGGATATATTATAGCCGGTTATAGTTACTTCAATGATATGGGAAGAGCTTATTTACTTAAGATTAATGCTCAGGGAGAGCCTGAATGGTATAATTTGGAATGGGACGGATACGATAAATTGTTCAGTTCTGTGAAGCAAACAAGCGATGGGGGATATATTGCCGTTGGCAGAAACTACAATTACGATTGGGATTACTATTACAGGCTTTATATGGTGAAATATGATTCACTTGGGAGCAAAGAGTGGTGGCGACAATATGGTAACGCCAATGATTTTAGTTCTGCCTTTGATGTGAATCAGACTATTGATGGCGGTTATATTATGGTCGGATCAACCAGAGATACTTATTCCGGTTCGCCATCAGAAGCATATATCATTCGGGCCGACTGGCAAGGAAATGAAATTTGGACAAGGATTTATGGCAGTCCAGGATACAACTTTCTCAAAGCTATAGAAAGTATCGGAAATAATGAATATGTTGCATCAGGTGGATTTGATGAGGATATGTGGCTGGTTAAATTACAGGAACCGCTTTACTGCTGTGTGGTTGATATGATTCCTGATGATGATCCTGTGATTGTGCAACCCGGCAGTTCATTTGGTTATACCGGGAGACTTATAAACCTAACCTCTATAGATCTCGTAAATGATGTGTGGGTGGGTGTGATATATGAAGATCAGTTTTTCCAAACGCGTTTGTTCGAGGGAACCGAACCATTGGAACCGGGGGAATTCCTTACGCGTCATTTTCGCCAGAATGTTCCCAACTATGCGCCTATTGGCGATTATCGCTACATCGCCTATGGCGGTAATTACCCTTCCAAATGCGACTCGGTATGGTTTGAATTTACGGTGGAAGGCGCGCCATTAGCAGACGGCAACCGCGAATGGAGTGTTATGGAAACCACCATCGGCGCTGGAGCGCCGACCGGCGGAGAAGAAACTGGTTTACCCTCGAAGTTAAAACTCGATGGATCCCCAAATCCTTTTAATGCCAATACGCGTATTGATTTCATGCTATCCGAGTCTGGGCATACAAAGGTAGAAGTTTATGATCTAATGGGCAGGAAAGTGGAGGTATTGGTAGATGAATACAAGGATGCGGGTAGCCACACGGTGGTGTGGGATGCTGAGGATTACCCATCGGGTATTTATTTCTGTAAACTTACGCAGGGCTCATTGAAAGTGACCAAGAAGATGGGGCTTGTGAAATAAAACATTAAATCCTTTCTAAGAATTGGGGTGGGTGTAACCTACCCCTAAAATAAAAATGGCATTGGAGTATAAGATGATAAATTGTAGAATTCTTTTAATAGTTTCTATCGTTTTCCTTACCGCTTTAGCAGAGGCCACATTAGGGCAGGATACTCTATGGGTTCAAACATATAACATCGGTCGAGTATATGATGTGCATAATACTGAAGATGGTGGATTCATATTAGGATGCGATATGAGCTTTATAAGAACAGATAGTATGGGAAATGCTCTTTGGATTTCCACCTTTGGGGGAGAGCCTTTTCACAGGTATTATTCCATTTTTGAACTCGATGATGGCTATATGGGAGCGGGATGCGGTACCGGGCCATCCTCTAGGGATTTTCTGTTAGTTCGTATGAACGAAAGTGGCGACTCACTATGGAGTAGCACTTTTGGTACTCAGCATGATGATTATGCTTATAGCGCTGATAAAACCGACGATGGTGGATATATTTTGGCGGGGAAAACCTATGCATCTGAATATGACGATGCAACGGACATATTGGTTGTAAAAACCGATTCCTTAGGAGGTACATTATGGTCTAACACTCATGGTACTTTCGGTACCGACTACGCCAATTCAATTAAACAGACCTCTGACGGAGGATACATAATTACCGGTTACAGAAGCAACGCAGAAGCTGGCTACCTGATTAAAACAGACGAATACGGGGAAGAAGAATGGTATGTTTTGGAAATGGAAGGACCGGGTTCGATATTCTACTCAGTTAAGCAAACAATGGATGGAGGTTACATAGCGGCAGGAAACAAAGAGATTTGGGGCTATCCTTCATACTTCGTATATTATCTGACAAAGTATGATTCCCTGGGGAATAAGCAATGGGAACGGCAATTTGGAGATGCTCCCTATTGGAATCAGTCCCGCGATGTTTTGCAGACCGTGGACGGGGGCTATCTCATAGTAGGGAGGAAGATAGATTACCACGGCGGAGGGAATCCTGCGGGATTTATGCTGAGAACCGATTCGGACGGCAATGAGTTATGGTCAAGTATCTATCCGACTGAAGAAGGAAGTTGGTTATTTGCGGTTGCACAGATAGCCGAGAATGTGTATGTAGCATCCGGTACATTTGATGGATATTGCTGGCTAATGAAATTTCAGGAGCCATCCTACTGCTGTGAGGTTGATATGATTCCGGATGATGATCCCATAGTTGTTCAGCCGGGAGGTTCCTTTGGGTATACCGGTACCCTCATAAATTCAACCGAGGAATCCCTCGCATTCGATGTATGGGTGGG
>WJIR01000321.1 GCA_014730175.1 Candidatus Zixiibacteriota bacterium
AATCATACGTCAACCGCAATCCTATCCCAGCGAAGTCTTGAGGGGAATCTGACAGTATTATTATATATTATTTTGAACAGGGGTAGAATATAGGGGCTCTTAAATTCCGGTGGATTAGGGATCGGTTCAAAAGAATACAGGATCAAATCGACCTTACCGATGATATCATTAATATTTATCACTCCCCAGATCCGGCTATCCTCGGCGACATCCCGATTATCGCTCATCACGAAAACCGTACCGGATGGAACCTGCATCGGACCGATATTATCCCTGAAAGATATTTCCTCCGGAAGAATTCGTTGATCGGCATATTCCACACCGATCGGCTCCAGAATCGGTTCGGAGTTAACATATAACACCTTGTTCTTTATATGTATTATATCCCCCTCGACTGCAACCACCCTTCTGATTAAATCATTCTCGAAATCAAATGGATGATGTATTAAAACCAAATCGCCGGCTTTAGGTTTCTCAAAGGTATATGAGATCGTATTTATAAGCAGCTTATCGCCCTCCGGCAAGGTCTCACGCATACCGACATAGCTAACTGAGTGAGTCTTAAAAACAAACAGCCTTACGCAAACCAGTAGTAGAATGACGATTAACGCCAGCTTAATAACCTCGGATTTCTTATTGAACGGTATATATTTATTGCTGTGTTTCATAACAATCCTGTCAATTATTCATTAGTATTATCGTCAATAATAGTAAACAATTCATATATCCCATAAATTGTGAATTCAATCCGGAGGCTGACCGCTTGGTAATCTCGGTTTGCCGAAATATGTTTGCTATTTCGATTGTTAAATTAAGATTGAAAGGGAACATTTACTAAAATGGTCGAGTTTTAGCCCTAATCAATACAACAAGTTTTCAGGAGTTTAAATTCGAATACTGATTCCCGAGGAGGTTTTATGAAAAAGCTAAATTTATTATTATTCATTTTAGTACCGGTTATAGCTTATGCATGGTCTGCTGGTCCGCCGGACGAAAAAACAGGTGCGCCGGGTGAAGGTACCTGTATCGATTGCCATTTTGGCAATCCCTTAAATAGCGGCGACGGTTCTTTCACTATCGATGGACCGGAAAATTATATGCCGGGGGAAACTTACACATTTGTTGTTACACTTTCCGATCCCGACCAATCCAGATGGGGATTTGAACTCACCCCGCAGGAGTTGGGCTCGATTACCATCACCGACGAAACAAATACTCAGCAATCCACCACCAATAACAAGTCATACGTAAAGCATACATTTACCGGCACTTATGATGGAGTCGATGACGGTCCGGTGTCCTGGTCATTCGATTGGACAGCGCCGGTGGACCCACCCGAGGAGATCACTTTCTATGCCGCCGGAAATGCCGCTAATGGTAACGGAAATACTACCGGTGATTTCATCTACACGACAACCTTTACTTCCTCACTGCAGGTTTCCGGGATTGACGATGAAGAGATTATGCCTGGTGTAGTGGCGCTTGGGAATTACCCCAATCCCTTCAATGCGTCGACCATTATCCAGTACAACGTCCCGAAGAGAGGCTTCGTTTCTCTTTCCGTATATGATCTTTTGGGTAAAAAACTGGCTACATTGGTCAACGGGTACCAGGATACAGGCAATAAGTCGGTTTCGTTCAATGCAGACGATTACCCCTCTGGATTGTATCTGTATCGATTATCTGTCGGCGGTGAAACTCAGACCAGGGTAATGACATTAATTAAGTAGATTTCAAAGGGGTGGTAGTAGGTAGGAAAAGGCTCCTGTTTTTATAACGGGAGCTTTTTTGGTTGCGCATCATTAGTCTAATTGCTTATAATCCGCGCAAACTGGTTTCCATAATACAAAATGCTAAGTTCCGGAATTGAAACTCAACTCGGATTATTCATAAAGACTTCAATCGGTAGTTAAAAGCTTGAGCTTCGGGATAGAAGGGATTTGAAACTAAAATGAATTTAGTATATATTTTCAAATAAATACGGAAAACTCAGGATTTCCGCTGCCAACATCGGAATTTATGAATTATCGAACTTTAATCATATAGAATAAAAACTCATTAACTCAAAAGTAGGAGTTGTAATGGAAGAAATATCCTGGTTAGAAAGCATCCGCGCCTGGATTGTTGAGAAAGGTCCGGCATTCGCCGTTGATGTGCTGGTATTTTTACTGATTATCATAATCGGTAAAATAATAATCAGCGCTATCGTCAATGTGCTCCGGAAAGCTTTGATGAAGTCCGGCCGTGTTAACGAGATGCTGCAAAAATTCGCTGTGGATATCTCAAGAAAAGTAATGTGGGTGATCGTATTGATGGTTGCCTTACCCAGACTAGGAATCGATATCGCACCGCTTATCGCCGGACTTGGAGTTGCCGGATTCGTAATCGGCTTTGCATTCCAGGAATCCCTGGGGAATTTAGCCGCAGGCGTGATGATCCTTGTTAATCAACCCTTCACCACCGGGCACTATGTGGAAGCGGGAGGTCATGCCGGTTCGGTAACTGAGCTAAACTTAATGGCAACCACCATGCTTACTCCGGATAACCGTAAGATAGTTATCCCTAACCGTGCCATCTGGGGTGGTTCGATTGTCAACTACTCGGCAATGGATACACGCAGAATCGACCTGGTGATAGGTATCGGTTACTCATCGCCCATCGGTAAAGCCCGCGACATACTGATGAACATTCTTAATTCCGAGGAGCGGGTACTTAAAGATCCTGCACCCACAATTGAAGTCATCGAACTCGCTGATTCATCCGTCAATTTCGTATATCGTCCCTGGTGCAAAACGGGAGATTACTGGCCATTAAGGTTTTATCTTATGCGCGCGGTAAAAGAGGAGTTTGATAAGGAGGGTATCGAGATTCCATTCCCGCAGACGGATGTGCATCTGCATCAGGTGGAGAGCGCTTAATCGGGATAATTCATTGGGACTACCAGCCCGTAACCGAAGGTTCAGGCGCTTCTGGCGCGCTTGTTCTTCCGGACAAGGGGCTTATAAAGATCCTCTGTGCGGGTAGGTCAGAGGATTTATCCCCCTGACATGAATTCCGCGAGTAGGTCGGTAGCTTGCTGCCGATATTTATTCCCCTCTGGAAAGAGCCAATTTCATCCCGCGGAATGCGGGATGAAATTGACGTATGGCGTGCTATCACAAAATGCTGATCCCCGCTGTCGGCGGTACATTTTTATGCTGTTGGGTGCAATCACGCAATAGTATCTGCAGGCGGGAAATTCGTTTCCCGCCGGAATCATCGGAACTTATCGCCGGTGGGAAAATCTGACACAATGCAATTTAGAATAATTACTTCCTAACTTTTGTGCCCGAATATTCGAAGGCGTTCTGTTTCATCTTCACTTTCGGTCCCTCTATAATACCGATTAGATTCCCGCATTCGCATTTAACTTCGTTTCCATCCCTGACACTATAATCCTTACGGATTCTACTAAACCAGCACCGAAGCACGCGCCCTTTACCGATTTTGTTGTATTTAAAAATCTTACCCTTACACTTTTTACACCGTATTGTCAGCATCTACTCAAGCCGGTTTGGTTCCTCTGATATAAAATAGTTGGTTGCTGTGGCAGATGGAAAAATTACCGTCATCCAGTTGCTGTTTGATCACATCACGACGACGGATAGCTAATTTCCTGAATTCCTCGAATTCCTGCGGATCGCCCCCGCCGGCTATGAATTCCTTTTTGGTCTCCTCTAACTCAAATTCGAACTGTTCGGTGATAAAATGCTTCTTTCTATTCCCGATATATTCTGTTTCCATTTCTGATTCATACGGAGGTTCAACAAAACATACCTGATCATTCAGACGAATATCAATATCGTCCAAACCGAGTTCTTTCATAATATGAGGGATCTTCACTCCGATATTGTAATCCCCTTTGCCCAATTTAAGCCTGCCCTTATAGCAGATAAGCGTAATCTTGTTCCTAAACAATTCCTCTTCCATCGTTAGTTCAGGGATTGAGGTATATGGTTTGTGGAGACTTGCCGACAGGTTATCCGGTTCGATACTTACCACCTGTCCACCTGGTCTGGCAACTCGTTTCATTTCCTTTAAAACCTCGACCGGATCATCCAGATGCATCAGAAGCGCCTGACAGATCGCGATATCCGCGAAATCATCTTCAAATGGAAGGCTGTAAGCATCGCCCGATTTAAAATGTGCCTCACCGCCAACCGCCCAATTACCGGATAATTCCGCCGCCTCTTCTATCAATTCCTCCGATTCATCCACACCGTAGTATTTACCGCCCTCGCCGAAGAACTCCCAATAAGTATATCCGAGATAACCCAAACCGCAACCGACATCCACAATTGTCATCCCCGGCGTTATATCAAGCCACTGGGCGATAAGAGTGCGAGTATCTTTCCGCAGCATAAATTTTCGCGGTCCTATAAGATGATGCTTCCATTTCTCATCAGCCCAGTCAATTCTTTCACTCTTATCTGTCACAATACCACTCCACAGTCTTTGTTTATTTTTTAAAGCGCAATCGCTATTTCCTCAATTGTGTTCAATCCCATCTCCTCCGCATCACGCGCTTTTTGCAGGAGTTCAAGGGCTCTGTTGCATTTATCCTTATCCTTAACCTCTTCACCCTTAGGCGGGAAGGGGAACAGCTCCGAAACCTGCTTCATACAATCGGCAACAACTTGATAGTGCACCCTGGCGTCTTCAAGCAATCCGGATACCTGTTCGGGGAGTCGATCTCTCGCCTCCTCCAAAAACTCCACAGCATAGTGACGGCTTTCGCACCATACAACAGAGTTATAAGCCATACCAAAGTTATCAGCGGTATCGTTTTTAATGGCTTCAATCCAGCTATCAAATCCCTGTAATCCACCTTTATACTTGGGCAGCCAATATTCTTCATACTTCGCATATTCCAAAACGAAATCGAAAGCCTTTTTGACAGCGGTTTTTTCATCTTTCGGATCAGCTTTTCTTACAACGCCCATGAATAAAACGCCGATTCCGCTGTCGCCTAACTCATTCCAGGGCTTAGGCTTAAACTCACCGATAATCGGTCCCGAATAATGGTAGCCGGTATCGTCATATCCATTAACCACGTAATATTCCGGGACTGCCAATTCCCAGCCGATACAAGGAAGTCCCTTATCAATAGCATCCTTAGCCATCTTCCAGGCTTGCTTTTGCCTTTCAGCGAAATCGTCCTGGCTTTTGAAGCTTTCAATATATTCCACCCGGAATCCGACATTCGTTCCGAGTTCATACATTTTCTCCGATTTCCAGGCGGTTGGACCGGAGGGACAGACGACATCATGCATGTTCAATATAAACGCATGTCCGGTTATACCGAACAACCAGGCTTCCGACATGTTAATACCCAGATAATTAAGGCAGCCTTTGATACAGCCCAGATGTGATACCCACATAGGTTTCCATTCGAGATTTTCGAGTTTTTTCACCACAAACCTCACTTAATAAAAAATTAAAATATTTATGATGAATATACACTCAATGCGATGCATTTACAACGATTTTCTGAATAACTTTAGAAATGGCAAACATAGAAATTGACATAAAAGCACTTAAAACATAGTCTTATAAATATATGATTATAACGTGAACAATTCTCAAAAATAAGGAGATGTAATTATGTACCCGAAAATTGCGTTGATTTTGATTGTAGCATTTTCACTATTGGTAGGTTGCAGCCAAAAAGTCGAATACACAGCTCAGGAAGAACCGGAAAATGATGGTGTATTCATCCATATAACCAAAGGTCCGAGCGATCCCCATGAGGTCTTGATGGCGTTGCAGATGGCGGTGATAATGGCGGAGGATAAAGATGTTTTAGTCTATTTTGACATCGATGGCGTGCGTAATGTGTTAAGTGATTCCAAAGATATTGCTTTCGAACATTTTCCCTCCTCGCATACTCAGCTAACTGAGTTAATTAAGATGGAAGTACCGGTGATGGCATGTCCGGGATGTTTGAAAGCCGCGGGTGAAAGTGCTGAGGATTTAATGGATGGTGTGATGGTTGCTGACAAGGAGAGATTTTTCAACTTCACCAATGGACGGATATTAACGCTGGATTATTAAGGTTTCCCCGGTTCTTTTACAGGGAGGCGGGACATTCTTGTCCCGCCTAACCTTATCAAATCATAGCAGTCTTGGAGGAACGCGCCTTTGTCGCATCCCTTGGTCACTCCTAAGGCGTGTAAACCCTCCCGAGGCGGGCAAGTTTTTGGCTACGGTTTAATAGTATCAGTGAATATCCCGGTTAAAACGTTGCTGTATACCTCAGGTGAATTCAGTATCTTCCGAGCCTTTTTTATCTCCGGGTGCTGCTTCAACCATACCAACCGGTAACGCGCTTTCGGTCCCAACTTAATTGTCAGAATCTCCTCGGTCAATGCCCATTTAATCAACTCCCTATCAGTGTCGAACATCTCGAGTTTTAATTTTTCGAGATTATCTCCGAAATCATCGAGATATTCTTTCATTTCTCCCGAAAGCCTCTCAGAAGAAAAGGAAGTAAGGAAGGAATCATATCGTATTTCGAATTCCGGTTTATAATCGAAATCTTCTTCCTGCAGATATTCTTTAAATTGCCTGACTATGTTCTCATCAACAACGAAATTCGAATCGATACTCATTCCGTATTCGGCAACATAATTAACAGCAAAATCGAATAGCATTCCTTGTCGTTTTAACGCTTTAATCAGTTCGGTTTCATCGACAGGTATTACTGCAACGTCCGGCTGTATCCCGCCATCGTTGCTAAGCTGACGGCCTGTGGAGGTGTAATACACGGGATGAGATGAATCTCCGGCGTAATTGTAGTCTTTCATATCCAGTTTTCCCGCTTCCGTATCTTTCTGAAGACATCTACCCGATGGTGTATAGTATTTGGAAGTGGTTAGTTTCAGGGCTGAGTAGGAATCCAGCTTTAGGATCCGCTGCACCAATCCCTTGCCATAGGAATTACTCCCTACGATTAATCCCCGATCCCAATCCTGGATAGCGCCCGCAACGATTTCCGCCGCCGATGCCGTACCGCCGTCGATTAAAATCACAAGAGGTAATTCGGTGCAAATAAGTCCATCATTCGAGGAGTAATGCCGGTTGACATCCCCATTTCGGCTTCTGGTTTCAACCACCATTCTGCCGGATTCCATAAATAAACCGGCAACCTTTACCGCCTCTAACAATAGTCCGCCGGAATTAGAGCGAAGATCTATAATCAGCGATTTTGCGCCATCTTCTAATAAGCTGCGGAGAGCTTCTTTCATCTCCGCATAACTGGTTTCGGTAAACCGGGTCAGTCGGGTATAGCCGATTCCATCCGGCAGTAAGGTATAAAACGGTACTGAGTTAACTTCCACATATTCCCGGGGTAGTTTATAGCTTATAAAATCGGGAAATCCGGGACGGAGAATCGAGAACGACAGGTAACTGCCGGCGTGTCCACGCATCAGTTCCAAGGCTTTTCTCCGGGAAAGCTCCGAAGTGAGTTTTCCATCCACCGAGATGATTTTGTCGCCCGGCCTTAATCCGGCGCGATAAGCGGGCGTCCCTTCCAATACCGAAACTATAATCAGGCTATTTTGCCGCATATCGACCTCGATCCCGATCCCCTCGAATTCGCCGTGAGTATAATCCAGGATATCGCGATAATCGTCCTGCTTGAGGTAACGGCTGTATGAATCCAGCGAAAACAGCATCCCGTTTATACCATTCTCGATAATGCTATCCAGCTCCACCTCTTCAGCATAACGTTCTTCGATAGTCATCGCCACCCGGCAGAGTTTTTTCAAATCATAGTCATAAGAATCATAATCAGCATAAACAAAGCTGAAGATAGCTAACGCCACTAAGACATAAGGAAACAGCACTAACCATTTTTTCGCCTGTGGTGACAATATCCCCCCGATGCGTATTGAAGTGTATGTTCGGATATCGCAGGTCGAATCCTTTATGGTTTCGACGCGGGTGATGACGAATGAAAAATACTACGGTTCCGGACAGAGACCCCGCGTTTTAACGCGGGAGAGATTCGCTTCTCTAATAGCCACGGGTTTTAACCCTTCCTTACTATAATCCGAATCGAAACCGATAAAACGTATCGACCTACAGTAATGTTTGAATCTCGGAACAAATCCTCTCCGATATAGAATCTATATCGTCTTCGGCGGGGATGATTTTAAACCGCTTCGGTTCCGATTTGGCTATTTCCAGAAAACCGTTTCTGACACGACGATGAAAATCGATTTTTTCCTCCTCCAGACGATCTTTAAATAGCGGAACGCTGGAGAATCTCGCCTGAGCGGTTTCCGCGGGGAGATCGAAGAGAAAGGTTACATCAGGTTTTATGCCGGCGGACGCGACTAAATTCATCTTCTTAATCGATTCGATATCCAATCCCCGTCCGTAGCCCTGGTATGCGGTTGAGGAATCGAAATACCTGTCCGAGAGTACGACCTTTCCCGCCTGCTTCCCGGGAATAATCAATTCACGGGTTAATTGCGCCCGGGAGGCTTCATACAGAAGCAATTCCGCTTCAGCGGAAAGTCTTTTGTTGGCGGTGTCCAGAAGTATGTCCCGGATTTTCTCGGAAATCTCGGTACCGCCCGGTTCCCGCACCACCACCACACCGTATCCTTCGCGCAAAAGAGTTGACGACAACAACCTAACCTGGGTTGATTTACCGCAGTAATCAATCCCTTCGAAACTGACGAACAGACCGCCGGATATCTTTTTATAATCTAAATCTGCCAATATTCAATCTCCATCCCGCCAATATAACTGTATTAAATCTTATCGGCAAATGTTTGGTGAATGGAGCGAAGATTTACTCCATTTAATACTTCAGATATTTGAGATTTTTCGACAATTATTCGGTAGCTACTCCCCGCATTACTCAGGTTGCTGATTGCCCCGCATAAATTGATGGGGTTCTTCCCCCCCAATTTGTATTCAGTCGGCTGTCGGACGATTATAGGCGTCTATCGATCATAATCCGCTGCACCCGATATAGTTGTGGTCTACCCCCTTCGCTTTATTCGGAAGATGCGCCTATGGAGATTTCCTCATTACTTGCCGATTCGTTTTCCGAATCAGTCCTCTGCGCGATGCCGCCTAACAATTCATCGCCGAGCGCCATATAATCTTCCGCCCCGAAAGAAGAGGGCGAGGTCTGCAGGATAGAACCCGCTTTCATGGCGCCTTCGGCAAGGCGGACATTCTTACGTATAATCGTGCTGAAGATTTTGTCACCCAAATTCGGTGACTGACGCATTTTTTCCAATATATCATGGGAGTGCCTGGTGCGGCCGTCAAACATAACCGCAAGGAATCCGCTAATCTTCAGAGAGGGATTATATGCATTACGAGTATCGCTCAATTTCTCCAAAAAGGATAAGGTGCTATTGAGCGCCAATATCTCCGTCTGTACCGGTATTATCACTTCATCGACTGCAGCCAACGAATTGAGAAGAAAATCACCATCGGAGGATGGACAATCCAAAATAATAAAATCGTGATTCGTGGGTACCGCTTCGATCGCTTCCTTGAAAACCGAATGACGGTTGCTGCTGATTTCGAAAATAGATCGCACTTCATCGATATCGCCTATCCCCGGCACGATAAACAGATTATCCAATCCGGTCTCGCTGATAGCGTCGACCAGCGGGATTCTACCGGTGAGAACGTGACCGAGATGAAGCCGCTTGTCGCCATTATTGGCTGTAAACCAGGAAGACAGAGAGCCCTGGGGGTCGCAGTCGATAAGCAGCACTTTCTTGCCTGTTTTAGCCAGCGCCGCCGAAAGATTGACGGCGGTGGTGGTTTTGGCAACGCCGCCTTTTTGATTGGCAATCGCTATTTTGCGACAACTAAACGAATTATAAACACCGAAATTACCTGATGAGTCGGTATTACCGTACATACTTCTTAACTCCATTTTATATATTGTTTTAGATCGCGGTTCGATGAGCGGAAGAAAATAGTACCTTCCGATGATAAACCGATGTGCTTATATCTATTCCCTTTTAGCATAGATAATCAATTGTGTCAAATAAAAATCCCAACAAATTTGGGAATTGTGTTTTTTCACATCCATGGATTCCATTCTCGTCAACTTGCCGTACCGTTGGGAAATTTCCGAATCGCAGTAAATTCACTCACCGTCATTGCCCCGACTGTCTCCCACAGAATGCGGTATTTAATCGCGGAGCTTAACCCGGTTAATTCATAAAAAACATTAATTCGTAGCCGAAGGCTTGCCCTTCGGTAGCTCAAGTGAATTAGAATATTTACAGACTGTAATTGAAGATTCCAAAGAAATACCGGAAGCGCAAGGCTTCCGCTACCGGCGACCAAATTTATGAATAATATAGGTTAAGTTTCGTTAGACAAGGACTGAACGCTTTCGATTGGATTACTTCGCATAGTATGAGCCGATTATTAAACACACGCAGACACAAATACTAAAACCACAAATTTCGCTTGATTTTAGCAGAGAAATTACATATATAAGAGGATATTTCCCCTTGTTTCGCTAAAATGGATTTACTCCAAGGGGCGTTCTCTCCAATGCGACATCTATTGAAGAATAACCAATGGCAGTTACCTTATGAGGATATGGGTCTGATTGACAAATCCTTTATCATTCTCGCGCACTCTCTCGTTAGCTGCCAAAACAGACTTAACAAAAATGATACGGAGTAAATTATGAAGATTCCCATTTTCTGTATTATGGCTTTGGCGGTCTTTCTGTTAGCTCCTGCAAATCTGTTTGCTACCCGAGCAGATAAAATTGCTCCGATTGAACCTATGACCGTGGACTGGCAAGAGACAGGAGGGGAGCTATTTATTAGTCCCGAAGATATGATCGCTTATGATAACGCTCCAACCCGTTTTTATCCTAACTGGACTGAATCCGCAATAATGTGGAGCGTTCGCTTCACGCCTGAACAGTCATGCTCCTTGAAATATATACAGATAGTAACCTATGAGGGGGCGGGAGAAGCAGCAATTCATATTTGGGAGGACGACGGTAATGGCTATCCTGGTAATGATTTAATATCGCCTTTCACCATAACATTGACAGGAGATCTCACCTATCAGACCATCCATATAAACCCACCCTTAGACATTGGAGATGCCGATTTTCATGCAGGTTTCGCATACTTAAATACTCCGCCCCCATACGCGACCACAGACGGCGACGGAGCGACAGAAGAACGAAGCAAGGTATATTTACCCACAGACCAGTGGTCCAGTCTGCCCCACGACCTGAATATTAGAGCATTCGTAACTTATTATGAAAGAAACGTATTAATTTCTATGTTTCCTCATAATCCGCCGATTGCAGTTCCAGCAGGAGGTTCCTTTCAATACACCGGAGGATTGATAAACGAATCGAGCCAGTCGGCTGAAACCGATGTTTGGGTGATGATCGAAACTCCCGACGATAGTATGTATGGTCCCGTGAAGCTCTATCAAGAAATTCCGCTTGCGCCGCTGGATACAATTGTGGCGCACGGAATCACCCAGCAGGTTCCGGTATTTGCCCCTCCCGGTTTCTATAATTATTATGCGTTCTGCGGCGACTATCCCGCGTTGGAGGCGGCTTCGGATTCATTCAGATTCGCGGTGACATCACCCGCTCGAGGGGACTGCGATAGTTGGAAATTATCCGACTGGTTCGATGACGGCAGCGGCAATATACCGTATGAAGTAACACTTAGCGCTAATTACCCCAATCCGTTTAATGCAACTACCAATATCGAGTATCGTTTACCGGAGTCAGGACATGTTTCCCTGGAGATATTCAACCTGCTCGGTCAAAGGATAACTACCTTGATAGATTCAGAATTTGAAGCCGGACGGCATACAGTAAAATGGGATGCGTCCAATTATTCCAGCGGCATCTACTTCTACAAACTCACGGCAGGGGATAATGTATATACGAAGAGGATGACATTGCTGAAGTAGTACATCTTTATCTAATCCCAGTGGCGGGAGTTCATTTTCCGCCGTCTTTATAATAGATCCGCGCACCATACATTAAGCAATTAGCATGTATATTGACAATTTTTGTGGTTGTAGGTATATTATAAAGGAGACGGAAAATGAATTAGGTGTATGAACAACTGAGGAAATTATGAAGAGAATCTATGCTTTAACCGTTATTTTTATTCTTATACCAACGGCAATTACCGCCGCAGCCCCGGGAGACACCCTGTGGACTCGGACCTATGGCGGGAGCGACAAAGATGCTGCTTACTCGCTGCAACAGACGTCAGACGGCGGCTTTGTTCTCGCCGGTTTTACGAAGAGTTACGGGTTGACGGACGCTCAGTTCTTTGTAATAAAAACCGATGCCCTCGGGGATTCTCTTTGGACTCAAACCTACGGTGAAAGCAACGATGATTTTGCTTCAGCAATCCGACAAACGAATGATGGAGGTTATATCATCGTTGGAACCTCGAAGGTTTCGGATTCATTGAGTGATGATTTTTATTTGGTGCGAACCGATTCGAGTGGAGATACTCTTTGGACTCGCACGTTTGGGGGGGATGATAGCGAGTTTGGATATTCGGTAGAGCAGACATCGGATGATGGTTTCATCCTGGCTGGCAAAACCTGGAGTTATGGAG
>WJIR01000322.1 GCA_014730175.1 Candidatus Zixiibacteriota bacterium
ATTCCTATTACTGCTATTTGAAAAAAGTATCTGAGATATGTGATTTTAAGTTTTATCTGCATATTATAGCATAATCTCCGATTGCACACTACCGGACGAAGAACCGGAACTTGGACCTGTTATTGGATTTACGTTTCCGCCTTTTAGAAGTTCATCAACGACTTCATTTATTGCCATAATTTCATCTTCAATCATTTTCCGAACCTCTCTGCGAACAGCACCTATCCTTCCTCCTAATTCCGGCTGCAATTTTTGCACCTTTAACCGGCAACTCTTACCCAATTCTGCGATATCCGCATGAAGCTGATTTTCCCGGTCGTACTCCGGTATGGGACAGACCTCAAACGGCCTTCGATGAATGTGTCGAGGTCCATATAATCCTTGAGGTTGATAGTCCTTGATTTGATTGTTTACTGAATCTGAATTAAGCGCGGCGCATAGGTAATCACCTTCCTTGAGAGTTTCCGGATAGTAGTAATAGGTAACTGCCTCAGCAACAAATCCTTGAGTTTTATAGTCCAAATCTTTCATCTGTTTGGAAGCATATACCGCTGCTGTTAAATTGGTTCCGGATGTATTGTAGAGCACGATAAAACGAGCATTTGGCTTTTGTGCTGTTACTTTATTTCTGTAATTCAGCCACTGGAGCAGCCTAATTTCGTCATTGGTTCTGTGTTTTTTCCAAATCTCCTCGGCAGCTTGCAGCCATCCCCATGCATCATACCTGGCATTTTCTGCCAATGCATCGATATCCTGCATTTCATAACCTCTGTTTGAAATCCTGACAGGTAGAAAAATCAATTCACGCTTTAATATTCCGAAAGGAATCAGGGCGTTCGCCAAAATGGTTTCAAAAAGGAAATCTTTGTCCATTCTCTTGTTTATCTTGGTTCTCCAGGGATCTTTCGCCTCTTTGAAAGCGCTATCGGATGTAATAAAATAAGGATGTTCATCATACGGATTGGCTACGGGATCGGGCTGAACAAACCAGAAACAGCGAGGCACTATGGTAGCGCCTTGCGCAAAGCGAGAATGATAGTATGGCGATTGGATTTCAGGTTCCTTAAAGCTCCATTTGCCTTTGGATACATCGAGGTCAAACGACGCTCTCTCCCAATCCAAATTTTTTTCCGGCAGGCTACCCGCATAATACCTGATAGGGACATTTTGGGAGGATACTTTCTTGCCCTTCTTAATCGCCAGAACGGCTCGAACGTTGAAAAGGGGAGTCACATCGGTGAAATCATGGATTTCTGTGAATCCGGTTTTCTGGAAATTCACATGCTGCTTGGATGGTAAAATGGTAGTCTTAGGCATCACCATAGCGATTTTCCCATTTTCTTTCAGAAAATGTTTTTGGCTGTAGAGAAAAAATAGGGTGCTTGTATCCATCTGAGTAAATAGCTTGATATCCCCTTTATCCAGCAACCCATGCTCGATGGTAAGCTGCTTGATTTGAGCTTTGTAATTAGAGTCCCTGACATAACGGTAAGCTAACCATGGAGGATTACCGACAACATAAGAAACCTTATTATGACGTAAATATGCCGGTTTATATGAGTTTTTCAGTATGAAGTTCCAGACACTATCCCGGTTAGTTTTAATTAGCTTTGCCATAAGTTTGAAATTCTGCTTCCAGAAAAAAAGCTCATCATTATCAAATCCTTTCAATAAACCGTTCTCCAATCCCTTTAGTATAGTATCGTATTCCGATTCGCTTTTTGCCGATAACTGAGCTATCTTTAGCAATTCATTGAGAAGATGGTCTAAATCCAGTCCTCTTCTAATAGTTTCAAGCGGGATGTTAAACTCCTCATCTTCCGAGACCGAAACTCTTATAGACCGTCGCTTCGAACTTTCGCTTACAAGCAGAGTATCCGCCATATAGACCGGAAGGTAAATCGGCTGAGAGGTTTCGGTTAAATCACTTGAAAGACTAAGAAGGATATTGATTTTAGTCATCATTACCGCTAAAGGATGAACATCGATCCCAACAACATTCTTTACAACGGCATCTACTAAATCCGGACCTTCCAAGCCCAAGTCCATATATCTACGCACTACCGCAACCAGGAATGTCCCTGAACCACAGGATGGATCTAATATTGCACCTTTCTTATACTCTAATCTTCTGAGAGCGATATCTGCGATCCAATCGGGCGTGTAATATTCGCCGAGGGAATGTCTACTCTCAGGATCGACCAAATCTTGATAAATTTCCTTTAGTATATCGCTGCTGATCCTGCTTAAGTCATAGACATTGAAGTACTGCTCGATTTTTGACATCAGTCCCAGAAAATCGGCTTCTATAGGAGTATCGATAGCCCAGCTAAAGAAATCAGGTTCAACAAGATTCAAAAGGTTTCTGCGAGAGAAATACTCACCGGTCATCATGCCCTTATAGGCTTCCGAGTTTCTTGGTTCATTTGGGAATAGCGCTTTAGCAACCAATACACGAATCAAAACAGCCAGGTAAGTATGGGTGATAAACAGGCGTCTATCCCCGACCTTCTCGCCATATACTCTGGAAAGCAGGGTATTCCACTCATTAAACTTGACTTTTAGAGCGTCATCATCGCCAAGCGTATCAAGAGCCGATTCCATGATCAATCTGCTTTTGTGATAAACTGCGCTGAACGGCCCGAATCTGACGCTCAAATCCTCCGCGCTTGGCGGCGCCGGTTTGGATGCGAAGAGGATTTTATCGATATTGAAAAAAGTGCCGAAAGGATCATTGGGTGATAATGAAAACTCAGAGATATTTTCAACTTTCCCCAGCGCATATTGATAGATTTCAAAGCGAAGTCCATCGGTTAAAACAGCAAGATAATCCGAACGTACTTCCTGTGCTTCGAAATACTTCTTCATCTCGATTATAGCTGCTGAGCGTTCCGCTTCCAGATTAGATTTAAACTCGAATATAATGGATTTAAACAACGCATCGATTCGTCCCCTCACTTCCTCTACTTTAACCTTTTCCTCAATCTTAACTTCTACCGGATCTACGCCAAATGCTGTTCTCATAAAATTGAGGAACAGATGACGACGAAAGTCGTGGTGTTTATTAGAC
>WJIR01000323.1 GCA_014730175.1 Candidatus Zixiibacteriota bacterium
GCCCCCACCCGACAGAAAAGGCATCAGGTGCGGCGTAGGGGTGGCATGCTTAGCTCGGAGCCGAAGGCGTAGAGATAAGCATGTCTATTGTCGTACCCGACAGCAAAGTGGATTTCATGTGCTGCGACCTGACGCAACGATAAATCCCTTCATCCCGTGGCCCCTTCTCCCACTGAATGGGAGAAGGGGAACTGAGTGGATATTCTTCATTTTTAAAAATCATTTTATACCTACCTTATTTCCCTCTCCCCCCGATTTTATCGGGGGGAGAGGGTGGATTCGCCCCGCGTTCCGCGGGGGGAAGACGGGTGAGGGGGTGCTGGCAGCGCGGTAGGTCGGGTTTGAACCTTACCTGTTTTAGTGGACACAAAAATAAGGTTAATTGTTTTTATGTTCATAGTCAACAGGACTTAAATAGTTAGTCTTCGAATGTCGTCTAATCCGATTATAAAAGACTTCGATCCACTCAAAAAGCTCTAAAGCTGCTTGATCACGGCTTTCGAACCGTTCGAAAGCCGTGAATTCGTTTTTAAGACTACCAAAAAAAGACTCAACGCAGGCATTGTCATAACAATTACCCATCCGACTCATACTACATGTTATCCTGTTATCTGCCAAAAGCTGTTGGTATGCTCTACTGGAATAGAGAACATCCCGGCGGGTGGCATGTTAACCTCGCCCTTGGCGGGCCAAACATGCCACCCCTGTTAGAAACAACGCGGCTAATTACTATCTTAGCAAAACCATCTTCCTGGTGATGACCTCATCGCCGGTAATTAGCCTGTAGAAATAGACTCCCGATGCGTACCCATCGGCATTCCAGATTACAGAATACGAGCCAGTATCATGCGGGCTATCCGCCAAAACATCGATTTTCCTGCCGAGAATATCGAATATCTCCAGTTTCGCATGACATTGGGCAGGAATCTGATATTTGATTTCCGTGAGAGGATTAAATGGATTAGGATAGTTCTGGCATAAGGATAACTCGGTCGGTATTTCATAAACATGGTTTTGGGTGGAAGGTTCGTTCCCCTTAGAAAACCACTTCTGTACGAATTCTTTATATCTTTCCGAAACCAGGGTTATCGATTCGGTGCTGTCGGATTCGATTAGTAAAAGCGCCGAAGCCTTCTTCCTCTCGGCTCTGAGAAATTCGAATATTTGGTTCCCCACATTTACCGGATCAACGGGGGAAGAATAATAACTGATGGGATCTAATGTACGATAAACTGTGAACCAATGAACATATTTAGCAGGCTGCCGGAAACTGGTCGGCCTGGTGAAGGCTCTAAATCGGTGGTTGAATGCCGTTATTTTCTTTCCCTCCAAAAACCCCTGATTCTCGGGCAGACGCAAATGGGTGGGATCATAAAATCTGGTCCAGGTATATAAGGAGTCCCTGATCTCCGCGAAACTCATCAAATCCTCGCCTCGGTAGCGGTAAATTGCTTCCCAAATGGTCAACTCGGGATCGCCGGGGACTAATTCCTCCACCGGGAAACGCTCTTCAGGACCTCCGGTCTCAAGAATCATCCAATCCAGGTTTTTTCGCTTACAGTAAATATAAATAGAATCAGCAATCTCCTCCATAAACGGGTTTAAAAGCATCAGCCCTGTAACATGGAAATCTATACCATCAATGATAGGATTTTGGCAACCGTCCGGGGCGATCGGATCCACAAAAGCATCTACATTCGCTCGTCTTCGGCGGTATATGTCGTGTGACCATCCGGAAAATCCGGTGTAGATAATATAAGCATCCGGTATAACGGCTCTGATATTCTCAATGGCAGTTGTCGCCTGCATCGCGAATTCTTCCGGGGAATTACCCCAATTCACGCTACCGGTATCGGGAGACCAGAATACATTGGGCTCATTGTGGAGCATAAAAGTGTTTATCTCGCCTGCAAAAGTCTGGGCAAAGTTGTAGCAGAATTCCCCGAATTCCTCCTGGTTTTCGGCTTTGTAGACATAATCAGGCGGCGCTCCCGGAGGGGCATCCATCTTATCAGGATGCCAGAATCCGATGGCTATTATCGGCTCCAAGCCCTCAGGCACATAGGTGTGCAAGGTGTCATGCAGAGCATCCCAGGACCCTGTCGCCTCAACGATGGATTCAATATATCCCCAATCCCATATAATCCTGACAGACTGGGCTTTAGTGTTTTCCAGCGCTTCGGCGCTCATCGCCTTCTCTATCATCCGCATCCGAAGTCGATATGATACTCCGATTTTAGTCTGAGCCTCCACTGATTGAACAAGCAAGAAAATAAGGGTTACAAACAGACTAAGCTTCAAGACGGTCCCCAAAAAATCCTTCTTACACATAACAAACTCCTCATTCTTGGAACAGTATCCAAATTGCTGTAGAATCGCTTACTTTATTCTTATTGATTATCGGAAAACGAGACAATTATGATTAGCCATCGTGAATAGATTGAATTAGCTAAAGTAATTACTAAACTCGGATATAGTTTTTTGGGCCTTGACAAGCAAAGGTAAGAACGGAGTATCTTATTCAAGTTACCGTCGCAGCAGTAAACGTATTAAGGGGGCTTAGAGAATGCTCTCCCTTTTGCGGCGACCCGGAAGGGTATCCTTCAGATACTCAATTACTGTCTGAGTTGGCGCACCGGGACCGAAAATCCTCCCGCATCCAGCCTCCTGCAGCTTTTTGGCGTCTTGTTCGGAAATAATTCCGCCGCCAAATAGCAGTATATCCTCCGCGCCTTTCTCCTTGAGTAATTTCATAACAGCCGGAAAAAGAGTCATGTGCGCGCCGGATAATATTGACATTCCTACAGCATCAACATCTTCCTGAATAGCAGCCTCCACAATCTGTTCCGGTGTCTGCCTTAAGCCGGTATATATAACTTCAAAACCAGCGTCCCTAAGAGCAGCGGCGATCACTTTAATCCCTCGATCGTGACCGTCTAATCCTGGTTTTGCTAATAGAATTCTAAATTTCTGTTCCATACACTATAAATTTATGATTAGTTAGTTTTGATGTCAACCGGTATTTTGCGATTTCATGCGAGAAATCATCTTTTTTCTACTCTTTAGCATCTAAATAATAGAGTTCAAACTAAGTCATTAAATAATCGGCGGTTCCACATACTCACCAAAAACGGATTTCATTACATTCACGATTTCCTCTTCTGTTGCATAGCATCTAACACACTCAAGCAAAGCAGGTATATGATTATCGTTGGTTTTTATTACTTTTTTCAGCTCCCCCAGTGAGCGCTGAACCTTATCGTTATCTCGCTCTTCTTTAACCTTATTTAATGCGGCGATTTGATCCCGCGCAACCGATTCATCTATTTCCAGAATAGGAATTTCCAGCTTTTCATCCTCGTGGACATAACCATTAACGCCAACAATAATCCGTTCTCCTTTGTCGATTTCAAGTTGATAATGATAAGCGGAATCAGCTATCTCCTTCTGGAAAAATCCCTCTTCGATACATTTAAGTACGCCTCCGCGCCTGTCTATTTCATCGAAGTAATCCTCAGCCTGTTTCTCCAATCTATCGGTCAACGCTTCTACGTAGTACGAGCCTGCCAATGGATCGATAGTATTGACCACACCTGTCTCCTCAGAAATTATCTGCTGGGTTCGCAAAGCTATCGTTACCGCCTTTTCGCTCGGTAATGCCAGAGTTTCATCCATAGAGTTAGTATGAAGCGACTGTGTTCCTCCCAAAACACCTGCCAGCGCCTGATAAGCTGTACGGATTATATTATTTTCAGGCTGTTTGGCGGTTAGACTGCAACCGGCGGTTTGAGTATGAAAACGCATTAGAAGCGACAATTCCTTTTTGGCGCCGTACTTTTCTTTCATGCGGCGAGCCCATATTCGCCTGGCGGCGCGATATTTGGCTATTTCTTCGAAGAAATCGAGATGCGAATTGAAAAAGAAAGATAGCCTTGGAGCGAAATCATCGACATCAAGTCCGGCGTTTATACCGGTTTCAACATAACAGAAACCATCGGCGAGCGTGAATGCAAGTTCCTGCGCCGCAGTAGCCCCGGCTTCCCTAATATGGTATCCCGAAATGGATATGGTATTATACTTCGGAATATTATTTGTGCAAAATTCCATAATATCGGCTATCAGCCTGAGCGAAGGTTCGGGGGGGTAAATCCATTCCTTTTGTGCAATATACTCCTTGAGTATATCATTTTGAAGTGTCCCGGTCAATTTATGCAGCGGTACGCCCTGTTTCTCGGCAACAACACAATACATTGCCAGAAGAATCGAGGATGGCGCATTAATTGTCATGGAAGTCGATATTTTTTCCAATCCGATACCATCGAAAATAATTTCCATGTCCTTTAATGTATCCACGGCGACACCGCATACGCCCACCTCTCCGGCAGACCTGGGACTATCGGAATCGTATCCCATCAAAGTGGGGAGATCGAAAGCCACCGACAATCCTGTTTGTCCGGCTTTGAGAAGATAATGATAACGCCTGTTAGTCTCTTTTGGCGTAGCAAAACCGCTGAACTGACGCATAGTCCAGATCCGTCCCCGATACATATTGGGACGAACGCCCCTGGTATATGGATATTGCCCGGGGAATCCGAGCTTTTTAAGATACTCCGGACCAACCTCTTCAATTCCGCCGGTATCCTCAGGAGTATATAAAGGATTAACCTCCTCCATAGAAACGGTGGTGAATTTCCTGTTGAGTTTCAGCTTGCTGTTTTCGGAATCTTCCTGCCACTTTCTTTTGGCTTCGGCAAATGCCCTGGCAATCTCTTTTGAATCGCCCTTTGTTTCGACCTTCGTATCAAATTTATCGCTCATATTACACCCATGAACTTAAACTGTTTTCGACTATTATATTGTAATTTTTCTCATCAGCTTTTCAGTAATGGAATACGGGTCTGACTCTCCATTAACTATTTGCTTCACATAAGAGTCAACCGAATTATCTTCAAGTAGTTCCTTTAGCACTCTGGCTCGTATCTTACGGTCGAGAATGGTAATAAGCTCGGATTTTACCCGCTTTTCCCTGTAACCGCTCTGAGTATAAAGATTCTCAACATGTTTTCTATGGTCTATGATTTTATCTGTCAATGTATCAATTCCAACGCCATTGATCGCTTCGGTTTTAATCACAGGCAGAATCCAGCCTTCCTTTTGCTTCTGTCCCCTCGATTCCAGCATTAACCGTAATTCGGATACCAGCCTTCCGCTCCCCTCTCTGTCGGCTTTATTAACTACGAAAATATTAGCGATTTCCATTAATCCGGCTTTAAGGGTCTGAACGCTATCGCCCGATTCCGGCACCAGCGCTACCACTGTGGAATCACATAACCCGGCAACATCCAGCTCCACCTGCCCTACTCCTACCGTCTCTATCAAGATTATATCGAATCCGTACGACTCCAGGGCAATCGCCACCTCTCGCGTGGCTTCCGATAAGCCCCCGCCTGAACCCCTGGTCGCCATGGAACGGATGAAGACTTCCCCTCGGCTTGCTAAGTCCTGCATTCTTATCCTATCGCCCAAAAGCGCTCCGCCGGTGAATGGAGAGGTGGGATCAACCGCTATAATTCCCACCGAGAATCCTTTTTCGAGATACCGAATAGCAATTTTGTCCACCAGTGTTGATTTCCCGGAGCCAGGCGGTCCTGTAATCCCTATTTTGTATGAATTGCTGGAAATATTGTAAATTCGGGAAAGCAGTTCAAGATATCCATCTTCCCGGTTTTCTATGAATGATATAATTCGGGATAACGCCGAGCGGTCTTTTTTATAGAATCTGTCGAGAACTGTCATCTATATTACTCGAAGGTCCTTAATCCGAAGCTGAATATGTTCCACTCCATTCCATACATTCTTCTCGATGACATAAGCGATATCCATCCTCAGCGGCCTGCGGAGTATCTGATTAAGATATCCCCCCAAACCGAATCCGATACAGTCCAAAACGATATTGTTTTTCTGTACCTTTAACTTAAGGTGATTATTGCCAACGATGAAAGGATTGCCGTACAGTTCTACGTTTCTGGTTATAAAGACCGGTTTCATATTCTGAGGACCGAAGGGTGCGAACATATTAATGATATCCAGGAGGTGCTCATGGATATCCTCGAACTCTATCTCGGCATCCACGCTAATCCTTGCCGTCATATCCTCATCGGATAACATTCGAGTAGCTACGTTGTTGAATTGCTTCCTGAATTCCTCGATTTTATCGATACTGATCGATAAACCGGCAGCATATTTATGACCGCCAAAACGAAGCAGAAGCTTTTCGCACTCCCTTAGAGCATCATAAAGGTGAAAATGAGGAATCGACCTTGCAGAGCCTTTACCCTGATCTCCATCAATTGATATCATTATGGTGGGACGGTGAAATTTTTCTACCAGACGAGATGCGACTATTCCTATTACGCCCTGATGCCAGTCCTTTCCCGCAAGCACAATCGCCCTGTCCTTATTTAGATCGACCTTTTCTCGAATCTGTTCCAGAGCCTCCTGGAGTGTTTTCTCATCTATATTCTTGCGGCGTTTATTTTCCTCGTTGAGCTGTCGGGCTATCTGGTTCGCCTGATTCTCGTCTTTAGTGGAGAGTAGTTTAATCGCCATTTCCGCATCGCCAAGCCGTCCGACCGCATTAATACGAGGCGCCAAAATAAATACAACCTGTCCGGTACCGATCTCTTTACCCAATAGTCCCGATACGAAAATCAGGGCTTTTAGTCCCGGTTTGGAGGTGCGCGAAACCTGTTTGATTCCATATTTGGTCAGGATGCGGTTTTCATTAACCAGCGGAACGATATCGGCGGCGGTGCCCAGCGCAACAAGATCAAGATGCTCTTTTACATCCTCGACATCCTGATTTAACCGCTGATAGATCGCATGCGCGAATTTGTAAGCGATACCAACACCGGCCAACTCCACACCTGTCACCTCCGCTCCCCCCCGTTTGGGATTGATAACGGCAACCGCTTCCGGAATCTCCGATCCCGGTTCGTGATGGTCGGTAATTATACAATCTATACCCATCTCTTTAGCCATGCGGACTTCCTCGACTGCCGTGATTCCGCAATCAACTGAGATCAAAAGACTTACGCCTCGCTCTTTTGCGACAATCAATCCGTCTTCGGATATACCGTATCCCTCCGATAGCCTGTTCGGAAGATAATAGGAAACTTCTGCGCCTAATTTATTGAGAACCAAAAACATAAGGGACGTTGCGGTAATTCCGTCAACATCGTAGTCCCCATAAATCATAATATTCTCGCGGTTCCTGAGCGCTTCTATAACCCGCTCCACGCCGCGATCCATATCCTCAAATAAGTAGGGATCGCAAAGTTTGGAGATATCGGGATAAAGGAATTGATTTGCTTCCTCATAGGTTGTAATTCCCCGATTTATCAATATATCAGCGATCACGCGAGGTATTTTAAGCTCGTCGGCTAAACGGGATGATAATTTTGCGTCTGGTATGGGGGCTATTTCCCAAATATTTTGTTCCAAAATTTATCCCTTTTAAATTAATTAAAGCAGACCGTAAGCCGGGTTCTGTATCCGCATAAAGTAGAATAATATACGGTTAGCGGTCATCTATCTGGGATTGACGTTGCCGTCAAACTCAAGCGACCTACCCAGGAGTCAGACGGAGCGGGCAACTCCTTCTCCTTTACTTGGTCTTACTGCCGACGGGGTTTACCCAAACCAATGTTACCATTGGAGAGGATGGTTTCTTACGCCATCGTTTCACCCTTACCCCGCCAAGAACGGGGCGGTTTGATTTCTGTGGCACTTTCCACGAGTTTCCCCGTCCTCGCGTTACGAGGCGCCGCGCCCTGCGCAGCCCGGACTTTCCTCCGCCCCGTTTTAATCGAAGCGGCGACCGCCTGGCCTGCAAAACCCAAACAATTAATATATAGAAAACTGCTTTTTATGTCAAGATAACATCCAACAAAAGTTGAACCGTTTTTATAATAAACGGGCTAATCCTATTTGGCAGTTTCTTTACATTTCTTATGTGTAAAGTGGAATCGGGCGGTAAAGCTTTGAACATCCTGTTAAAATGCTATAAAACTATTTTGATTCCTTCCGAAAATATTAATAAAAGAAGGAGTCACTATGGTCAGGAATAGCGGAAGTAGTCAGGTTTCAAAAACATCGCCCAATAATCAACTTTCGAAGGATATCCGAAAATTGGTTTTAAGAGGTAAGCCGATCCTTTCGGAGCAAGAGAAAGTTGATCTTGATTGTTGGGTTAATGAGTTTAAGCTCAAAAGATTCGGTAAGCAGGGGTTCGAAAGCTGGATAGCTGAAAAAACTGCCGATTAAGGAAATCGGGTTTTAATACAAAACCCGATTTCCGGTAAGCTTATGTAGTGAACAATCTTCTGAGTTACATTACATCAGAAGTGTTAAGAAAACTCCTGCCGCAACAGCAGAACCTATAACGCCTGCTACATTCGGTCCCATCGCGGGCATTAACGGATTCACAACGCCGTCAGTATCGTCAGAAACTACCTTTTGAACCACCCTTGCAGACATAGGCACAGCCGAAACACCGGCAGCGCCGATACTTGGATTAATCTTCTTGCCCCCGGGCAGGAAAATGTTCAGAATTTTGGCGAAAATGACGCCGCCGGCAGTACTGAACGCAAATGCAACCGCTCCTAATACAAGAATACTGATCGTACTGAAGGACAGGAAATGAGCGGCATCCATAGTGGCGCCAACCGCTAATCCTAAAAAGATCGTTACGATATCAATCAGGGAGCCGCCTGCAGTTTTTCTCAGACGTTCGGTTACTCCGCATTCGCGCAAGAGGTTACCAAACATGAGCATACCAATCAACGGCGCGCTGGATGGTATCGCCAGTGATGCAACTATTCCCGTGATGATGGGGAAAAGAATGACCGCGGTTTTAGAAACCGGAATCGCCTGGGGCATGTCGATTGAGCGTTCACCCTTCGATGTAAGCATTCTGATAATCGGCGGCTGGATTATCGGAACCAATGACATGTAACTATAGGCGGCGACAGCCACAGGACCGAGAAGATGAGGCGCTAATTGACTTGTCAGGAATATCGATGTCGGGCCATCGGCGCCGCCGATAATACCGATACAGGCCGCTTCTTTGTTGGTGAAGCCCAATAAATAAGCCGCTCCCAGCGCCGCTATGAAAATCCCCAATTGCGCCGAAGCTCCCAAAAGGAAAGTCAGCGGCCTTCCCAGAAGCGGGCGAAAATCGGTCAACACGCCGACTCCCAAGAAGATTATCGGGGGCAGCAGCTCGGTTTTGATTCCGCTTTTATATATCAAAGCGATTATGCCGTTGGCGTAGGAACCCATTTCCGCCAATGGCAAATTAGCCAGGATAGCCCCAAAACCGATCGGTATCAACAATAGCGGCTCGTAGTGTTTAACAATCGCCAAGAATATTAAAACTCCGGCTATGATAAACATTACAAAATTACCAAAGCTTATATTGGCAAAACCTGACTGTTGAAGTAAATCAATGACTGCATCCATGGTTTTACCTTTATGCTATGGTTAGAATTGGCTTCGTTGAGTCTATTTCATCGCCTATCTCAACATTGATAGATTCCACTTTACCGTCCTGCGGAGATTTGATATCATGAGTAGCTTTCATCGCTTCAACCTGAGCGACAATCTGTCCCTTGGTAACCGAATCTCCCACATTGACCTTAAGATCGACGATCTCCACCGATCCAGCGAATGTGGAATAAATCGGAGTACCATTGGTTGGCGGGACCGCAGTTTCTACCGCCGCACTTTGAGCTGGATTTGAGGATCCCATCGGCTCGACGGTTACGGTGAAGGTCCGAGTTTTGCCGTTCTCCTGAATCACACATTTCGAAGTCATAGGGCCGGATATTGCGGGTCCCGGTGCCCCTGTCGGCGCCGGAGCCGAAGCTTTCTCCGGTTTGGGTTCTTCCTTTTTCTTAAAGGGAATATCGATTTTGGGTTTTCCGGTGAGTAATTTAATGCCTTCGTTTAGTTCCATTTTCTTGCCCGGAACCATAGCGCTGACAACCAGGAATGTATTTTTGTCTGATACAGGGATTCCGCGCTCTTCCAATGCCTTCTGCGCCGGTTCTATATTCTTGGGCGCCGCTTCCAGCGGATCGCCATCGAATACTTTTAGGTCAAGCTGTTTGGATGCGATTTCCACTACTTTAGGATCCGGAGGCAACGGTGTTTTGCCGAAATATCCTAAGATCGCTCTGCCATAGCCATCATTTATTTTCTCCCAGCGTCCGTACATAACATTGTTGAAAGCTTGTAGCCAGTATTGCTGTGAGCCCGGTGTAACGCTTGTCCAGGCACCGCCAGCTTCCACAACAACCGGGAATTCCGCCAGCACATCACCATATTTGTGAAGGATTCCGGCTTTAACCATCATGTGAACATTAGGCCCAATCGCTCCGCCCGGCATCGGGAATCCAACCACTCTGGCATCGGCGGTGGTGGTTGTGGGATTGAATGCATAATCCTTCATTCCCTCATTCAGCATCTCTTCGATTTCCGACATCTTAGAACCATCGATATCGAGGGAGTATCCGGTTCCTTTTAGGGCATGTTCCATAGAACGTACATCCGGCTGCACCGTGCCGCTTGCCATCGGACGAACTGACAGGTCGATGCCGTCCACGCCGGCTTCAATTCCCGCCATGTAGCATGCTACAGCCATGCTGGCAGTATCGTGGGTATGCTGCCATAGAGGTATTTCCGGCGGCATAATCTTCTTTAGTCCTTTGACAGTTTCATAACAGGTCTTGGGATCGGTTGTACCGCTGGCGTCCTTTAAACAAATGCTGTCGACATGAATTCCACTGTCCAGTATTCTCTTTCCAATGTCTATGTAAAAATCTGCGGTATGAACCTTGTCCGACTTAAATGGTAAACCCATCAGAGCGATACATACCTGGTGATGCATGCCGGCATCGACAATCGGTTTACCAGTCTTGACCAGATTATCCACGTCGTTCATGTAGTCGAAATTTCTATCGTAGGTTGTACCGTATTCTTTCATCAGTTTTGCCTGAAGTTGCAGCGCTTCGATAGATTGAGTTGTCAGGGTAACTCCGGATACCGAGCGTGTCAGTATCTGAAGGTCAACATCCGGACCGACTGCTTCGCGGATAGTCTTCATGGTTTCAAAAGGGTCTTCACCGAGATAGAAAAATGGAGCTTGATACCGGGCGCCACCGCCGAACTCGAAATGGCGGATACCCAGCTCAGCCGACCTTTTCATGGCCGGGAGGAAGTCCTGAAGCCGTACTTTTCCCCCGAATGAACTCTGTAGCCCGTCCCGGAAGGGCATAAACATTACACGTATGGTTTTAGGCTTTTGGGTATATATCATTTTATTTCCTCTATTTTTGATATTTTTGTTCCAGGATAAAGTGCGGTTATTGCTGAAGTGATGGCAGCGACAATCGCGGCATCAGTATCTGCTTCCAATTCAGGGAATAACAATATAATGATTCGCATAATTAGGGCTAATAAACCGAGCAAGATGAATACCCCGATAAAAGCCGATATGCATATAAATATCAAGGCGGGTGCTTCCATCAAAATCTCCTAAACAGATCTTTGGCGACTTACATATTTGATTCTTGACAAGTTTGCAGCGTTAATTCCGTACACAAGTTACTATTTAAGTTAAGTAATTTATGGGTTTAATAATCGGAGGTCAAGGAATTTTAGCCTATATTACAAGCCTTCCCTTAAAAATCGGACCTGAATCTTCCTCGAAGAACAATTCCAGGTTATTACCGATACTTTTTACCTTTCCTTTACGAATTATTTCAGCGTTATCCTCGGAGTCATCGGAATATATAGTTACATTTCGACCGACAACAATTGAACGCTGCCGGTAAACTTCCAGCAACTCCTTGAACTTGCCTGAGATAAGCTTTTGATAATTCGATGCAAGGATTTTAACAAGGTTCTCGAATATGATGTTCTGCTTACATCGGTCGGGATTCGAGACGAAATCTCTAAGGCAGGCAGAAGTCGGTACAAAGGGTGTCGGATCCGTTATCGGGGAGTTTTCCACATTTAAACCGATTCCGATTACTGCGCCGGTAACCCTGCTTCCTTGAGATTGAGTTTGTGCCAGTACCCCGCAAACTTTGGCTCCATCGATCAAGATATCGTTAACCCATTTGATCCCGGCTCTGCCTTCCAATCCGGATACTCTATCGAGCGTCTGAATAACCGAAACCGCTGAAAGTATCGTAAATCCAATATGGAAACTCTCCACATTCTTCCGGGGCGACATGTATGCCGACAGATGGACATTACCCGGCAATGTAACCCAGCGACGATTCTTAAATCCATGGAATCCGTCTCCGGATCCGGCTATACAGACTATCCCGTCGCTTAATTCGGCATTTCGATGCGACAGCTCGATCAACCTATCATACTGGGAACTTCGGGCATGTTTGACCAGATACAGCTCTTTCCAGTATGGAAACAGGTTACCCTCAGACCAGCAAGGTTTTCGTGTTTCAAACAGGTGGTTTAGTAATGATTCACCGGCTGACGCCGAATAATCATATCGCCAGTTGAGCGAATCAGGCACCAACTCAGCGGCAAATTCTATATCATCGGTGTGAATTTTCATAGTAATAACCACTTCCTTGTGAGATACTGCGAAATTAATGTTAAGCGGTTAATAGTAATCGAGACTAATAGTTATGCGTTCCTACGACAACTTCCTTGCCGAAATTCTCTTTAACTAACTTAGTGATTTTCTCGAAATCCAGCGGACACTCGCCGGTGTTTTTGGCTTTGACCACGCAGGTTCCCAAATGGATTGTATCGTAATTCCTTCCCAGCATCTCGGCTACTTCATTCATGAGCGTGACCTTGGGCATAATCAAACCGGGACAATCCCCGCAGTTACCAAGCGCCATTAATTCGATATCATCATCGTATCGAGCGAACTCGCCATCCTTTTCACTAATTGCCTTTAAGCACTTCTCACATGCAATGCAAAGCTGATCCTGAATTCTTTTGCATCCGACTATAGCTATCTTCGCCATATCTCCTCCACTTTGCTTGGTCCGGATTATCCATAAGCTTCATGATCGGTGGCGGAAACCTTGCGCCTTCGGCAAGATTTATGCCAAAATAGGATACGGCACTTGAGACCCGGACTTCAGTGCTCGTAACATCTTAAACAGCAGCATTTTTGCAAGACGGATGAAAATCCGTCGTTATTAAAAGTAGTGATCCTCCCCGTGTTGAAACGTGGGGTCTCGTTTGAACCGATCGGTGCATTGGTTTTCTCAGCGGGCTGTCCGAAGGACAAGCCTTCGGCTACCGACTAATGCTCTTTATGAATAATCCGCGTTAGCTGTCAATTTTCTATTTGAAATAACATTCGATTATGCAGAATTACAAGCAATTTATTCACCGTTCGGAACAATAATTCGGGGTCTCTTAACTCCAACTCTCAGTTGAGTTGCGCCATCAATCATCGTCAGTTTTCCGTCGCTGCTTTTTAATATATCATAGATTGGTTCGGATATTCTGTCGGCTCCGAATTTTTCGGTAACGACGATCGGATATCCGGGCTGTAGTTCTTCTACATCCTTCAGGTTCAAACCTCCGGTGATTAACCCCTTAACCGCAGCATCATTTAACCGGGACAGGGTTTTACCTGAGACTTCATTCATTACAACAATACAATCAGCATCAACTTCTTCTACCGCCAACTTTCCGAAAACCTCCCCTCCATGTCCCCATTTTCCTTGAATAGAAATGCCATTGTTGACAATAACACATCCTTTATCCGATATCTCGGAAACAGTTCCCGGCATCCAGGCTGTGAGCTCCAATTCCTCGATCAAGGTTTCGATAATAACCAGACCGTACTCAAGATTGATCGATTTTACTTTGCCCCTCAACGGTGATTTGCTAAAGCGAATACCTACACTCCTGGACGGATTTAATATTTCCGCGAGATGCTGTCCTTTCTCCACTTCATCCCCCGGTTTAACCTTTAAGTAAGGTTCAATCTCATCGGCTTCGATATTCAAGTCTTGAGCCACTTTTACGGAGGCGAGACTGCCCGAGGTCTCCGGTTTTTCTCTCACTATTATTGTTCCGTTGGAGAGTATTTTTTCTACGGTTCCGGCTACCGGGGAACGGAATACATAGTTGCGGATTGGAGTTTTTCGTTCTGCGATCGGTTCATCGAGTTCTATTTCATCGCCGACTTGCTTGTTCAGGTATTCCGTAAGCTCCTCCGGTTGGATATTCAGCTTGCTGGCGATATCGAGAAAAAAAGGCCTGAGAAATTGCCTGACTGATTTCGCGACAACTTGATCAGCGGTAACAGTCTCACCCGGTTTAACCAGCACTTCACCGGGGATTGCCAGCCTCCTATCTACTGCAATCTCTCCTTTGTGAATAATCTCCTCTTGCCGTGTTTCGATTCTTCTGGTGGGCGGTTTATGATCATCAGGAAGATATTTGACATTTGAGGAATGAAACGGCCTCCCTCTTACATCTACTATTAACTGGGGGACGTTTTCATCGACAGTTAGCTTTTTCGATCTTAGCTTAAGCTTGTTTGCTTTACACTTGATTTTGGATTCCTCAGTCGCTTCAATCTTTACGAACCTCAACTCACCGGCTTTAATCTCTTCTTTTATTTCCTGTTTGCCATTGATTTTTCCGCGGATCTCAACAGCTTCCTTGCCTGATTTTAACTCACCGGTCGGTGCGATCAGCGTACCCAATCGCACGATCCCGAAACGGTAGAATAATTCATTAGCCAATTCACGGTTTTGGGTCGAGAGAACTCCTAAGTGAGGAAGAATGAACATGCTGTCCACAGCGAGTTCGACGGTGTCGTTAAGTTTGAGTCCGTTTATCAGGATCTTCGCTGCTGTATCTCGCGGAGTATGGGAAAGGATTCCCCCGCTTCCTATGATCAATTCGTAGTCCGATAGTTGGGACTCCAATTGCGTGCTGATATCTTCCTTTCTCTTTTTCCGCGACAGGGTACTGAAACTTAACTCTTCGCCGTGACGGCTTAACGATAGTCCCTCCTTCACTCTGAAATGATCGATCACTGCCTGCCTTATGGCATTGGAAGCGACCGCGCATTCGATTTCCGCATCGGTTTCGTTGTCAGGAAGCGAAGTGGGATTAAGATATTTGTTTCCTATCCGGTTAAGCAGCTCAACATTCTCAATATCGAAATCCAAAAGCGTTGTTATATTTTCTAATCCCACGATTTTAGCTACGTTTAAAATACTGTAGCTCATCCCCAGATTGGCGCTGACTGTGCGGAATACTTTGCCCTCGCTGGCGGTGAATATATCGGTTGTAGCGCCGCCGATATCGATTGCCAACACCTTTTTGCCCGAATCCTCGGATATAACTTCCAGGATTTTGCTCATTCCGGCAGGAGTGGGGATTAAAGAACCGCTTACCCAGGATTGATATTTTTCGTATCCGGGTGCATGTGACATAACATGATCCATGAACAGGTCATGAATTGTCTTTCGCGCCGGTTCCAGGTTCTCCTCCATGCTCTGCGGGCGGATATTAGGCGTTTCGAAATATGAAAAGCGGTCACCGAGCGTCTCCTTAACGAATTCGCGTGCATCGACATTTCCTGCATATATCACCGGCACTTTGGACAGTTGAGTGAGTTTCGGTTGAAGATTAGCCTGAGATAAAAGCTCCGCGAGAAATACCGGACCAAAAACGGAACCGCCGTCAAATCCTCCGGCAAGCAATATCATATCAGGCCTTAGGTTTTTCAGGGCTTGGATTTTTTTATATGGAGTGCGCCCATCATCAAGCGCTATGTAATCTAACACCAGCGAACCCGCGCCCAACGCGACCCTTTCAGCGCTCTGAGTGGTGACCTCTCGAACCAGACCCATGATGACCATCGCGAGTCCCCCTCCGGCGCTGGATGTTGAAAAAAGCGGAACTACCGGTTCGGAATCTTCGACCAATGTGATTCCCGATGCAGTCTGCAAATCCTCGAGAGC
>WJIR01000324.1 GCA_014730175.1 Candidatus Zixiibacteriota bacterium
CCCTTTGCACCGAACGATTGTCCAGAAGAACTATATCCTCGAAGACAAACATTAGATTTTTAATCTCCGAAGCGAGTTCCGGATTCTCCGCTTCGATTGATTCCATAATTCCCTTCTCCGAGGACGTCTCCACCAAATTCAGAATATCGGCGATTGTTTTGGTACCGCCGGATACCGAAACATCTACGGCTCCCGTCGGTTCAAAATGGGACTCCAATACTCCCTCAATCTCTTTGAACACCTCAGGCGATATCTTCTCCATGGTTGCAATCCGATACGATACTTCGGCTTGAAGCTCCGGTTGGAACTCGGTAAGGATCTGCGCAGCTTGCGTAGGATTTAACTGCGAGAGGATGAGAGCAATGGTCTGTGGTAATTCGTTCTGAATAAAGCCCTGCAATTGCTTGGCATCGATATCTTTCATAAGATCAAAACCCTTGGAGGTTATAACTCCCTCCAAACGTTTCAATATCGCGGATGCCTTATTAGAACCGAAGCTTTGCTCTAATAACTTGCGAGCATAATCAACTCCCCCTTTATTTACGAATTTCTTTGCCAAGAAGATCTCAGATACATACTTAACGATCTCTTCCTCAACCTCAGCCGGGATGTCCGTGAGATTCGCAATCTGTAAGGTTATTGCTTCAACTTCGGAATCGCTAAAGTTTTTCAAAACTTTTGACGAAATCTCAGGACCCAAAGCGACCATAATAGCGGCTGCGCGCTGAATCGGAGCCATATCATTCATAGTTAACGACATCTATTCCTCCGTCATAATCGTTCTGATGACCCGAGCCATTTCCTCAGGATTTTCGTCAGCGGCATACTTAATCTTATCAATCAGTTTAGGCTTTCGTGCTTCATTAGCCAGCTCAGAGGCGTCCTGTTCCTCCTTAGCCCTTCTTTGCTCCTCACGTCTCGCCTGGAGATATGCCTGATATCTCCTCAGAAGCCTTCTTGCTATTATGAAAACAACACCTATAATCGCTATCCTGACAGCATAGTAGAAGAACAGACTCAGCCATCTCTGCCACTTAAGAACATCCAATTCCTTTTGTCTGATAATCTCTTCGGAGTTATCGAACTGCATGCTCTCGATCTGAAATTGGTCTCCCCTGTCGGTACGGAATCCAACAGCACGTTTGACGATATTCCCAAGCTGATCCAACTCTCCTTGACTTCGAGGAATATATTTCATGCCGTTTTCATCAGCCTCCTCGTTATTTTCAGCCGGCGCATAACTGCCATTCACCATCACTGCAACCGAGAGATTTTTAATGCTTCCGGACTGCTTAACAATCCTCTCCATCGATTTGCTAACTTCATAATTGGTGACACTGGATTCAATGGTAGATGATGAATTCCCTCCGGGCTCTCCGCTGAGATTGGTTCCTTCCTCTGTGGTTCGCTCTTCGCTTCGTATTACCGTAGCATCCGGATCATAAGATTCGATATTCTTCTCAACCCGATCGAAATCCAACTCCAGAGAAACTTTAACAATCGCATTGTTCCTTCCAACTACATTCTCCAGTAAGTTCGATGCTTTCGATTCCAGGTATTTCTCTACTTCAGATCTTAATTCAATTTGACGTGAGGACGCCATGACAACCGAGCTCCCCGCATTTTCAGGTGTGAGAAGGTTCCCGAATTGATCCACAATTGTGATATTCTTAGCGCTCATCCCCTCCACGCTGGAGGCGACCAGATGAGATACCCCCCTGACCTGACCCTTGGTCAAGGCTCCCTCGTGTTTCAGATTCACCAGAATCGATGCGGTGGGCGGCTGTTGGTCCTTTTCGAATAACCTGTGTTCGGGAATAACCAGATGAACACGCGTATCATTGACGAATTCCAATTCATCGATTGACTTGGATAATTCCCCTTCCAATGCGCGTCTATAATTGATTTTTTGCACATAATCAGTCATTCCCAAATTAGTATTGTCAAATATCTCGAATCCTACAGCTTTTGAATTCGGAAGCCCCTTGGATGCCAGCTTGATCCTGGCGTCATAGAGCGCTTCGTCAGCAACCATGACAGCGGTACCGCTGTTTGAAACCTGATATGGGATGTTCTCGTTGTCCAATTCGGCGGTGACCTTACCCGCCATTACCGGATCCAGATTGGTATATAGATATGTATAATCCTTGCTAAACATCCATATAGAAGAAACTACGATAATCCCTAATACCGCTGCCGCTCCAACTATAACTAAAAGTTTTCTATTCTGATCCTGTTCAGAAAACCATTCCTTAAATTGCTCAATATACTTGCTTAATGCTTCCATAAATTACAGATCTAAAGGGGTATTCTTAACAATGTTTGGTAACTCTCCAGTAGTTTATTACGGATCTCCATAACGAGGTTAAAAGCGACCGATGCCTTCTCCGCGGCGATCATAACCGAGTGAATATCCTGAACCTCTCCCAGCAAAAATTTCTCCTGAATATCCCCTGCCTGTTTTTGCAGCGAATTGGTCTCGGAAACAAGTCCCTTGAGAACATCGTCAAAACTGCCGGCGGTAGTTTTCGGTGTTTCCTTCTGTGGGATATCCAACTCCGGCATGGTCGGAAGGATTATTTTATTTCCGGGCTCTATCTGCATAAATCTTACGCTGTGACGTCTATTATCCTTCCTTTGTCCGGCAACTTCCTGTCACCCTCCTGTTTCCCGGAATAGTCCCCCGGGCGTATCCTTTTGCCGCTCTCGCTGCTTTCGTACTTCTCCATATCAGCTAACTGAAAGAGCCGGCTTATCATCGACTCTTCTTCAGTCGTAAGAATATCCTCAAACTTCGGTATAGATTTGTCAGGCGTCTCCTTAACTGTATCGACTCGCTTAGCACCTTCGGCGCTTCCGGTCTGTGAACCCGGCTTCTGTGCAGGCGAGATGTCCATAATACGATTAATAAGCTCTGACGGCATTACCTTCATAATGATCCTCTATATTTCTAACGCTTTATTGGCTATGTTCTTACTCGCTTCCAAAGTTGCCACATTCGCTTCATAAGCTCGCGATGCAACCATTAGATCCACCATTTCACCGAGAACATTGATATCGGGCATTTTTACATATCCACGATCGTCGGCATCAGGATGGGAAGGATCGTAGACCAATTTAAAATCACCCTGTCCGGCTTCAAAACCTCGAGATTCCACGAAGGACAACTTGGAAGTACCGGACACTCTTTTACCATAACTCCGTATATGCCTGGGATGAGTACTCGCCAGCTCCGATGATGCCTTTTTGAGTTCATTGGCGAATTTAACCGGTTCAGTCACCTCTTTGAACGCTACCTTTTTTCGTTTATAAAAGGAACCATCCGGACCGGTGGTGGTCTCGGCATTGGCGATGTTGGCGGCGATAGCGTCCATCCTGCGGCGTTGTGCTGATAGACCGGATGAACTTATTTTAAATGAAGCGAATATTCCGCTCACGATATTACTTAGCTCCTACCTCGAATCGCTGCTTTTAGTCCCCGAAATCTTCTCGCCAGTAATGTGGCTGCTGTTTTGTATATGATATGATTTTCAGCCAGGTCAGTCATCTCACGATCAACATCTACATTGTTCACACCATTAAACCCGGAATTGTCCTTATCAGTCTTCATTTCCGGAATACCCTTTGAGTCCATACCGGCGCGATGTACGGGATCGGTTCTTACCAGCTTGATAGTTCCCTTGTTCTTTACCGCCTTTCTCATCTCCGCACTGAAATCGACATACTTCCTTTTATAACCGGATGTGGAGATATTGGCGATATTTCCGGCAATCGATTTATGTCTTAAAGAAAGGGTATCCAGGGATTTCTCGAAAAGATTAATCTTCGAGCTATATACCAAATGTGAATCGATTATTCCCATTGCTGATTATTTCCTCCGCGCCAACCAATAGCAAAGCTCATACCAATTGTGATATTGCCCGAACGATAAATATAACTGATTAGGATTCAATCAATTAAACTTTCAATTCAAAGAATCACACAACAAAAAGGAGTCGAAATGATATCTCAGAAGGAAGATTTTGCCTGAATGCGGGAATTAATTGCCGTTATCGATTTGGTCGAAGCGGGACGCCGAATGTCCCGCCGGTAGGGTGGGTCGCTGCCGAAAATAGAGCGCTTAAGCATGCTTCATCCTGTGCATTTGATTAACGCAACCGATGCCTGCATTATTTGACCCACCATCTTTGGTTTATTTGAAGTGGTGGGTCAAATTATCGATACCTCCGAGCCAGTGATGCTGTTCAGGAACTAATTCCGGAACTGTTATGATATTTGCATCGACCCACCCTACGCGGCACTCCATCCCAGCATCGTGCATGGCAGACGTCCCCGCCAGAGCCCGGCAAACTCGTTTGACGCTATATACCCTCTGGAGAGGGTCAATTTCATCCCGCGTATTGCGGGATAAAATTGGGGTGTGTTGCAGCATCGCAGCATGCATATCCCCGCCATGGCGGGCCTGAACATGCCACCCCCGCTAAACGCACTCGTCTAACAACTAAAAACTAACAACTAACGACTATTTAACTAACACCATCTTCCCTATTGTGGACTTATCCGCCCAATCCAGCTTATAGTAGTAAATACCACTGCTCATCTCGCTGGCATCCAAGGAAGCCGAGTATATCCCTGCGCTTTTGTATCCATCCTGCAGCGCCGCAATCTCCTGCCCCAGCAAATTATAAACAGTCAGCCGCACATTACCGCTTTGCGGAATAGTGTATTCGATCTGCGTGCTGGCATTAAACGGATTCGGGTAGTTTTGATTGAGGGAAAAGCTAAGCGGTAATTCAACCGAACCGTCCACCGAAGTAACTCCCACGTTCATCCTGACAGGTATTTCAACGAAGTAGTTTTCCAGATCATTGTTGGAAAGTTGTATCCTTCCCCTGTAAGTGCCGCTCGAATGATCTCCGGCATTGCAGATCGCTTCGATATCAATGAATTCAGCCGGCGCAACGATTCCATCATAACTACTCAATGTCAGCCAATCGAACGGCTCGCCAAGATAGAATTCCACGGTTTCATAACCATAGGTGTAATCGTCATTATAGGAAACCTGAGCGCCTATAGTGCCGTCTCCGTTTTCTATCCCGATAGTTGCGCCATCCGGCATGTAATAACCCATAATATCATAATTGAATTGGATGTTATTCGGGGCGGTTAATACTATCTGGAAAGTGAACTCATTGTCCCATACCTTATCATGCACTTCCACCCAGGAAATTATAGCGGTATCGGAGTTATTGGTATAGAAATAAACATCACCCCCATAAATCAACGTTAGATTGTCCCAGTAAGGAGCCAAAAGATCATTCGGTATCCCCGGATTTGGTATCGGGTTGTTAGCTGGGACATACTGGTAATCCTCAGTGAAGGAAGCCCAGCCATTGGTGGAGATAGCAATTTGGTTGAATGTATTGCCATAGAATTCGAAATCAAACCCTAAATCAATAAATCCGGAGTTACCGTTATCCGGATTATAAAAATCGATCACAGTACCCATTTGCCGAATATCGATCCAATGATACTCAGGTCCCTCGGGATCAGACGTATCATACCAATAATAACCATATTCATCTTGATTAGCAGCGGCGGCAGTTTCGAGCCGATAATACAGATCGCCTTCGCCGAGATTCCCGATACTCATAACATCGCTATTCTCTCCGCCGGCAGGCACGTCGATTACAACTGAATCGGTATCACAGGATAATTCCGGCAGTCGAGTATTCTCGTAGATCGGCAACTGAGTCATCTGTCCGATCCCGCAGGAATGATACGGAATATAGAAATACCCGCCCATACCCCAGCCGGGACCCCAACTATTTTTGCAGATCCATCCGCCCCCGTTACAGCGATCATCGTCCCAGCCTACAATTACAACGGCATGATTGGTCGG
>WJIR01000325.1 GCA_014730175.1 Candidatus Zixiibacteriota bacterium
CTTTGTTTTCTTGATTACTGGCAACAACAATTTTGCTACTTTCTCTTTTGCTTTTGAATTCATTCGAATAAATACTTGTTGCCGCTTCAGTTAGTCGTTTGTTCCGAACAATCGCTGAACCGCCATGTAGCGTAGTGATGTTTTTTCCCCTTCCAAAACTTAATATTCCTGCATCACCGAATGAACCGAGAGGCCTGCTACCAAGAGATGCTCCTAAACCCTGAGCGGCATCATCGATTAAAAGCAGATTTTTCCTCTTACACAGTTGTTCGATCTCATTGATTTTATCGGGGACACCGAATAGGTGCGTAACGATTACCGCTAAGGTGCGTTCACTTATTGACTTACTCAAGGATTCGATTGAAAAGCCTAAGCTTTCAGCATCTATGTCAACCGGTTTCACTTTTAATCCTGCGCGAACAACTGCCGATGGCACCGACCAGCAGGTATAGTCAGGTACGATAACCTCGGTTTTCTCCGGATAGAAACCGCGAGCTGCCTTCAGGACAAGGTAGATTGCTGATTTGCCGGAATTGGTCAGAAATATTTCGCCATTAAGCAACTTAGTTAATTTATCGCCGAATTTGGCGATGTTTTCTTTATCTTTGGGAAAGACTAATTCCCAACTGATTGGTACTCCTGTTGGCGGGATTACGCTGAACATATCAGGGTAATTTGGTTACGATTTTCGGACCGAGGAAATTAGCGACCGGCAAGGGCATCTTCCGCCATATTTTAATAGCTAACTTGAACTTAGGATTGTTGGGATTAAGCTCCGGAAGTGAATCCGTTTTTATTAGTTTGTACTGCCAGACCTGCTTTTCCGGCTCGCTGAGCCACTGTTTCTTAAATTTATAGGTACCTGCGCCTTCGGTACTCCTCCCAAAATCAAAGACCTTCGATCCTCGCTGAATGCAGCGCTTTATGGTCTCCCAGTACATTATATTATTGGGGCAAAGCTTTAAATATTTGCGATATGAAGACGCGGAGGGGACTGTTGAATAGTCTTTGTAATGCAAGATCAACCCCCCCGCGATAACCTTATCTTCTAACTGGACAATAACGATTTCGGACTCGTTAGGGAAATATCTGAATATCTCGCTGAATAACTCGCGAGGCCAGACCGGAGTTCCCAGATCCCGCATATTAAATGCAAATACTTTATAGAAATCATCGAGAAGCTCCGCTCCGCCGAATTTAACGCTTAATCCGGCTTTTTCAGCTTTTCGCACTTGGTTGCGCGCCTTACCGTTGAATGATTTCCATAGAGCTTCTTCGCCCTCGGACAAATCAAGTCGGAATTCCCGTTTGTCGGTTTTATCAGCTAAATTCGGCAGTTGATGCCTTACAGCTCGCATTTCAAGAAACTCGCAACCGTTTTCACGAGCAACATTGACCGCCCTGTGCACTAACTCATAGGCTGTATGATCATCATCAGCAATCGCCCCCCCATAGTCCAGCCAGGGCAGTGATATCAGATATTTACCGAACAGGATACTCTTCATGAAAGCTGTGGGAAGTACTCCTACCACTTGACTATTTTTACGCGCTATAAAGTAATACGGTTGTATTCCGAAGGAATTACTCAATATATCCGACCATTCCCATCGGTGAGCAAACGTGGCGGAAGGATTATTATCAACATATTGGTTCCAACTTACGGAATCTTGCTCCGACGCCTGCGTAACCTTCAGGTCAGTGATTTTTGTTGGCTTAGTTTTTAGTTTTGTATCCATAACTAATCGCTCCCGGCGGATACGGTTTCTCCGTATTCTGACATATTTTCTTCAGATTCAGCTATTTTAATTCGTTTTACCACCTTTGCAGGATTGCCAGCCACCACTGTCATAGGCGGAACATCCTTGGAGACCACAGCGCCAGTTGCCACCACAGCCCCCTTACCGACTGTAACACCTCGAAGGATGGTTGCATTGGAACCGATCCAGACATCATCTTCAATCCGCACCGGAGCAACATTTTCAATTTCAACCGGTTCGTTTTTAGCTCTGGCTTGAGGATCTAAAGGATGATTGTTATTGTCATAAATACTCACGCCCTGCGCCATCAATACCCGATTACCGATACTTATTTTTTCGGCGCAGGAGAAAATTGACCTGAATCCTATGTAAACATCATCCCCGATCTCAATGGTGGGGTCCGGATTCACTTTGTACGAAGCTATAAGTGTAGCATTCCCCGCAATCTTCACTCTATCGCCGATATAGATAGAGCCATAGCCTAAAATAAGCGGGAAATTCAGTTCGAAATAGACCCCTTTCCCGACTCGCTTGCATCTATAACGGAACATCGGTTCATAGTAGAAAAACTGTTTTAAACGCCTCCAGATAGTTAAACGAACGGAACGTTCGTAAAAGAAAAAGGAACCAACAAGGGCGGGAAAAGGTAAACGGATATTCCGCATACCCTTGGCGGTGTTGTAAATTAATCTATGATACCAGGTTTTCTGTTTTCTGACATCCCAGAGGAATTTCTGAATAAGCCCCATTAGTAAGTCCCAAGAATGTTGTAGTGTATCGCACCGGTTAATCGATTGTCAAAGCCGTAAAGGTTTCGACCTGCTATTTGTTTGTATCGGTTGTTTGATTTCGGAATGAATTAATATTGTGCAAGCAAACAGTTGAAGCTATCAAAAAATAGAGTATATAATTTAGTGCCTGGGTTAGGAAGAAAGCGCAAATAGCGAAACCGACAAAACCGGTAAATATTATGTCACGAGTTTGTGCCAAACGTTGATAATTGATCCCCGTTTGTCTGATCCTGATCCGTTTCAACTGCAGCATACAGAATATGTAAAGGTATAAGAATATAAACAATCCAACAATACCGGTTTCCGCTCCGATCTGAACCAAGGTATTGTGAGGCGCCATCCACCGAGCCGAATTAAATCCATCCGGTTTATAAGCGGTGCCGAATGCGGTTTCGAAAGCGCCGATGCCGACGCCGTATAATGGTCTGCTGATCATCATATCAAGTCCCGCCTGCCAGGCATAGAGCCGGTTCATAGCAGAGGGATCATCGCCATATTCACCGATTGTTTTATATCTCTCGCTAATTTCCGCGGGAAGAAATGGAATTGCAAGCAATCCGACAATCAGCAAGATTAGTATCCCCTTTAACTTATTCCTTCCTCGCATAAATGTCAGCATTAAAACCGCAATCAAACCCAACAATCCGCCGCGGGATTCGGTAACAATGACTCCGGCGGATAAAAATAGCACAATACCCCAGTATAAAAAATTTGCAGTTATCATTCTCTTCTGGTTAAATTTAACAAATCCTACCAATGGTATCGATGTGACCAACATCAGAGCGACATCATTGGAATCACCATAAAGACCTGCGCCGATTGTAGCCGCTGCTCGTAAACTGCCGTCCAGATAGGACTGAATTGTGGAATAACAAAGGATACACATACATGCCACCGCAACCAATGAAACTACCCTCAAAGTCTTCAAATCGCGCACGATATTTATGAAAATCAAAAAGAAAATCAGGATTTTAGTAAAGTCCATTGAGATCTCCAGCGATCTGGAGGGCCAATAAGATAACGGGACAGAGACGAACAGGATAATTGTAAGAGTTGCAAGAAGATAAGTCTGCTTGTACTGAAAGAGGATATCTTTGGAGCGAATATGCTTCAGCAAAACTGCCAAAAACGTACCGCCGCCGATTAGCTTGGCTAACGGAATCGCTGCCAGGGATGGCATAATATCCGCCGGCCTGATAAAACTGATGATGACAAATCCTATCAAACCCACAACAGGCCATTTTAGAATTACCACAACCGCTATCGCCATCAGCACCAATGCTGCTACAATTACTTCGGAAGCGAACAGTAATGAAACCGCTAAAAACACTATGCCCATGCCGGTAGCTATGATCCCCGCCAGGATATGTGAATTCATCCCGAGCGACGAAAAACCGCTTAATCTGTCATATTTCTGGCTTGGCTTTGTTTTTACCTGTTTAGTAATCCCGCTCATTTTGCAATTTTCTCTCGTAAACTCCCGATATATTCCATTATTTGAATCGGATTTTTAAGTACCCTTACAAGAAATTCCTTTTCATGCTCATGGAACCATCCAAACATCCAGAGAATCACCGGATAAATTATAAACAGCATCGTATCAAGCGCTAATCTAATCAGAAGGCTGAATGAAGTTATGAACTGAACCGCTATCACCAGAGATATTGCCAGAGCAATAGCTGTATTGATTCTTCTCCATTCATACTGTAATGGGAACAGGCCCTGCGAGTACCTGTATGCAGTGTAAAATCTTATCCAAAAGGAGCCTATGGTTGCCAGAGCCGCCCCGGTTGCCCCCAGAGATGGTATCAACATCAAGTTGAGGATAACATTAGCTGCAACCGCATAAGCGGTGGAATAGGCAAGGAGTTTGGTCCTCTTCCGGATTAGAATACCACAGATAGCAAAACCATGCATTCCGGTAAATATGTAAGCCAGACATACCAAGGGAACCACAGTTGAAGCTCGCCAGTAAGATTCCATAGCGATTAATTCGATTACTTCCCTGATGTAAAGTGAGAGGCACAAACAGAAGAATACGGAAAAGATGGTTGAATATGTGAAGAAGTCTTTGAAAACCTTTTTTGCATCTTCGCGCTTGGCAGCAGCGAACATCTCCGCTGACCAGAACTGAAGAAAGGGTCCTATCAGTAGTATGGAAACCATCATGCCGAATTTGTAACCAAGCGAATAGATGCCAACTTCGGAAAGGTCTGTGAAGTATTTTAAGAAATAGCGGTCGGAATAAGTAAGCATAAATGCGCCTAAATTGGTAAAGATCAACGGATAACCGTAACTTAACATTTCTCGGAATTTATTTGCTGAAAAGTGTATACCGGTTTCTCTGAATGTAGAAATACTCAAATAAGCGCTAACCAGAATCGATGAAATCAAACTGCTGTAAAGAACTCCGAGTATACCCCAATCAAGTACGACGATGAGATAGATGTTTAATGAGAGCTGCAGAATCAATTTAACCAGATTAACCGCAACGAAATAAAGGCTTCTCTGCTTGGCGCGCAAAAACACCAGAGGTATCTCTATTCCGGCGAAAAACATCATTGTTATAAAAACCAGATCGAAGTAGGAGGAATATTCGGCTGAGCCCAGAATCAATCGAGATACTAAATTGCCGGATAAAAGAAGCGCTCCGAAAATACAGCCAAAAATCAGGATACCGGCAATTAACGCTGTGCTGACTAATTGCTTTTGATCATCGATAGACTCGTAATTGTAGTAAAACCGCAAAACAGCATGCGCCAATCCAACTCCGATAAGCATGGCGATAACATCTGAAGTCATCATCAACAGTTCCAGAATACCATAATCAGCAGGAGTAAGGTAATTGGTGTAGATTGGGATCATAATAAATCCGATCGCCTTGGAAACAAGCATACCGACTATGTAAATTGAGGAATGTGTAAATATCCTTTTATAGCTGGTTTTACGATTGGATTGTTCGGAATCCGGGATAGTCGATGATTTCGATTTACTGGATACTCGCATCAACCTTATCAGTTATGCTGTTGTCTAATTGAGCCAATATCAAACGTGTTAATTCTGCCATAAGCTCATAACCTTTTTCGTTGGGATGGATTCCGTCTTCTGTTAACTCCGGCCTGATATAATTATCATCGGCGGAAAGCGAGTTAAAGTAATTTATCAGTTTGATATCATTTTTCTGAGCGAAGTTCTCAATCCAGCGATTGAGGTCAATTAACCTCGATGTCATATCGCCGCCTTCGTGAGCTTGCTCGTATGCTCTTGAAATTGGTAAAGTAGTGGTTAGAATCGGTTCTATCCCGTTAACTTCGCATAAGTCCACCATGCTATGCACCGCGTATTTGGCGGCTTGGGGATTTACATTCGGCAGGGCGTTAATAGCGCACAGCTCGATTACAACTGCACGCGGATGCAGCTCAACCGCATCCTGATAGAGTCTTGCAAGCAATTGCGGCGCCAACTGTCCTCCAACGCCCCTGTTGATGTAATCAGGGTCATTGAAGTATTTCTGTAGATCCCATCTCTTCGTAACCGAGGCACCCAGAAAAACGACTCTGCTATTAGATTTACCACCGGAAATTTCTTCGTTAGCATTGTTATAAAACCGCAATCCCGGGATATCGCGGCGCAAAGTTATATAAATATCATACATCTCCTTGCTGAGCTTGAGCATTTTATAAGCTTTGTATCCGGCGATTGCGCCTAAGATATTGATAGAAACCGAAATAATTAAAATGATTGTAATGGTTCGCATGTATATGGCTCCCTTTTTGATTGCTTTGCCGACTACTTATTATTATCGAAATAGCTGCAGAAGATATTAGTTGCTCCGGTTAGCGGGATAACCATAATCCGTAAAATTCATGGAAAAAACTAATTCGCAACCGAAGGCTTGTACTTCGGTAGCTCAAGTGAATTAGAACATTTACAGACTGTAATTGAAGATTCCAAAGAGATACCGGAATCGCAAGGCTCGCCCGACCCAGAAAGGTTTACGCGCCTCTGGCGCGCATGGCTGTTGATAAAAATGAAAAGCTTGGATGAATTTTTGAGATCCCACGTTTTGGCTCGTCCTGTATCATGGTGCCGTTTAAGATGTTACGAGGACTGAAGTCCTCGATAATTAAAAGCTGTGAAACTCCCCGGACTGAAGTCCGGGGTCTCTGACGATCTATCATACTTTGTCATCAGTCTGCCGGAATCGCAAGGCTTCCGCTACCGCTCAGGAAATTTATGAATAATCCGGGTTAGCCTTTTTTCTATTCTTGACAAGCGGGTAGTCATTTATAATATTTTAGGGTAACAGAGGAACCTGATGCCAATTTACTCGGTATAATATTGCTGCGTAAAGGCAGGCATTTAGGAGGAAACATGAATACAATAAAAACGACCATACTTTTAACTTTATTAACTCTGCTTTTGATATTTGCCGGAAGGCTGATCGGAGGCCCAAATGGCATGATCATAGCCTTTGTTTTTGCTGTTGGATTGAATTTCATATCATACTGGTACTCAGATAGGCTGGTACTGAAGCTGTACAAGGCGCAGGAAGTAAAACCGGGCGATAATCATTTGCTGTATGAAATCGTCAGAGATATTGCAACCAGGGCGCGCTTACCTATGCCCAGAGTATACATAATCCCGACTGATTCACCAAATGCGTTTGCTACCGGACGAAATCCCAAACATGCGGCGGTAGCCGCAACCCGGGGTATTATCAGAACTCTGGATCGCGATGAGCTGGAAGGGGTAATGGCGCATGAGATGGCACACGTAGCCCACCGGGATACATTGATCAGTTCGGTGGCTGCAACAATTGCCGGTGCGATTTCTATGCTGGCGATTATGGCGCGTTGGACTGCCTTTTTTGGGGGGGGCGATGATGAGGATGGCGGTGGTATAATCGGGCTGCTGGTGCTGTCGATCGTAATGCCTTTAGCGGCGACGATCATCCAACTAGCTATCTCACGAAGCAGGGAATACGAAGCCGATAAAGGCGGCGCAGGTTTCTCACACAAACCCCGGGCGCTGGCAAGCGCATTGAGAAAAATTCATAATTATTCGCAAAGGGCTCCGCTTCCGGCTCAACCGGCAACCGCGCACATGTTTATTATCAATCCTCTGTCCAAGAAGGGATTGGTAAACTTATTTATGACTCATCCACCCGTAGAAGAAAGGATAAAACGTCTCGAAGCTATGTCGAGAGGAATTTAGTTGATGGAAGACAACTCTACAACCGATCAGAGCGATTCGGGAGACCGCCCGCCCGAACCTCTGGTCAATAGAATACTTACCATAAATCGCAGGAGTATTTCCCGATGCTAATCTTCTGGTTGGAAATATTCCTGATCTTCGTTTTAATTTTTGTATCCGGTTTTTTCTCGGCGTCCGAGATATCGGTGATCGCGGTACGTAGAAGCCGTATAGCCCAGCTTATGAAGGAAGAGGGAACCAAAGGAAGGCAGGCGAGATATGTCGAAAGGCTGCTTTCCGATCCCGACAAATTCTTTGCGATAGTCCAGGTCGGCATGACCGTGACAGCTTCGGCAGCATCCGCATTGGGCGGCGCGATTGCGGTGCAGCTTTTGAAGCCGATAATCGCGGAATTGCCCTTAGGGGGATCGGAAGCCGCAGCGGAGAGTATCGCGTTAACAATCGTGATAACGATAATCTCATACCTGTTCCTGGTACTCGCAGAATTGTACCCGAAGGCATTGGCGATTCGTTTTGCGGAAAAAATCGCGCTGTTAGCAGGTTCATGGACCTACTATTCCATGAAATTCTCTGCGCCCTTGATATCGGTGTTAACAACATCAACCAATTTCTGCCTGAGACTTACCGGGGTCGACGTAAAGAATAAGGGCGATATTCCGGTATCGGAGGAAGAAGTAAAGCATCTTCTTGCCGAGGGAATGCAGACAGGGACGTTTAATTCTACCGAAAGAGAACTGATTCACGGAGTATTCGATTTTGCGGACACGATCGCCAGACAGGTTATGACACCGCGCACCGATATCGAAGGCATATCGCTGGATGCCGAGACCGAAACCATCCTTGACATTGTTACCGAATCCCGTTTCTCGCGATTCCCCGTATTCGACGGGTCCCTGGATCATATCGTGGGGGTGATTCACGCCCGCGACGTTATCGGTATACTAAGGGAGAAAAACCTTATCATCCTTCAGGATATTCTGAGGAAGCCGTACTTTATACCGGATTCCAAACCGATCCCCGAATTACTGCGCGATTTTCAGGAGCACAAGATTCACATGTCGATCGTGCTGGATGAGTTCGGGGGAACCGCTGGTCTGGTGACGCTGGAGGATATAATAGAGGAGATTGTAGGCGAGATCAGGGATGAGTACGATCTGGAATCGGAAGAATGGCACAAAAGTACAGATGGTTCATTGTCTATCGATGCAGCTATGCTCGTCGAGGACTTCAATGAGGAATTCGGAGCCGCCCTTCCGGTGGGCGAATCGGACACGGTGGCAGGTTTGATTGTCAATCATCTGGGGAGATTGCCGAATTGGAGCGAGTCGATAAAAATCGGGAATTACCGGTTCTCACTCACCGAGAAAATCGGTAATAGAATCCGCCGAATAAGAGCTACCCCTATCAAGTCCAAGAAAAAATCGCAATCAAAACGTAAGGAATAATTATCTATCGCCGCAGGTTCCGCAATCGGTACAGCCATTGATGCTTCTCCCCGATGTGCGCCTGCTTATCGCTGTGAGTTTTTCAACCTGTTCGGGAGTCAGCTGCCGAACTTGTCCAAGTTGCTTCGCTGTTAATGTTACTTTCGCCGCATATTCCACCTTCTCGAGTTTAAAGAAAGCTTCTCTGAGGGCTTTACCTACGGTAATAGCGCCGTGCCGATCCAGCAATATAGCGTCATGCGATGTTATCAAATCCGATATCACATGGGCGCCCTCCGAAGAAGACGGCGTGGCATACGGCGCGGTTGGTATCTCACCCAGAGTCATCACGATTTCCGGTATCACGCACCCAGCGAGGTTTATTCCGGCGATGCTGAAACCGGTGGCGACCGGAGGATGAGCGTGGACAACAGCCTTGATATTCAAACGATTTTTATAAGCAGCTATATGCATCGGTAATTCGGAGGAAACCGTTCCCTTGCCCGAAAGAATGGTCCCGGCGAAATCTATATACAATATGTCAGTAGCTCTTAACTCTCCCAGACAGGTGCCGGAGGCGGTTATCAGAAGCCGATCATCGGCAACTTTATAGGATATATTTCCATCGGTGCCGGCGGCTAATCCTTTGTCATAGATCAGTCTGCCTATTTCGCGGATTTCATTTGTTATTTTCCAGAGCTGTTCCATTATAATCACCCAATTAACTTAGCCTGTATTATTCATAAATATAGTCACCGGTAGCGGAAGCCTTGCGCTTCCGGCATTTCTTTGGAATCTTCAATTACGGTCTGTAAATATTCTGGTTCAATAGAGCCACCGAAGGACAAGCCTTCGGCTGCGAATTAATGTTTTTATGAATTATCCGGGTTAGGATAAACCAATGCTTCGGAATAATCAAGATATAAGAAATTAGAAGCGGTTTAAAACGAATTGACAATGAATTATGCATCCTCTAAGTTAAGATCGTCAGATGATTGGATATAGCGATGAGACTAAGACGAATCGGTATAAATATCGCCCTGTTAGTAGCGTCAACCGTGGTCTGCCTTCTGCTGGTGGAGCTTGGTCTACGGATTTTCTTCCCGCAGACCGAGCCGATTGTATGGTTGAAGAATGATCCTGAGCTGGGTAAGGTCCCAGTAAAGAGCTACGAAGGCAAGCATCGCTTTGTGATGGGTCATGATGAAATCAACTTTCGGATAAATTCGCTTGGATTGCGTGGTCGGGAATACGATCTCAGCGATACTACCGGTATTAGAATACTGACATTGGGCGATTCCTATACATTCGGTTGGGGCGTGGCTGATACCGAGACGTTTTCATACCTGCTGGAAAAACGTCTTGATCAAGAATCCGAATATGAAAACATGGTTTTCAATGCCGGGGTACTCGGGTGGTGCACGGTTCAGGAATATCTCTACTTGAAACGGTTGTATCCCAAACTTCATCCCGATATAGTCGTGGTTACCTACTTACCGTTCGATGCCATACAAAACTGCTCCATGGCATACCTGAACCCGGATTTGCGCCTGACCTGGAAGCAGTGGAAACTGCCTTTTGAAGACTTTCTGGCGGATAATTCACACCTGTACCGCTTTGCGCGCAAGATTCAGAAACAGCTTTACTTCCAATCGGAGGAAAGAGAGAGGATTAAACGATTGAAGGAAGCCGGGAAGCAAATACCGGAAAATCCCACCAAAGTTGATTTCTATACCGATGAGGAATGGGAGAAGCTGAAAGAAATCTTTGATGAATTCTTCCGGTTCTGCGAAGCGCGGGATGTGGATCTGGTGATTCAAACGGCAGGAGTTTACTCGGATACGCTTGTCACTTTTTTTCGTAATTTTGCAGACCAAAGACCGAGAGTATATTACCATGACCTGGCTCCGGTTGTTGCCGGTTATCCCGAAGATGAAATATATATACCCAATGATAGGCACTTTACCGTTTTGGGAAATCAGTTGGTGGCAAAAGCGCTGTACGGATTTCTCGTCGAGCAGGAATTGATGCAGTAACAACTCACGTATACTCGGGGACTAAACCAGGCTGCAAAGCCAAGCTGCCAGAAATGCGGCATAATTCCCCACGGCGTACCCTATCAATGCCATCAGGATACTGACCGGCACCAGGCGTTCGTCATGGTATGCCGCCACCACCGGCGCCGAAGCCGCTCCGCCGATATTAGCTGCGCTGGATATCGCTGCGGTGTGTATATCGATTCGAAATAATCTCGCTGCAAATAAAATGAACGCGCCGTGAATAAATATCCAGATGTAAGCTCCGGTAACAAACGGAACCGCCTGCCCTGCCAAACCTTCCACGGTTGCCTTGGCTCCCATACGCGCCACGAATAGATAAACCAGCGCCATGGCAAGTTCATGACTTCCGGGGATTGTTCTGGCGGGAGAGAATGATAGAATCAGTCCGATAGTGGTGACCAGCAGGATTTTGTAAGTGCCAGTGGTAAGTACCGGAGGCAGTTCCGGGATCAGTGTCGATAGCGCATCCGCCAACCATGCAACACCCACGCCGATAGCGATCAAGTAGAGTAGGTGGCGCATCGCCGGTTTACCCTTATCGGTCACCAGTCCGTCTGCGGCGGTTTTCATGCTATCCAAACGTGACTCGGATACACCGGTGAATTTATGAAACCACTTGGCGAGGTTCTTCGATTGCAGCAAGATAGGCAGCCATATCAAATAGACCACGTTGTCGGCGATTACCGCCAATCCGAAATCGGTTCCGCCGGTGCCCAGCCCTTCGGATACCGCCGCCATGTTGCCGGTACCGCCGATCCAAGAACCGGCGAGAGTGCCGAATCCTTTCCACGATTCCGGTCCCAGCCATCCTTTGACCGCGGCATAGCCGATAGGCGCGCCGATAACTACGCCAAGCGTCCCGATCAACATCACGAACACGCCGCGTCCCATCACCTTGATGGTGGCGCGGACATCTACATCGAGAAGCAGAAGCGTGAGGAAAATCGGGAGGATATTAGCGCCCATCCAATCGTAAACCGGAGCTTTGCCGGGGATCAGTCCGGTATTGGAAAAAACCGCCGGAAGCATATAGATAAACAGCAGCGGCGGAATAAAATTAAAAAGCTTCCAACCGGTTCTCTTCTCCAGAAAAAACCAGAAGGCGGCATTCCCCGCAAGTA
>WJIR01000326.1 GCA_014730175.1 Candidatus Zixiibacteriota bacterium
CCCTTCACGCCGCAAAAACTGTGGTGGCATATCCCGATACGACTCTCTGGGATGAAGTCATAAAACCGACAATCGATGAATACCAACCGAATATTATTTATGTCGATCTCCACAATGTCGACCATTACGGCCATTTAATCGATCCCGAGAATCCGGAGCCTGGTTTAGCAGATTACTATCGTGCAATAGAGATTGCAGATTCTCTTACCTGGATGATTCTCCACGATTATATACCCAACAGCCCAAAGTACAGCGGTAAAACCAATGTGCTCGTAGTCGGCGATCATGGCCGTCATACCGATGGAGTACGGGACGGTATCACAAACCATAGCTGCGATTGTGAAGGCTGTCGGCATGTTTTCGGATTCCTCTGGGGACCGGACTTTAAAGATGGAATCACAATCGAGGAGGATTTCTATCAGACCGAATTTGCTCACACAATCGCGCACCTGATGGGACTGATGGCTCCCCATGCCCGTACGTCTCAGATATATTATCAATGGTTGGAGCAACCGAAGCCGGAACACAATCCCCCGGATTCTGACGAAGGGACAATTTCACGTTCGAGCAACAGCAGTAGTTATCCTGACCTGGCAACCTCGGACGATGGCAGAATCCACGTTGTGTGGTGCGAAAATAACCGCGCGATTGTTTATCGGAATCAGTATAATGGGAATTGGTCAGAGGAAGTCCGATTCGAGGCGGATACCGGCGAATTGATGAAAAGACCTAAAATCGCGGTGCTGGACGATACGGTGGCTATCGGTTGGGAGAGGTATAAAGTGAAATGTCCGGGTTTTAAAACCTGGTGTTTTGAGTTTGTCACATCCTTCAATGGAGGTCAGACCTGGTCGCCGATAATTGAGGATGTTTTTGATAAGGCTGTTTTGTGGAGCGACTTGACAATGAGCGCTGACCAGGATGGTGCTTACATACTTGCCGCCGCATGCTATGCAACCGGGTGTGGTCGGATGCTGGAACGCGGCGCTTTGAGCATCAAAAAAGGACGGCGGAATAATGTCTGGGAAGAGGTGCTCTTCTCAAAGGAATCGGCGTCGGCTTATCAATACGTGGAAATCAGGTGTGATAATTCTCGTTCCGTAGTATCCCTCGAACAATGGGGGCAGAACCATAATATCGAAATTGTCAATTTCGTCGGGAAGGATCATGGAGCTGTATGGGGAGGACCCTACTACCTTACCAATGATATTGAATCGGGGTACTATGCCCATGACTATTTCCCCTCGGGATGGATGGATACTTCGATTTTGCCCGGGATAGAAAATAGGGTGAACTCACCTCGGAGTATTTCGCCGGTTGATGCTTATCCCAATCCTTTCAATGCAGAAATTACCATTGAATATGAGTTGAAGGAGTCCGAGTTTGTGCGCATCGATATTTATAACCTGCTGGGGGAGAAGGTTCATATATTAGCCGAAGGTGTACAGGAAGCAGGACACTACAGCCCGAGTTGGGATGCTGCAGACTTCCCTTCCGGAGTATATTTTTACAGAATAAAATTTGGAGATACGACACTAACGAAGAAGATCTGTTTGATTAAATAACTTAACCCGTATAACTAATAAAAGCCGGTAAACCGTAGCCGAAGGCTTGTCCTTCGGGGATTTTACAACAACAAGCAATTTACAGTCTGGAATTTGGAATCTGGAAAAGAGCCGGAAGCGCAGGGCTTCCGCAACCGATTAGGAAATTTTTAAATAACACGGGTTAAGAATCGTCCCAGAAGCGGTAAACGGTTTCCGGGCTTTCTCTTGCTTTCAGTATGACGAATTCAAAGTCCTCGCCGTAATACCCGATTACTTTGGGCATCTGACGACTGTTGTAACGTGACCACATGCTTAAGATATAAGCTCCGGAGTCATGTATTATTAAATAATCGCCGGATTCCATTGCGGGGAGTTCGATATTCTTCGCGATTATATCGCCTGCGAAACAAAGCGGACCGGCAATCACCGATTTCTTTGGATGTGCTTTCTTTAGCGCTCCTGTCGTATTCACAACCGACATATCATGGTACCATATTTCGGGATGATAACATTCACGGGTAAAACATTCGGCGCCGAGATGAATCATTGCTGTTTGCAGGTTTTCAGATTGTTTTAAATACTCTATCCTGCTAACCGCCCAGCAAACATTAGCATGAATGTATCTACCGAATTCAGTGATCAATCGATAGCGTCCATCGAATAGTTTCGGCAGTCTTGACCTTAGCATTTTATAGTAATCAGACATATTGATGATATTATCATTTGCCGAGTACGGCGTCGGTAATCCACCGCCTATATCAAAGATATCTATCCTTCTGCCGGAGCCTTGTTTCTGCAGTTCGCTATTAACCTCTTCTGCGAAATCGAGAACGATCGCGATGCCATCTATGAGTAATTCCGGCGGACATCCTTGAGAACCCACATGGAGATGAACACCGGTCAACCATTCATTTTCCAGATAAGCCTGTTTCAAATCAGACCTGAATTGCTTTATCGGAATTCCAAATTTGGAATATTCATCTGCCACGCTGGTTAATTCGATAGTGCCCGCTCCCACTTGCGGATTTATCCTTATCCCCATGGTGCTCCGGCTGTTTACCGATTTCAACAAGGTAGATATCCGTTTCAACTCTTCGAAGGAGTCTATATTAATGTGTACTCCCAATTTAAGGGCATACTCAATTTCCTCCCAGGTTTTAACCGGAGAATCGAATGCTATTCTTTCGGGACGATAACCGCATTTTTCCGCCAGATATAGTTCCGGTAGCGAGGCAGCTTCGGCTCCCACATTCAGCTTCTCCAGGTACTTTAGAATACTAATTAAGGGATTGGCTTTGACCGCAACCGCATGAAGTGTAGAATCGGGAAACAGCGTGATAAGGTTGTCAATTCGCGCTTTAAGACGGGATAAGTCATAGAAAAATACCGCCGTATCCTCCTCCGTTATGATTCCCTCATTTATTGCCTTGCTCATAACCGCAGTCATCTCAACATCCGCGATCCGTTCGAGATAATGTTCCGGGTTTTGGGGAGAATGTTTGCCTGACATTTCAAACTTTTGATTAAGTATTCAATTTTGTATGATAACTTTTAAAGCTGCGATTATCAACACAATTACATCGATTCGTAAATCATAGTTTTCAGTTATGCCATTCAACCCTCGGTGGAATGCGGGGTTCCTCACCGTGTCCCGGTGAAATCGGTATAGGTTAGACATTTAATGGCGCAGAAAGGAGGCGCCAGGAAATCCTACCTGACGCCATAAATGGATGGCAAATGGTTTGCCCACCTCCGAGGGGGAGCTGCGCACGTGATTTATTGAGGATTCGACCTAATCGTTTTCTTGAAAAACTAACAACCAATAGCTATTTGATAAGGCTTATTTTCTTGGTTACGACCTGAGAATCAGTTTTGATTCTGTAGAAGTAGAAACCGCTTGAATATTCCGCCGCATTCCAGGAAACCACATGATAACCTTGTTCAAGTTCCCCATCGACCAAATCTTCAACTCTCTGTCCGAGTACGTTGTAAATAGATAGTTTAACGTCACCTGCTTGCGGTAAACGGAAACTGACGTTGGTGCGGGCGTTGAATGGGTTGGGGTAGTTGGTGTGTGTAATTTCGTAGCCTGAAGGCATATCTTCGGATGTATCGAACCAACCGGAAGTCTGCCATTGCCGCGCTTTTCCATTTTCGTTGGGAGTCACAATAAATGGGAACGATCCCTGACTATATGGAGCATCGGGATTATCTCCTGCAAATGCGATGTAACTATAATTCCCCGGCGGGGCGAAGTTCGGTATCGTTTGTGTGACATTCGGCGCTATTAACCATTGCCCGGCGGGTATAGTTACATTGTTGAACTGCTGGATAGGTCCATACAATCCGTAATCGGGAACATCCACCATTATCCATACATCGGTGACTATGCTATTCTGACACGGATTGAGCAGGAAGCCGGTAAAATTAAAGCTTCCTCCCTGAGGAACTTCGATCGGAGGTGAAGTCGCCGGGTCCATTGTTATGAAAGCGCCGCATTCTTGCTGGTCGAATTCAAAATCATCTATGGTAAAGAAATTGTTGGAGTTATGTATTACGGCATAGCTGATTTCCGGCGCATTGATCCCCATGAAATCATTGCTGCCGTAGTTTTCCACTCCCGAGGTCGAAGCAAGCAGGTTTCCGTTGCGATCGTATCCCTCCAGATAGAGGTTTCCTTCACCGGAAGTGTACCATAGTCCGACATGAGACATTTGAAACGGGAAGTCAGCTCGAATCGATGGTTCGGTCGGAGTGAATAATACGGCGTCACCCGAATGCGGCGGATATCCGTCATCATTATAACCATAAACCGTTGCTTCCAAAATAGTCGAATGAGGACCGAAGGACACGCCGGAGTAAAAATCTCCGAGATTATGATTATCTCCACTGTACCAGTAATGCTCAGACAGACCATCGAAATTAACTACGTTGGGACGGCTGTATGCTCCGCGAACAATATCGTCGATGTATGCCTTAAGCTCTCCGGTTAGACAAGCCAGATCATCATAATACGGGAAGTCATGCTCATGTCCGCTCGGATGAGGATATTCGCACCTGCCATAGGCTTCATAATCCGGATATGTTTCCGGGATTTGTGACATATAAGATTCAAATACGCCAACGCCGGGTTCGTTCAATTCCTGTACCATCGCCTGTCGCACCAGGTAGCCTACTGATAGAAAATTGTCATCCAGTGGCTCCAGAGTGCCATTGTCTTCCGGCGGGAAAGAGTATATGCAATCACCGGAGAGGGATGGAGGTGTGAAGAATCCCAACCTGTGTTCAAGGGTATCCGGGTATTCGGTTAAGCCGAGATATGCCGCCTGAACGGAAATCGCAATTTCCCTTATGATATTATGCTGTTCTTCTGTCAACGGAAGCGATTGAGCTTGTTCGATGAGTCCCGGATCGGGTGGTCCGCCTCCGCTGGCGCCGGCTACTTCATAAGCCTGCAGCCATAAGTCCAGGGCTTCTGAGGTATTGGGTATATCATCCATTGAGAAACGCTCGAGGAACTTACACAAACCATCCTGAAGCTTTCGAATGCTGTCGTCCTCAATTTTAATCCACTCCAGGCAGTCAACATACATGCATGATGATAACCATCCGCAATCTTTGTCATAGTAGCAATTGCACCAACAAGCACTTGCAGGCTGAGGTATTAAGTTGATAAGGGAGAAAACCATAGCTGCCAGCCCTAACAGTACCACGGTATTTCTCGAGCTTTTGAAATTTACTTTGGTTTTCATAATCACTCCATTTAATTTGTTTTTACCCATCTCGAATTGTGAGATTCTCCTGCAGCTATTTACACTTTGTGTGTTTACCATGATGAGTTGAGAAGTCCGTTTTTTTGTTTCCTCTTATTGCACAAGCTACCTGAAGACAATTCTGAGTTCGATGATGAGTTTAGCATTATTACAATAATATATGGCTAACAATTTCTTAACTTAATGCTAATAATAATGGTTCCCATTTTTAGATTATTATAGTCCGTATTATTCATCGAAGCCAGTAAGCCGTAGCCGAAGGCTCGTCCTTCGGGGATTTTGCAACAATAAACAATTTACAGTCCGGAATTTAGAGTCCAAAAAGGAGCCGGAAGCGCAAGGTTTCCGCTACCGATCAGGAAATTTATGAATAATCCGGGATAGAAAAAACGTTGCCGTTTTCCATTTGGATTATTCATTAATAATCTATTGGATGGAGGCGGAAATCATGGTTTTCAGCGTTGGTGCCAGACTACGGTTTCTGAGCCATTATAGGTAATTCGAGATAAAATCAGAAAAATCTGATTTTAAAACCAAATGAAGGCAAAAGCGGGAGTTCGTAGACTGTCTCTCTCTCGGTATAGCGACGATTCCACTCGTAAGAGAACACATTCTTGCTGTTGTAGGCGTTTATAACCTCGATGTAAGCTGTCCAGGGAAGAGACAGCCAGTTAAAGCTAAAATTCGCTCTGATATCCAGGCGATGATATGGAGGATATCGCTGCGAATTGATTTCGCCATAGACAGGCTTCCAATCAACCGGAACCTCCTCCCCGGAGATGCTATCCACCACGGTTATCTCATCAACTCCAACTACCGGAGTGTACGGCATTCCCGAACCAAAACGCCAGGTTGCTCCCAGGGAGAATTTCGATGAGAATTTGTAATCGGCTATAACATTCAGGGTATGACGTTGATCATAGATCATGTAGTATGCCGACCAGTCGGTTTCTGTCCAGGCGCGAGACAGGCTGTATGAAATCCATCCGGAAAGACGGGAATCCTCGGTCTTCTGTTTTTCCAGATATAGCTCAATTCCTTCCGCATCCCCCCTTCCGGCATTCACCGGTATGAGAGTTGTGTCCTCAAAATCAACCAGTAAGTCGGAGAGGTTTTTATAATACATATCTAACCTGAACTTCCAATTCACGTCGTAGATATGCTCCCATCCCACGAGGTAGTGA
>WJIR01000327.1 GCA_014730175.1 Candidatus Zixiibacteriota bacterium
CCGTCACGGACACCGTCAGGGGACCGCGGATAGCTGACGGAAACATATCCCTAACCGCCCCCCCCTTAATAACTTATGAATTCGGTCGCTCCAGCTCCCGTGCATAGACAACATTTTGCATTAACTCTTTATAATCGAAAATAATATAATCACCCAGATTCCATTTGTCAACATTGTTTTTTATAAAAAGGAATGTCTTATGTTATTTTTGTAATCCTTGCTTTGTCGGGTGAGGGCACCCGACAACGCTATTCCGGCGCCCGAATCCGACCTGCTATTCGGCACGGTTTATCAGGGGAAGCCCAACCCGCGGTCTGCGATAATATTTCCCAAATCTGGAGCGAATTCCGACTTCATACGTATATATTAACGGTAGCGCAATTACGGCATTAGAGATTATCCCAAAAGAACGAAAATCTGATGTTAAAAAAGTGTTAATTGTAAACCTTAAGTAAGGCAGATGCTGTTAAAGAGGCATTAGCGATTGGAGCCTTTTTAGTGGTAATCAGAGGAGAGAAGAGACGGGGATTGGTTCCTATTTTAACATAGAACAGTACGGTTGGCCGCCGGATACGAAGGAACCAAAACCCGAGGGGAGAAATCCCCATAACCTCACGGTGTTTAACGCACCGTGAGGTTTTTTAATAAATCGCAGCAGGATATAAGGTTAATGTTTCAAACTACGGAAACCTTCTGATTCTGCCAGCGTATATATGGTTTTATTTTTAGATAGATGTTAGATTTCCGATAGAATATGTAGCGTTCTTCATCATATCCGATATTATTAATAATACATTTACATGATTGCACTTGACTTGTATATAATGATATTTTATAAATACTACGTAGAAAACGAGTAGGAATATGTTGATAATCACTTGCAATCGATATCTGAAATTTTTATACCTTATGTGCTTCTTCGGGGTAATTATCCTCTCGAACGGCTGTAGTTCAATCGATCCTTCCCAAAAACCGACACTGGTGGAACAAAATAGGCGGAGTTCCGATAAGGGCAGTGATGAAACGCCCATCCCCGACCCTCAGCTTCAAAGACAATCCGAGGACTTGGGTTATTCGCTTGATATGGCTGAGTATTATTATGCTCTGGGGGTCAATGCCAATCGAGACGCCAACTGGGAGGATGCGCAGTTTTATTTCGAGAGATCGCTGGAGATATTATCGGAGATTGACGTCACCGACGATGAGCAAGATGCTAATAGCCAGAGATTCAACACGCTCCTCAAGGAGATAGAGCAAGACTACCGCTATACACTCACCTCACTCGGAATTCTATCCGATGAAAGTTCCCACAGCGCGTTTCTGGAACTGTTCGCAGATATCAAGAATTTTAGGAAGCTGCGGGAAAACCTAACTTCAAAGCAGGTGGAAGCTCCGGATTCGATCACATTCGATATGCCGATCGAATCAAACGAACGAGTTGAGAATTCTCTGGTATATCTGCAGACTGTGGGCGCTAAACATTTTTCAATCTACCTTGCCAGAATGGGAAAATACAAAGGTTTGATGCTGGAGATTATCAGGGAACACGAGCTGCCGGAAGACTTAATCTACCTCCCATTGATCGAATCGGGTTTCAATCCTAAAGCATATTCTTATGCCAGAGCCTCCGGACCGTGGCAATTTATCGCGTCAACAGCCCGGCGTTATGGCTTAAAACGGAATTGGTGGTATGATGAACGCCGGGATTTCGTTAAGTCGACCCATGCGGCTTGTCGGTATCTGAAGTTTTTGTACGAGAAATTCGGCTGCTGGAAACTGGCGTTAGCCTCTTACAACGGAGGCGAGGGGCGAGTCGGCAGACAGATGAGAAGACAGGGAACCGATGATTTCTGGGAATTAAGGCTTCACAGACAGACCATGAACTATGTGCCGCTGTATATGGCGGCGACGATTATAGCTAAGAGCCCTGAACGGTACGGTTTCGGCCATGTAGAACCTATGGAACCGGTTCGATTCGATATAGTCAGCACTAACAAGGTGCTTGATCTTAAAGTGGTGGCTTCCAAAATGGGTGTGGATTATCAGATTCTAAAAGAGTTGAATCCCGAGCTACTCCGCGGAATAACTCCGCCTAATTATCCCAATTACGAATTCAGAGTACCTTCCGGTTTCAGCGAAAAATATGCGGCGGTATATCCTTCGTTGCCGGGTGTTGAATCTTCGAGCTGGGTAACTCATACGGTAAGACGCGGAGAAGCATTATCCACCATCGCCAGCCGATATGGAGTGAGTATGTCGGCTATAGCAAGCGTGAATAAGCTAAGAAACAAAAGCAGGATCTATGCCGGGCAGCGATTATTGATACCGGCGCCGGGACCTGTTAAAAACGTAAGCTATCAGAATACGCGTCCCAAAGTTGACTTCAGCGATGAAGATGGCGTTTATACTGTGAGAAAGGGCGACACTCTCTGGGAAATCTCCCGAAGATTCGGTACAACCATATCTCAATTGAAATCATGGAATAATTTAAGGGGGCGGAATCCCAGGTTGTATCCGGGGATGAAAATAAAAGTTACTTCTAAAAAATCCGGCAGCAGCCCCTCAGGCGAAGCCTCATCTTACGTGGTTAAGCGGGGCGATACGCTATGGTCGATAGCGAAAGCATACGGCACCACCGTTGAAAATCTGCGAAAATGGAACAACCTTCCTCTGTCGGCTTTGATAAAGCCGGGCGATAGATTAGCGATTAATCCCTCCGAAAGCGGTTCCGGCAAAAGAGAGATCACTCATACGGTAAAGAGAGGGGATACTTTGTGGTCGATAGCCGAGAGGTATAAGACTACTGTTGCCGATCTGCGAAGATGGAACAATTTGTCGCTATCAAAGTTTATCATGCCGGGAGATAAATTAAAAATTTACCTCAGCAATTAGGAAACAAATGGCAGCGAAAAAAGACATTATCCTGGCGGTTATCATTATTACGAGCGTGGCTGTTTTCGGTTTTATGTTCCTATTTGTCGTCTTAGGCTCCTTCATTGGCGAGGATTTAGATATATCTGCTGGTTTGGGAGAGAGAATTGCGGTTATCGAATTGCGCGACGCTATCTATGACAGCCGGGATATCGTTCGCCAGTTAAAGAAGTATGGCGAGAATGGGGACATACCGGCGATACTTCTTCATATCGACAGTCCCGGCGGCGCGGTGGTTCCATCTATGGAGATTTACGAAGAGATCTTGAAATTGCGGGAAGAAACCGGGATTGTGGTGGTGGCGAGTTTCGCTTCGGTGGCAGCATCGGGAGCCTATTTAATCGCATGCGGCTGCGATACTATCGTCTCCCATCCAGGATCCATTACCGGAAGCATCGGCACGGTGCTATCTTATCCGGTGGCAAGCGGGCTTCTGGATAAAGTTGGTGTTCAGTACGAGGTGATAAAATCTGGCGAGTATAAGGATGTGGGGAATTGGGCTCGGAGCGTAACCCCGAAAGAGCGCAAGATGCTTCAAAACTTGATTGACGACTCTTACCGACAATTCGCCGATATCGTCTCAGAAAACCGTGGGATACCTTTGATGGAGTTGATACGTATCTCACAGGGACAGATTTATACCGGCGCCCAAGCGAAAGAACTGGGACTGGTTGATGTTCTGGGAAACTATTACGATGCCGTCGACCTGACTGCGGAGATGGCAGGTATCGAGGGAGAACCGAAAACAGTCAGAGAAATTAAACGGAGACGTCCGTCGTTTTGGGATATTTTCACCGATGGACTTGCTTTGTTAAGAGATGTGACCGAGGAACATAAACGAACCGGACCTCAGCTCGAATATATCATGAAGTAACGATGCCTGTTTACGAATATATCTGTACAGATTGCAGCAACGCATTCGAGGAACTGGTTTCTTCGTCCTTTAAAGGCTCAGTGGGGTGCCCGAAATGCGGTTCCGAGAATAGCGAACGACAGTTCTCGGTATTTGGATTTGTCTCCAAATCAGGCGGGGTAACCACCGCAAGTTCATCCTCGGGATGTTCCAGCTGCAGTTCCGGGCACTGCGGAAGCTGTAGCTGCGGTCATTAAAATCTCAAATCGGAATTGCGTTGATTCCGAAAGCAGCACTTATCACGCCAATAATATTCTATCCCTGATCATAACTTATGTGAAATTCGTCATTTTGTGGTGATACAAAGGTCCTACCGGAATTCATTTTTAATGGCGATTATTCTCTGCCGATAATTCCTATAGAATATGATTTGGGGATTTCAATGTATGAGTAAGCGATTAATTCGCGCGGATGGACAATCATGCTTTACCACTGCTTCGGCGCCGCCTCATTTGAATAAAGAGACACGCAAAAGCCTGATTTCCGTTCTCCATGTTGTCCTGTCCACCGTAACCGGCGGCATGGAAAATGTAATTTACAATCTTGCTACTGGATTTGACAAATCACGCTTTAAACTATCCGTGGGTTGTTTGGTTGAATTAGGTCACTTATCCGACAGGCTGAGAGAATTCGATATCGAAAGTGAAGTTGTTCCCGGGATGATACCGGGGCTTTCTTTGATCTACCCCGGGCAATTGATAAAGTTTATCAGGCAAAGCGGTTGTGATATCGTACATACGCATTCCGGATGCTGGGCAAAAGTAGCCGCAGCTTGCGCATTTATCCGAAAAGTAAAATTGATATATACCGAACATGGGCGTACTTTCCCCGAACCGAAAGTCAATATCCTGCAGGATAGGATTTCAGCTCGATTCACAAATAGAATTGTGGCGGTAGGCGATCCGCTAAACAGATACCTGATTGATAGAGTAGGTTTGCATCCGGAAAAAGTAGTAACGATCAGAAACGGCATTGATACAGAAAGGTTTAAGTCTTCCGATGAGAGAGAATCGGTACGCAGGGAGTTTGGATTTACAGATAATGATGTGGTAATCGTGATCGTTGCTCGCCTCGCTCCGGTTAAAAACCACTCCTTCCTTATCGATACATTTCACACCGTTTCGTCGATATTCCCTCAGGCGAGATTGCTGATTATCGGCGATGGTCCTCTGCGCAGCCAATTGGAAAATCAGGCAGTTTCACTGAAATTAACCGATAAAGTCGTTTTCACCGGCGACAGGCACGACGTACCCCGTCTTCTCGCCGCTGCAGATATTGCGACGTTATGCTCGCATAGCGAGGGAATAAGCTTGACACTGCTTGAAGCGATGTCTTCTCAGTTAGCGGCAGTGGCGACCGATGTTGGCGGCAATCCTGACATAGTTACCCATGGTGAGAATGGATATATCGTAAAGTTAAACGATAAGAGCGATTATGCCGATAAGTTGAGTAAATTAATACATTCCGGAGATTTGAGGGAGAAGTTTGGAATTAAGGCGCGGAATGAGGTGGTTGCAAGCTGGTCATTGAAGGGGATGGTGGATGCATACCAAAGATTATATCAAGAACTCGCAGGATAACATGATACCGAAATTAACCGGTAGAGATATTATATGTATCTCATCTATGCCGTATCATGGGATGTGGACTCGTAAACAGCGGTTGATGACATTACTGGCGGAAAAAGGAAACCGCGTTCTTTATGTTGAACCTGCGAATCCGGTTATCGGTAAGCAGGGGGATAAAGGCAGACTGAGATGTGAAGTCGAGAGAGTCAGCGAGAACTTGAATTTGATCAAGCCGGTTGGACGGTTTCCGCTGGCGCGATTCGGATTTATCAGGGAGCTCAATCTCAGCCTCTATGCGAATTCCATTATGAGGACGGCGATGGAGTTCGGGCTTGATGACCCCATCATTTTCACTTATCTACCGGTATTGAACGCTCATTCGCCATTTTCTAAATTGCTGAATCTCCTTCGAGATCTGGCGCCTTCACTTGTGATCTATGATTGTGTTGATGAGCATTCCGAAACAATCGGATATTCATCCGAAGCCGCCGAATTGGTGCACAGGTGGGATATAGAACTGACCGAAGACGCCGATATCGTTTTTGTTACAGCGCAAGGTTTGTACAATGATCGCAAAACCTACAACCCGAATCTTCACTACTCTCCTAATGGGGTGGATGTCGCCCATTTTTCCAAAGCACGGTTGAAGACCACGGAAATCCCTTCGGATCTGGCAGCTATAAGCGAACCAAGGATCGGTTTTGTGGGCTCTTTATCCGACTGGATAGATTATGAACTTATCTCAGAGGTAGCCAAAAGGTATCCTGATTATAATATTGTGCTGGTTGGACCTGTTAAAAGAGGTATGGATATCCCGGAATTGAGGAATCTACCGAACGTTTATTTGCTTGGTAAGAAATCTCCGGATGAGCTTCCGCGTTATCTAAAAGGTTTCGATTGTGCCATCAATCCCTTTAAAAGAGTGGGTATCACCGAAAAGGTAAATCCGCTGAAAGTATATGAATACCTTGCCGCCGGCGTTCCGGTGGTTTCAATAAATATGCCGGAAATCATGCATCTGGAGGACGCTATTTATATCGCTCACAATGATGGTGAGTTTCTCGAAGGTGTCGATATGATAATTAAGAAGCAATTCAATCCTGATGAACGAAAAATAAAAACGGTCTTGGAAAACCATGATTGGAATAAGATTTTTAACGATTTAGTTGAAAGAGTTGCGGAATTAGTCGATTGATAATATATTCGCCTTTTAATATTTCTTCACGAGATACGGAAATCACTCATGGATATATCAACGGATGGTGGAAAAGAAGTGATAACCAATTGATTACATGAGGTTTACTATGCTCTTTCCCCCTTTATTTGCAATGCGCGGACGAAATACTGCCCCAGTCATAACAACTTTATTCATTGCTTTACTAATTTGCAATTCGGCACTGGCATACAAATATCCGCATATTCGGACCGCCGCTTTAACTTATTCCATGACGGACGATACCGGCGCCGATTTCGTCGGCAGGCATTATGATATTGCAATAAATCCCAGCGGAAACGCATATCAAATCATAAAGTCGGCCGACCCGGAAATCAAATGCCTCCGTTATATAACGATTTCCACTTACAGGGGAGACGATTACGACTTACTCCAATCATTCTGTAGTGCAAACAATTACAATTATGACTCAATGTTTGTCTGGTCAACCGCGCATAATTGTATCGAATCCATCGCTCCGGCGGGACAACCCTGCCAGGGTAATGTTACCTGCACCGATAACGGTCAGCAACTTGAGTATTGCGGCTGGAATTCATTCCGCCTGACGCCGGATTTTCGCCGGCACGAGGTTTGGGAATTTTCCATCTATAAATATCTTAACTATATGGGCGATTCCTTTGATGGCGTAATGGAAGACGAGGCGGTTTTTTATTACCATCCTAACTGGAACTACTACAGCACTATGATGGTTTTTCCGCTTTCGCCGGGAAAGTGGGGCGCAGGTTCAGCTTCCAACACTAACGGTTGGAGTGGATTTTCCCATGATGCTATCCGCGATAGCTTAATGTACTTGAAGCAACATGTTTGGCTTCCCATGATGATGGACAGCCTTCGAGCCCACGACAAACTACGCTTCGCCAATCCGGCCGCTTATGGAGTAATCGGCTGCGACGTAATCGAAGATATTGCATTAACTGGTACCGGTGTACTGCTGGGGGAAGGTATGCATCTGCGCCCTTTGGGCGGAGCCTGGAATAATGAAGCCTGGGATATAATGGACTATGTCAGGGGAACAGACGGATACGCTATTGTCTGGGCGGAAATCATGTCAAACGATTCACTTTCTCTGGGGAGCTGGAGCAGATGTCAGATGGAAAGACTTGCCTGGTATTACATGAAAGCGGATTTAGAGCATTTTTATCTGTTGATCACCGGTAATGAGCTCTGGCTGCGCCCCAATGACTATATGGCGGGAGACAGTCTTTACAAGTGGACGCCGGCGATTGAGTATGATATCGGACAGCCTGTTGGAAGCAATTATGTCGCTCAATCCGGTACTGATCCGGCAGGGCAGTCATATACATTGTACGCAAGGGATTTTTCCAACGGTGTGGTTCTTTACCGTCCGGCGCTTGGCGGAAATTATGACGAAAATACGGCTGTATCCTTCGGATTGGGTGGAGAATATCGCGAATTGCGCGCTGACGGCACCCTGGGGACTCCGGTTACGATGGCGGTAATTAGAAACTGTGATGGAAAAATCTACGTGCCGGAAGGGGGAGGAGCCAACAATCCGCCAACCGCCCCGGAAATCCGCTCTCCCGAATATGGTGAAAATATCGATGAGATATATCCCACCTTAGTTGTGGATAACGCAACGGATTATGACGAGGATCCGCTTACCTATTTTTTTGAATTAGCCGCAGACAGCGGCTTCAGTCAGATTGTATACACCTGCGATGATCATCCGGAGGAACCGGATACAACCTGCTGTCACGTTTCAATTCCCTTAGAATACGATACTCCCTATTTTTGGCGCTGCTGTGCGTATGATGGTTATGATTATGGAGACTACAGCTCCACCGGATATTTCACTGTAAGCTCGCCCAACAATCCTCCGACCATCGTTGAAATTGACCGGCATCCATACCGCCCTTACCCTGACGAGGACTGCGAGGTCTACGCGAGGATTATCGATCCGGAATTAAGCGATGCGATAATATATGGGGACTTATATTATCGTCATGCCGGTTATTATATTCAGAAGCCGATGTCGAACGTCGCAGATTCCTTTTTCGCCACCATTCCCGGACTTCAATCCGGCAGCACCGCGTTTTATTATATTGTTGCCAAAGACGATCATGGCGATTCCACAATTTCGGACACTTCATCGGTCTTTTTCAACCCTCGTCCGGTTATATCTGATATCGTGAACGATCCCGAATCTCCCGAACCCGATGAGGATTGCGAGATATCGGCAACCATCACCGACGAGTTTCTTGGCAATGCCGTTATCAGCGCCGAACTGAATTACCTCATCGGCGAGTCTATTTATACAGTTGCTATGAATAGTGTGTCGGATTCTTTCTTCGCCACCATCCCGGGGCAGCCGGCTAACACATTCGTGCAATATTTCATCGTCGCCAATGATGACCACCACGGTTCCACAGTTTCCGATACACTTGATTACCTCGTATTGGATGGCGATTTGCTCTCGATATATATGGTACCAATAAATCCTCCTATCGAAGTACGCCCCGGAGATTATTTTTACTTTGTCGGCATAATAGCCAATAACAAACCATATCCCATTTCTACAGATATATGGATCAATCTGGTTGTTCCCGATTCAGGTCTTGTTGGACCTATTGAAAGGATAAACAATGTACCGCTTACGGGAGAGCAGATAATCTCGACCCCGGGGATAAGGCAGTCGGTTCCGGTTTATGCGCCCCTGGGAGATTACAAGTACATAGCATACTGTGGCGATTTCCCGCAGGCGAAAGCTGATTCAGCATTCTTCTCCTTCTCAGTAATTCCGCCTGGCAAGGATGGGGGTGAGACAGACTGGAATTTGAACGGCTGGTTCGATAGACTCATAAGTCGTAAGCCCGATCAGGACATGAGAACCACTTTCAGAGAAGAAAGGGCTCCGCTGATCAAAAATCCATACCGGGGTGGAACGGTTAGCAATTCTCAGCCTGAAATGATGGCTTATAGCGGATCGGACGCGGAATATTTCAATTTTGAATTATCGGAAGACAGCGAATTTGATAGCGATATCATCAGCTCCGGCGTCGTGTCTGTAGATGACAGCGTAGTCAGTTGGGTTCCCGATGAGGAGCTTGACAACGGGAAAATGTACTATTGGCGAACAAGCGCTGACTATGGTCCCTGGTCCCAGACCGATTCATTTTTCGTTTCAACCGGAATCCATGTCTTCCCCAATCCATTTCGATTGAAATTGGGACACGAGTTTCTTACTTTCCGCAATGTTCCGGAACATAGTAATGTCAAGGTAGCAACTATATCGGGTAAAACCGTGCGCGAATTCAGCGATACCGCATTGGGAGATATTACCTGGGATCTTCGGAACGAAGAAGGCGATAAGATCGCACCGGGAGTTTATATGTATCTGGTCGATTTTCCCGGAGGCAGGGCAGACGGTAAGATCATCGTGATTCGATAGACATCAACCGCCTGATATAATTTATTTATTTTTTTGTCCGTTTTTTGTTGACAATTATTGATCAACTCTTTATAATAATCATATAATACTATTCGGTAAACCGAATGGTGATGGTGGGCAGTACAAGTTATACATCTTCGATATGGTATTGAATGGGTTCTCATTGTAAGCCTTAAACGGTTTAACGTTTAGTATTTATATTGTCATCTTGGTTTGATTCATTAACAGCATGAAAGTAATATCAGAGAGAGAACAAAATGGCTAAAAGGATTGCGATAATTGGAGCGGGGCCGGCAGGCATGGCTGCAGCGTATTTCGCCGCCGAAGGCGGTGCTGAGGTAGATTTATACGATAAGAATCCTGTCATAGGAAAGAAATATGTATATGTCCCCTGGGAGGGATGTGAATTAACCCATGAGGGAAATACTGAAGATTTCATGGAGAACTATGCCAGAGGCGCTGAATTCCTTACATACTCTTTGGATAAGTTTACCTCAAAGGATGCTGTGAAATTATTAAAAAAGCTCGGCGTTAAAGTAACTACAAACGAGGATGGAGTTATTATCCCGACTAATGGGGATACTCAGGAATTAAAGAAAGCCTTTGAGGAAAAGCTGCAGGAACTAAACGTAAATCTTTGCGTCTCCAGCAAAGTTCAGGAGATCCTGGCAGACGGCAGGAAGATAACCGGTATAAAGGTACACAACAAAGAAGTTAAATATGATAAGGTGATTATAGCTACCGGCGGAGCTGCCCGGCCGAAGCTCGGGGCATCCGATGATGGATATGAATTCGCAAAGGAATTCGGACATAGCATAACCAAACCATTGCCTGCGATATCCGAGGTGGAAACCAACGAAAAACTGGGCAAGTTCCTCTCAGGATTGGAAGTATCCTCGGTAGCGGTAAGTGTATATCGAAATAAACACAAACACCTGGAACGCAACGGTAAGATTCTCTTCACCGACCATGGACTGATGGGTGATGCCATTTTGTTCCTTAGCGGAATAATATCCCGCCTCAGCGAGAACAATAAAGTTGAAATCAGTATCGATTTCGTTCCCTTGAAAAGCAAGGAGATGATCGATAGGGACCTTGTTGCCAAATCCTCCCTAAACAGCTCTCATCTGGTAGGGGATATACTTAAGGAATATCTTGATCCCAGGCTATTGCCGGTGATGACACGCTTTTATCGAATCCAGGAAACCAAGCCGATGAGCCATATCACCAACCTGGAACGGAAAAGCCTGGTACTCTTCCTTAAAGATTTCCGCGTGACGGTCAAACGGGTAAAGCCGTTTTTTGCCGCTTTCTATACTTCGGGGGGAGTCGATGTGGAGGAAATCAATCCCAAGACGATGGAATCGAAATTAGTAAAGGGATTGTACTTCTGCGGTGAGGTATTGGATGTAGATGGAGGTCCCGGCGGTTACAATATGCATTCGGCTTTCGCCACCGGTTACACCGCTGGTAAAGCGGTATCCCGGGGCGCCAAAACCAAAAAAGCGAAAAAGAAGTCCAGCGCATCCAAGAAAGCCGCCAAGAAATCCGATAAGGGGGATCAGCAGGAAGCTGAAGAGGTTGATGACCAATCTTCAATAAAAGTCGCTTAATAACCGCCTATTCTTTGTTTTAGCCCGAATTCTGATACATTCCGTCACTAACGGCTGAGGACAACCCCATTCTGGCGGAGTTTTCGCATTTTTTTTGCTATTCATTGATCCATAGTTTATTCTCTATCGAAATATCGAAATCAGGATTTTGAATGCTGCGTAAAATTAATGTCTCCTTCAAAACCATAGCCGCAAACAGCTTCGCTATCTTCTTCGGTTTTACGGTATGGAGGGTACTGTTCAATAATTACGCAAAGGAAGTTTTCAATATCGATCCCACCCAGGTGGGGATTATCCAATCAGTGAGAGAAATTCCCGGACTGCTCGGTTTCGGTTCCGGTCTTCTGGCGTTGATACTTTCCGAAAGCAAGATCGCTGCTGTTAATATAGTTATTTTGGGAGTTGGACTTCTCATAGTAGGGTGGGCGGATAGTCTCTGGATGATGGGGGTGGGAACATTCATATCGAGCGTTGGTTTTCACTACTTTGTTACCGCCAATAGATCTCAGCTACTCAATTTCGTCAAAACCAGGGAGACCGGCAGAGCGCAGGGGAAGTTGATGAGCATAGAGTCCATTTCCGCGGTAAGCGCCACGCTGGTGGTACTCATCCTGACTTTATTCCTTGATTACAGGTGGACATTTACCATACTCGGCTGCGCTGTCCTGTTGTTCGGTTTGTATTTCGCATTAGTCATTAAGTCGAACCGTCTCGAGGGAGAGACACGAAAGGCGAAGATACGAAAAAAGTACTGGTTGTATTACTCGCTTGATTTTCTGCGCGGCTGCCGTCGGCATATCTTCACCACCTTTGCCATCTTCCTGCTGGTGGCAAATTTCGATATGTCTATCACTTCTATCTCAACCTTGATTCTAATCAACGGTATCCTGATCATTTTCACCAGCCGCTTAATAGGTTACCTCACCGAGACTATCGGTGAACGAAACGTCCTGGTCGGCACATCCTTTATACTCACCTTTATTTTCCTCGGATATGCCTATGTAAATTACCTTCCCCTGCTTATCGGATGCTTTATACTGGATCATATACTGTTTGGCTCATCGATAGCGTTAAATTCATACCTCAGGAAAATCTCATCGCCCGAAGACCTCACCGGTAATCTGTCATTCGGACTGACCGCCAATCATATCTCGGCGGTAATAATACCGATCGTGGGGGGAGCGATGTGGGACCTTTTCGGCTATCAGACTACATTTCTATTCGGCGCTGTTATAGTCTTTTTCGACATGATCCTCGCCACGCGCGTAAAATCAGACGCATTCGATACCATTCCAGCGGAAAAACTCACCGCTGATAAAGTGTGAGCGATTGACATATCTGGATTTAAGCAGGTTAAGGCTATTGAGAGCTTTACTTAAATTGCATTCATCCTGCCGTGTTCCCTCTCCCGTTTAGCGGGAGAAGGTGTCCCGACGCAGTCGGGACGGGTGAGGGAGAAAAAAATGGCAAGTGCTTCGCCCCCCGTACCGGGGAACGAATCCACCCCTCTGAAGAGGGGAATAAATGTCGGTAGCAAGCTGCCAGCCTTTCTGTGGAATCCAATTCGGGGGGATATATCCCCTTAACCCACCTGATAAAAACCCATGCAGGCGGAAAGCTATCCGGGCTAATTACCCTCGAGAAATTCCCGCTTAAGATATTGGCGCATCTGGTATTCCACATCGGTAGTGTCTTCTTCTATCAGGAACTCCAGCGTCTCATCACTCTCCATCGCCAGTATTGAATGACATAAAACACAATCCGAATCGATAGTATTGCCATCGGAATCAACCAGGTCTCCGTTATGGCAGCGGAAACAGCCGTCGCTACTCTCATGCCCCAGTTGGCTGGGATAGGCTCCCCAGTCGATATTCATGCCATGATGTATATTCCGATCATAAATATCCTGAAGGACGGCAACGGTGGAATCGATAAGAGCCTGATGTGCCGATGCGAATTCAGGATATTCTTGCCTGTAATATCCCTGCAGTTCGTTTTCAATACCCTTAAATGCAGCCTGCTTATCGGCATAGTTTCCGGTGATTGCAGCATAAGCTTGTTTGCTTATGTATGGCAGATTACGTGGCAAAACTCCCCGAAATATCGCTTCATCGATTGCAGCTTGAGGTGCCTTATAAATATGAGTCGCGCGATTATGGCAGTCCACGCAATCCAGCACTCTAATATCCTCGGTTTTCACGTCATAATCGATATCGGTGTTGGTGTAACGTTTGAATGAACCGTCCGGTTGACGAACTTCCACCCAGATCATCTCTTCACGCTCATCATTGAGCGACGCATACCTCACCTCGTTCTCCTCGGCGATATGCCAGTGAATACCGGCCCTATCGAACTCCTTACCGGTGTCAATTTTCAGGTCAAGCGTTGTATATTGAGGTGATGAGACCTCGTTATGTGCATAATGAACGATGTTCTTTAGTCGATGTCCGTAGAATTTATCCGGCCAGTGACATTTTTCGCAGGTCTCCCTCGCGGGACGAAGTTGGTGAACCGGAGTCGGTATAGGTTTCTCATAAAGTTCGAAGGCTGCGGAGATTATCTGCCATAAACCATTTAGCTTGGAGTCAATTAACGCTTCTCCGCCCTCGCCCACGTGGCAATCCACACACTTAACGCGAGCATGAGGGGAATCCTGGTAGGTTACCCATTCCGGATTCATAACATCGTGGCATGCTGTACCGCAGAAATATGGTCGATCCATAAACTGCAGCATTTTCATGCTTGCTCCCGAGAGGAATATTATATTGATAATGGTGAAGATAGCTATGGTCTGGATGAGTTTTGAGCCGTATGTCCTCGGCTCCACCTCCTCCTGTTCGAACCTTTCCTTGAGCAGCTCCCTGGATGTCTTTCCGGTACCTTTCTTATAAGAATACCAGCTTATAGGTATCAGGATGAGCCCGATTACAAAGAGTGCAGGAAAGAGCAGATAAGTTACCAATCCCACGTAGGCATTTGTTATCACCCCCAGGAGCATTCCTACCTGAAGAACCACGAAAATTATAAACGAGGAGGTGGTTAAAGTAGCCCCGAGTTTTCCCGTCCAATTGACCGATAAGCCGTAGAGGAAATTTCTAAACTTCTCAAGCATATTAAAGTCCTATTTTCGATTATAAAATTCCTGGTAGATTTGCTGCAGTTTACCTGAACGGATATTCGCTCTCAGTGTTTTTGCATCCTTATGCAGCCATTGATGCATGGGATCATCGGCAAGTAGATTGTCAATATATCTATTCACTTCAGGATCGCCATAAGCTCTTGCCTGCGGAATGAATTTGAAATAGAAATGTTTGGCTACTTCATAGATTCCATGCCACCAGGTGTAATCGGGTCCCATCATGGAGGCGCCGTGACGGGCTCGCCTGCCTTCGTGATGCCAGAGTTCCCAGTAAGTCCATTCGATATCATTGCCGAATGCTGCCTCGCGCTCGAGGAGATTATTCTCTCTTACAATATCCATAATCTCTCCGGATGGTATCGCAAACTTCTCATTGTATAAGTGTACGAACGAATCATATTGAAAGAAATGCCCATCGGCGAAAGGTTCACTGTGACATGCCAGACAAACTTCTTTCAGATTACGCCGTTTCTCCTGCCAATTCTCTTTATGTACCGATACCGGAGGCCGCAATGTCCACGAAAGCCGCTTCCCCACATCGTGACTGAGGGGCGCGGTTCTCGTCGCTGACATATGGCAGGTGGCACAGGAAGGGGCGTCAAAATAATCCACACCGACTACCCATTTATCCGACTTCAGGTTCATATCATCTACATGAGTGTAATATGCGTTGCCATGTTTTGATTCTTCATATACTTCCTTCTGCGGATGGTCTGGTCCAAGGTGACATTTTGAACATGATTCCGGTTGGCGCGCCTGGGCTTTGGAAAACGCATGACGGGTATGGCAGGCGTTGCAGGAACCGAGAGAACCGTCCGGATTTATCCTGCCGATTCCGGAATTAGGCCAGCTTTTCGAGGACAATTTGTTCGGCGAGTTTGGATCTATCTTCACATTGGCGCCGTGGCAGCCCTCGCATCCCAGTATCGCTACCGGTTCCCCACCTGTAACATGAGCCAGGTATGCATCCTTAGAATCAAGAATCTGCCCGGCTTTGGCGTGATAAGAGTTCTCAACCTCCTCGAATTCCTTCCGGTGACATTGCCCGCAATCCTTAGGAGTTACCAGGGTGGCAATATATGCGCCTTCGTGATAAAATGCATCTTTCTCGTTTTTATCAGCGCTATGGCAATCAATGCAGGTAACCTTATGCTGCGCATGCTCCGACATGTACCACTGCCTGTATAATCCCGGTGATTTCTCTTTGTGGCAGGTCATACATTTACCCGCGACCTGCGCATTGGCGTTAGTAACCGGCACGAAGTTTGTGAAAATTAGCACAAACATCAGCAAAAATATCCGCTTCATCATTTAATCATCTCCTTACCCTTTGAACCGTAAAAATCCATAGAATCAAAAATCCGCCGTAATCATGGCATAAAACCAGTATGCCGGATCACTGTCTGTCATATAGTCATTGGCAGGGAGAAATGCCGATGCTCCTGCCTGCAATCCCAATCCATTCCGCCAATCATGTTTCGCCGTAAGATCGATTTCCTGCCCAATCGCCTTCGACTCATCCCCCTCGAGTGTAATATAATCCTGCATAGTTTGAAAATGATGTATATCAACTGCAATTTCTACTTGTTTCAAGGGACTGAATTGAGTACGAAAAATCAAATCCATTAGCCCCGACCGTGCTGAGCCTACAAAAAGATCCATAAATCCCCTGAACTTATGCCCTGTGTAATATAGATTATCGAAATATTCAATCATATCGTCGGACAGATCATCATCTCCCGATGTAATATCAAAACCGATTCCCACGCTTTTTACGATAGAATCAAGTTTATAAAAAAGATCGCTTGCAACCATAAAGGCGGAGATATCATCAGCTCCCTGGTATCCGCCCTGGTATGCCGCATCCAGTTGAAGTCCCACTCGCGGAGTGAAATTATAATTCAGGTAGGTTCCGGCAGTCCACCTCGCCAGATCGTAATCTCCCTGTGACTCCATCATATCCCAATCTAAGAGAAAAAACAGATCGAGCTGCTCTTCCCACAAATTGCCATAGACACCGTAGAAAACCTGGTCTTTATGGTTTGGCGGTTCATCAAAGGAGCGTTCCTGCACCTTTAAGCTAAATATGTCGATTTTAAGATCATCGCTCTTGAAAGAAGCGCGGGCGCCATCGAAACTGCGCCCCACGTTACTCCATCCTACAGCTCCTATCAAACGCTGTCTGCCGTATGTCGCTTTGAAACGACCTACTTGTAGAGAAAGCTGCTCGAATGGAAATCCTATCAGCTTTATGTATCCCTGATGCAACCCCAGATTAGTATCATTGGTTAAGGTTGCGGAATTGGAACCGATATTCCTTGAATCCTGAACCTGAATATATACAAGGGCATCGTTTATTTTGTCAAATTCCAATCCCAGACGAGTTCTGAGGTAGGTTCTCTCCGGCATTGCGGTGCTATTATCGAAATCCTTCCCGTCAAGTTCACTGCGCCAGCGCACGGAACCATCCAATTTTAATCCTTCACCTGCAAATATGTCCCAACTCCGCGCAGGTTGATTAAGCAGGATGACCAAAATTAATGGAAGTAGAAATACGACAAGCCTAACCCCCGAAATTTTATCCGTAGTCATTAGCAAACTCCTTTTCCTTAATGGATTAGTACAGCACACTATGATTATAAACTATGTATGCCGGAATTACAAGTTAAATCTATATCCTCGCTACTCCCAGAAACGCCGCATGTAAGGCAGCAACCATTGTTATGAACACTACTCTTGCCGTTTCCGGATTCAGCTTGAGGAATCTATATCCTATCGATTGACTCTGACAGCGTTTTAAGCAGTCGCCGCACAATGTACATGATAAAGATGGTTTCCGGTTTTGAATATCTCTGATGTTCAAAGCATCGTAACGGCACGCCAAACTGCAAGCCCCGCATTCGTCGCAACTATCATCGATCCTTATCCGGAAAGGAGATATTTTCCCAAGCCAATTCGCAACCAATCCGATAGGACACCAGATAACACAATGAGTCATAGCGCCAACCCGACTCGACCACAATAGCATCAACGCCACGCCCGCCAATCCGAATGCAATTCCCGACAAGGTAGCCAAAACCGTCGGAACGCCGCTTAATCTTAAACTCAGCGCAACTAACGGGATCAGAATCAGGATCAGCCACCTGACTTTACAGCTCCATTTCGGAAGCGGTTTCGGTTTACGCTTCTTGGTCGACGCCAGATAATCCCATGAGCCGATATAACAGAGATAACTGCACCAGGCGGGACCCACCAGAAGTAACGTGCTGAGAAAGAGGATTGGCATAAAAAGACCTTCGCCGCGAAATAGCGGTCCCGCAATTATCATAGCGGGAACTGGCAGATGTAAATCACCGGTCATCAGGAACCTATCGAGTCCAAGCAAACCCAGAAGTAGCTGAGAGAAGAATACTGCTGAGAAAACAATCCAGATCCGTTTTCGCCAGATATGAGTTTGTCTTCTATCCAGCAGCTTCTCGGTAATCCAGCCTGCATAAATCCCTAAAATTAGAATACCCACCCAGGCAGTACCCGGCAGAATTCTCTCCGTAATGATAATCGGGAAGCTGACTTTATAGTAAGCGATAGCAAGTATTCCGGCGGTCAGCATAAACGCGATGATACTCGGCTTGTTGACCGAGTCCGTTGGCAGGAACCGTTCTCGCAAATTTGATTTCTGAAAAGTTAGCGCCGCCCAGATCGTCATCGATGAGACAGCGGCGAGAATTAACGCCATCCTCAGCCATGATTCACCGTATTCCAGTCTAACCTGCGCAATGGAAAAGGCTGTCTTTATCCAGATAATAGCGCCAATTGCCAGTAACAGTTGAAGTACCCTGGTCGCCCACGCCTTTCTTAACAGCAACACAAAAGGTACCGCTCCCCAAAAGGCGATCGCACCATAATTATCCGCCCTGAGGAAATGCGCCATCAGCAGCAATATTGAAAATACAAGTGGTATGTAATTTAGCCACACTGAGTTACTTTTCACCCTTACTTTTCAACATGATTAGCAGCATTTTAAAACGCTCCTTTGCATAAAGCGCGTGCGGAACATTTGCCGGCATTAAGACCAACTCGCCTTCTTTTGCGATAACCTCCTTGCCTCCGATGACGATAGATGCCGCACCTTCCAATATTTCCACATAAGCGTTATAAGGTGTGGTATGTTCGCTTAATTCCTCCCCGGTGTCGAATGAGAATATGGTTATATTACCTTCCGGCGTTTTCTCGATGATTCGGCTGACTATGGAACCTTCCGAATAATCCACCATATCTTTCATTTTATGGGCTACCGATGGCGATATTTTAGTTTTTTGTTTATCATCATTTGCCACGATTTCAACTCCATGTTTTAAATGCTTATTATGTGCGAATACAGACAATATCAAATTAAAAGTGTCAACTTTAAAGTAACTTTGACTTAGGTCAAAATAACTGAGTAAATCGCATAAATTGGATTACTATATATATGAAACTAACGTATCCGGTGGAATGTTTGCGTTTTTCCTGATATGCTTGTGGTGGAACTATTTGATCGACCAAACCGGATTATTCATAAAAACTCCGAATCCATAGCCGAAAGCTTGTCCTTCGGGGATTTAAAAATAATAGATATTGACAGCTTGGAATTTTGGATTCAGAGAAACGCCAGAAGCACAAGGTTTATGCGCCTCCGGTGTGCTTCCGCTACCGATAGTGAAATTTATGAATAATACAGGCTAAATTCGGCGGAAACGAATTAAAAATCCGGCAATCTTTATATGGTTACGATGAGACAAATAATTTATTGACTTTTTTCGTGTTAAATATTATTATTGTTATCGGTAGCCGTTAATTCCCATTACATTCAGGATTTCGTGTTATCATCAATTCTTGAATATCGATTGATTTATGATTCGCCCATACCGGGCAAAAAATGCGCAGGATCGTAATGGTTCTGCGTGCGGCCAACAGAGCGCGGGTCGGAATTTTCATTCCGGCCCGTTAATTATTTTTTCAGGAACCTAATCAACACCTGTATAGGTTATTAATAAAAATACTTGAGCAATTTCATCAAATATGAAACACAATAACACAGTATTGGAGAATATTATGCGGGGATTCATTGTAATGTTATTTCTTGCGGTGCTGACTCACCAGGCTTACGGTTTCGAGAGTTTACAGTACGCTTATAACATGTCTGGACCGGCTATGGGATATGATAAATATGTCCAACTCGATCCCGATATCGAATATCAGGGCGACCTGGTAATTGAATCTGCCGGAAGGATAATGATCGACGGCGGCGGGGCAAAGATATTTCCATCCTATATGCTGCAATCGGTAATGGTTGAAAATTCAACACTTGATATCTCCGGATGTGTATTCATCATGAACATGAACAGCATCACCTACGGTATCGGATCCGATGGGAAGATATTTCAGAATACAATATACGGCAATGATCATTCCGGTATCTACATCCGGGAACATAACTCCGATCCGGGAATCGAGATTTACGACAATATTATTGCTAATTGTGAAAACGGGATCATGGTCGCTCCGTACTACTATGCCGAGTATATCGGCTACAATATCGTATTTAATTCCAATGCCTACAACTATGCCATAGATAACTGCTGAGGTATCCCGGATGTGCCTTTTGAGCCCTCTCCCGGTACGGGGGAGCTTGATGAAGACCCGATATTCCTCGATGCTGAAAACTGGGATTTTCGAGTAGACCTGAATTCACCCGCCGTAGCCAGCGGTCGTTATGGCGATACCCGCGGCGCATTACCCTTTGGAGTAACCGGTGTCGATGATGATGAAAACCAATTGCCATCGCAAATATCTTTGTTCCCGGCTTATCCCAATCCTTTTAATGCCTTCACGGTTTTATCTTTCGAATTTCCTGAACTGACGAGATATAGTCTGGAGATTTTCAACCTGCGAGGACAGAGAGTGGAGATGTTGGCAAACAATGAGGTTGGCAAGGGATTCACCAGGTATATCTGGGATGCTGCCGAATTTTCCAGCGGTATATACTTCTATAAACTGAGCGCTGGTGACAAAGTTTTCACCAAACGGATGACACTGCTGAAATAAAAATTGTGCCGTCGGTTGCCCCCACCCGACGGCGTTCTTTGCAATAAACTACGTAGCCGAAGGCCTGTCCTTCGGGCACATATATTTTTGGGGGCGCCGCGACATGTCCCGCACACTGCGGGATACCATCGGAGCTGTCCCGAGTAGTGTTCCCGTCTTAACGCAGACAAGAATGTCTGCTCTACTTGGAAATGGGAGGCGGGACATTCGTATCCCGCGATCCCGCAGACAAGAATGTCTGCTCTACTTGGAAATGGGAGGCGGGACATTCGTGTCCCGCGATCCCTTGACGCAGACAAGAATGTCTGCTCTACCGGGACAAGGCGGGCGGGCTAAACA
>WJIR01000328.1 GCA_014730175.1 Candidatus Zixiibacteriota bacterium
ATCGGTTTTATCCACCCGGAGGATAAGCAGTTGGCTGAAAAGGCATTTAGGAAAGCAATGGATGAGGGCAAATCCTACAAAATTGAATACAGAATAATCAGACCGGACGGCGATATTCGCTTTGTGCAAGTTATAGGGCATGTAGAACGAGACGAACGAGGGAGGATTTTGTCTGTATATGGAACAGGTCAGGATATCACTGAGATAAAAAAGGTTGAACTCGCCCTTAAAAGGAGCGAAGCAACGTTACAGGGAATTCTGCAAGCGGCCCCCGTTGGAATTGGATTGCTTTATAACCGAACTTTCGATTGGGTAAACGAAGGCTTCACTGAGTTAACCGGATATACAGCCGAAGAACTGAAAGGGAAAAACGCCAGGATACTTTATCAAAATGATGCGGAATATGAGCGTGTTGGCTCGGTTAAGTACGGACAGATTTCTGACCAGGGGACAGGCGCGTTGGAGACTCAGTTTGTGCGAAAAGATGGGAATATTGTTGATGTTTTTATCAGCACAGCCGCAATAGATTCGGATGATCCGTCGGCGGGATATGTGTCAACGGCTTTTGATATCACTGAGCAGAAACGAGCCAGGGAAAGGACAGATTATCATGCGAAGCTGGTGGAAAACATCTCGGATGCGGTAATCTCAACTGATCTCGATTTTAGGATCAAAAGCTGGAACAGAGCAGCGGAAATTATCTATGGCTGGAGAGAGGATAAGGTTTTCGACAAAAAAGTAGGGGAGGTATTATCGACGGAATTTACGGGAACAACTCCGGAGGAAGCAGTGGAAGCATTGAAAAAGGAGGGTGTCTGGCGCGGAGATGTGGTCCAAATATGTGAGGACGGCAGCAGGCTTAATATAATGGCGTCGGTCGTTTTGGTGAAAGATAGTCAAGGAAATCCATCAGGAGTTGTAGCGGTAAATCGCGATATAACCGAGCTTAAGGCGGTTGAAAGGCAGCTTCGGGAATCGGAGCACAAATACAGACAACTTTACGAGAGATCTCTCGCTGGCATAGTTTCAACAGATCTCGAGGGCAATTTTATCGGATGCAATGTATCATACGAAAAAATGTTAGGTTATTCACTCGAAGAACTCAAAAATCTCACCTACCACGAGCTGACTCCGGAAAAATGGCATGCTTCAGAGGAAAAAATAGTTCGCGAGAATATAATCAAAAAGGGGTACTCCGGGCTCTATGAAAAAGAATATATCAGGAAAGACGGTACCATAATTCAAGTGGAACTTAGCTCATATCTCATTCGAGATGAGAGTGGTGAACCAACTGCGATGTGGGGAATCGCCCGGGATATTACCGCAAAGAAACAGGCTGAGCAAGCTTTGCTGGCGGAGAAAGAGAGGCTTAATGTCACGCTTCGCTCCATCGGAGATGCAGTAATCACTACTGATACACTTGGTAATGTGATTCTTATCAATTCGATAGCGGAAAAGCTGACCGGATGGAATGAAGAGGAAGCGAAGGGTCAGCATATAACCTCCATCTTCGAAATAGTAAATGAGCATACTCGCGAAGCCGCCGAAAATCCGGCTGATAGGGTGCTAAAGGAAGGGGTAACGGTAGGTTTGGCAAACCACACGGTTATTATATCCCGAGATGGTCAGGAGCGGCTCATAGATGATTCCGGCGCTCCTATCAGGGATGAAAAGGGTGAGATTATCGGAGTAGTACTGGTCTTCAGGGATGTTACCGATCAGCGGAGGATGCAGGAGTATTTCTCACGAGCGCAGAGGCTTGAGACGGCGGGCAAAGTCGCCGGTCAGATAGCGCATGATTTCAATAACCTTTTAGGACCTCTCATCGCATATCCCGATTTTATTCGGATGCAGATACCGAAGGACCATGAGGTTTTAAATTATGTAAATGACATGGAGAAGGCTGCTGAACAGATCGCAGAGATCAATCAGCAGCTTCTCACACTCAGCCGACGGGGATATTACAAGCAAGAAGCTCTCGACCTCAACGAGATCATATCGGACGCCATAAATCAGATGAAGCCCCATGCAGATACGTTAGTTATTAATCCGGAACTGGAAGAAGAGCTTTACCGAGTAAAAGGAGGGCGTTCCCAGATATACAGAGTTATAGTAAATCTTCTCCATAATGCTCGTGAAGCAATGACTGATATCGGCACGCTTACAGTAAAAACCGAGAACTTCTACGTGGACGAAATATCCGGTAAATTCGGCAGAGTCCCCAAAGGCGAGTATGTTAAGTTGAGTGTTATCGATACGGGCAACGGGATACCGGATGACCTCCTTTCCAAAATTTTCGACCCGTTTTTCACCACCAAAGAGGCAGACAAACGCCGTGGTTCAGGACTCGGTTTGAGCGTAGTTCACGCGGTTGTTCAGGATCATGAGGCGTTTATTGATCTGGAGACGACTCTTGGCAAAGGTTCAGCTTTTTACGTCTATTTCCCGCTGACCAGGGAGGAGTCCGGTAAATCTGAGCCGGAGAGTATAATCCGAGGTAATAATGAGTCTGTATTGGTGGTTGATGATGATGTTATTCAGAGGGAGGTGTCGTTACGGCTTCTTGGTGAATTGGGCTATCGGGCGGAAGCTGCCAGAAGCGGCGAGGAGGCTATTGAGTTATTGAAAGAAGGTCCGCGGGATCTGCTTCTGCTTGATATGGTGATGCCTCCCGGGATGGATGGGACGGAGACTTATCAGAAAGCGCTGAAGATAAATCCCGAACAGAAAGCTATAATAATTTCCGGATTCGCCGAATCAGAACGGGTGAAAATGCTGCAGGAGTTAGGCGCGGGAGAATACATACGTAAACCGCTAAACATGAAATCGCTCTCTGCGGCAGTCAGAAGGGAATTGGAGCGCAGGGGTGACCGCAAGGAAGAGCCGCGGGATTAATATCGGTATCTGATGATGCGGTCGGGTGAGGGCACCCGACCGCACTTTTCAAGGGAGCAGTAATCCAAACAGTGTCGTCGGGTACCCTCACCCGACGACAATACTGCAGCCAGTTGACAATTGCGCCAGGTGATGCCACCTGGCGCTACAATCAATTTCCTGAGCGCAGAATCCTACCCGGTTTTTACCTCCCGAAACTAATTGCTTTTTAACTTCAGGTGATTTATAGTCCTTACGTGAGATAAACCGCGTGTAAAGGAGTATGGTAATGATTTTATATTTAGATTTGCATAGGTTGGGAATAGTTATCGCAATCTTTATTTTTGTGAGTATGGTTCTGACGGGAAATGCTGCGGCATATTATAATCCGTCGTATTCCGAAGCTTTCGACGATTACACCAAACCATACTTTCCGAACGGAACCTATGACAACTTGATTCCCGAACCGGGCGATATAATCGGTTATCCTCTTGGCAAAAAGCCGGTCAGGCATGATAAAGTGGTGGCGTATGTAAAGGAGTTAGCGGAGGTCAGTCCGATCGTGGAACTGCATCAATATGCGGAGACTCACGAAGGCAGACCATTATATTATCTCATCATAAGCTCCCCTCGGAATATGTCTCGATTAGCTGATATAAAATCATCGACTGGCAAGCTGGCAGATCCACGAATACTGAGTGATCATAGCGATGTTAACAATATAGTTGAGAATACGCCCGCTATAGCCTGGATGGCGTATTCGGTGCATGGCGATGAATTATCCGGCACCGATGCTTCGCTTCAATTAGCATATCAGCTCGCCGCGGGTACCGATGATCTGACAGAGCGAATCAGGGAAAATGTGGTGGTGCTGATCGATCCCTGCGAGAATCCGGATGGGAGGGAACGATACCTTTCCATGCTGCAGGTTTACGGTTCCAAGACACCGAATTATGACAAGAGCTCGGTTCAGCATAACGGCGTCTGGCCCTCCGGGAGAACCAATCATTACCTGTTCGATCTTAATCGGGATTACTTTGCGGTCACTCAACCGGAAACTAAAGGAAGAGTGAAGACTATCGTGGAGTGGAATCCGCAACTGGTAGTTGACGCGCATGAGATGTGGGCTGACGCTACCTTCCTCTTCTCTCCCCCCAGGCAGCCGATAAACAAGAATACTCCGCAAAATGTGTTAAAATGGTACGATATTTTCAGCCGGGATCAGGCACAGGCGTTTGACAGGTATGGTTGGAGCTATTACTCCGGAGACTGGAACGAGCAATGGTTTCCCGGGTACGGCTCGGCATGGCCTACATTCTTGGGAGCGGTGGGAATACTTTATGAACAGGCGGGAGTACAGGGAGAATCGGTGCTTCAGCATGATGATTATCTGCTGACTTATCGGGAATCGGTGCATCATCAGTTCGTATCGTCCATAGCGAACCTTACTACCTTAGCCGACAATCGTAAAGAGATTCTGTCGGATTATCACCAGACCAAAAAACGTATTATCAAGCAAGGGGATAAGGATGATCTGACATTTCTATTTGTTCCGGACGGAAATGAAAAGAGGATGAACCGCTTTGTTAATTCATTGATGACGCAGGGAATCGAGGTGTCGGTTGCTCAGGATGAATTCAAGGCGAAGGAACTTCAGGGCATTTACGAGAGCGATATCGATTCCAGAACATTTCCTGCAGGAACATATATGGTTTCTACCGCTCAACCAGCGGGGGCGCTTGCCAAAGCGATCCTGGAGTTTGATCCTCGTCTGGATCACGAGTTTCTAAAGAAGGAGCGGCGGGGATTGGAAAAGGAGAAGGATTCATACATGTATGAAGCCTCTGCCTGGTCAATGCCGTTAGCTTATGGGCTTGATGCTTATATGACCAATAAATCATTCCGGGTAAATGCAGCCCGGCTAACAGAAATTAAAAGCATAGCTGGTCGGTTGATTAATCCCAACGCAACTTACGGCTTCCTGATCAACAATGAAGGGGAAAGCAAATCACTGGCTCTGGTGGAACTTTACGCCGAGAATCTAACCATATATACCGGAATGAAGCCATTCACGATTGATGGTATTGCATACAATGGCGGTTCACTTTTGATAAGGCGTCAGAATAATCCCGAGAATCTGAGCGATATACTTCAATCTGTAGCTCAAAAATCGGGTGTGGAGATAAGAGGTGTGAACACAGCCCGGGTTGAAGAAGGTTATGACCTTGGATCAACCAAATTCCGTCTCCTGATAGAACCGCATATAGCTCTTTGCACCGGAACTCCATTGGATTGGGGAGATTTCGGGACATTATGGTATATTATCGATCACGAACTGGGAATCCCGCATTCTCTGATCGAATTCACCGCCCTCAACAGAAGCAATATCGATAAATACAATGTGTTGATTATGCCTTCCGTGTGGGGTGGCGCAGGATCTGCTAAGTCCGTTCTGGGTAAACATGGCGCGTCACGTCTCAGAGACTGGATGCGCGACGGCGGAACTTTGATCTGCGTGGGCAACTCCGCCATTTATGCTGCGGATTCTTCTTCGGGTCTCAGCCAGGTGCGTATGTTAAGGCAGTCTTTCGATAAATTACCGATGTACGAAAAAATGGTTAACCTTGAGAAAAGGGCTGAAGCACCACCGTTGGATACAATGGAGATATGGCACCCCGAAAGGGTAAAGGATGAGAAGGAGATGGAGATGCCTTCGTCGCCCGGAAACATCGAGTATATGGAGAAGTACGATCAGTGGAGAAGGACATTCCATCCCAGGGGTGCGATTATGCGGGTTAACCTCGATGCCGAACACTGGCTGGCATTCGGGATGGGTGAAAAGGTCCCCGCATTAGCGTATGGAGACGAAGTCCTTCTTTCCGGATATCCCGTGGAAACGGTGGGGCGTTTCTCCGATGAGAATTCACTTCGTTTATCGGGATTACTCTGGCCCGAGGCGAGAGAACGCTGGGCGGAATCAGCTTATGTTACCCGCGAGGGTATGGGCAAGGGGCAATTGATACTTATCGCCAGACAGCCGTACAATCGGGCTTATTATCAAGGCACACGGCAGCTTTTGGTCAATGCCATACTTTATGGTCCAGGATTGGGTGCAAGGGCTGGGCATTACGAATATGATAGATGATTCATTACATCGTTTGATGAGATATGATCAAAATAGATTCGTTGACATTCTCTTTTAAACGAGGTAAACCCTTGTTCACAGATTTGAACCTGTATGTGGGTAAGGGTGAATACACATTGATAACCGGAGCGTCCGGCTCCGGTAAAACCACATTGTTAAAACTGCTGAGATCTGAATTACTCCCAAATTCGGGTAATATCGAGGTTAGCGGTATCTCTTTGGTAAAGATTAATAACAAACGGTTGGTTCAGTTGCGTCGGTCCATCGGAATTGTCCATCAGGATTTCAGGCTGGTTGATGATATGACCGTTTATGAAAACGTCGCTTTGCCATTGAAGATACGAAAGACACCCTCAAAGCGAATGAAGGCGAGGACGCTGCAGACACTGGGGGAATTCGATTTAACGCCGCTGGCGGCAGCCTATCCCGAGGAGTTATCGGGTGGTGAAAAGCAACGAACCGCAATCGCTCGGGCATTAATCGGCAAACCTCTGGTTTTACTTGCCGATGAACCGACCGGTTCGCTCGATCCTGAAACCAGCGTTGAGATCGGCGCGCTTCTCAACAAAATCAATGTTGCCGGAACAACTGTGGTGGTAGTCAGTCACGATACCGCCGTTTTTCAGAATGGCAGATGCCGCACTCTGAAAATAATCAAAGGTAGATTGAAACCTGTAGAGTAATGAGATCTTCGGAACGAGCACAAGACAGCCGCAGCTTTTTCATACGGGCAATCGCAGCCTGTTCGGTGATTTTCCTTTTCCTGCTGGTTATTCTGTTGATCAGTCAGAACATCCTTACCGCAATCGATGATTTCCGCCGAAACATGACAGTTCAGGTATATGTAGACAGGTTTGCATCCCGCGATCTCCTGAATAATATCGAATCACAGCTATGGGATATATTCGGCGTATCCCAGGTGCATTATGTAAGCCCTGATGATGCTCTGGAATTTATGATGGAATCGTTCGGGGATGAGTTGTTCACCGCATTGGCGGAAAATCCCCTGCCGCACAGTTTCGAGGTCAAAGTGGACAGAAACCATCTGGGCTGGGAGAACCTGAGTAAGATCGCGAGGAATGCCGCCAATATCGAAGGCGTAGCCGAAGTTGATTTCGCGGAGGATTTGATGCGAAGGATGGAGGATTTTCGGGAATTCTTAATCCTGGTGGGACTGGTTTTTATCATACTGATCTCGCTGGCGGCAACCGCGGTGGTCGCAAATTCCGCACAACTGCTCTATTATCAGCATAATCTCAAAATAGCGATCATGCGAGACCTGGGAGCTACCGAGTTTTATCTGGCGAAACCGCTTATCTACAAAGGAGCAATGATAGGATTGATATCGGCTGTGGTAGCCAGTATGCTAACTGTGGTAGTATTTTGGTTGGTGAACAATAACCTGATAGAGATAGAATTCCTTAATCCTGCGATTCTGTTTGGATTGATAATCTGGGCGGTTTTCTGGGGAGCGGTCGGCGGATATAACGGTTATGTGCTGGGAAAAAGGAGAGCGCTGAGGATAAAAAAGAAATGAGCAGAAGCTGCTAAGCGGGACATTTGCAGTCCTTCGGCTACGGTTTACTGCCTTGTATGAATTATACGGGCTAAACCTCCGGTCAATCCCAACGCCTCATCCGACTGCCGAATAAAAAACAATTCGGCATCCGAGGATATCTCTCCCCCTTCGAAATTTACCGTCAAAGTTTTCTTGCCATAGTGAGGAAATTTCACTTGATTATCTTTCAATACTGCCATTTCAAAGCCTCCTTGTTTTTAAGCTTAATAATTTACATTATAATAACCTGGAAGTATTTGTGCTAATTTTTCCCTCACTCATAAATAATCCGGAATTAATCCAATAATAATGCCGAATTAATAGTATGGTATTTTATTCGTTGGTTTTAATCAAACTGCTCAAAATTAGACAACTGTATTTTTTTTAAAAAAGCTAAAAAATCGCTTGCCAAAAGCTGGTGAGGATTATAAACTTAGCAATTCTAAAATTAAAGAGTTGGTTTTTTCGCATAAAATACTATTAACCTTAAGCTAAGGAGGTGATTCTGGAATAACTGTAAAAAGCGTAGTTGGTAACGAAATTGTAAGAATTATTAACAGACATCACGTTTTGAATAAAAAAGTAAAATAGGAGATCAGTAATGAAGAAGAATATCTTTTTCATAGCAATAATAGCAGGATTATTATTAGTAAACATTACATACGCATGGGAATTCGATCTTGACGGCGATATTCGCCTCCGTAATGAACATGACGGAAGGGATTTTGATTCCGACACTGATATGTACCATTATTCACTTCTGAAAACCCGTGTTAACTTCCATTTCACTGACTATGAAGATATCGAAGTATTTGCGCAGTTGTTGGATGCCAGAGTATTTGGCGCATCCAATTATTACTACATGTACGAATCCTCCAATAGCGATATTAACTTCGCGCTTCATCAAGCCTATTTCAGAGCATGGAACCTGTTCACTGATGGATTGGGTTTAATGGGCGGTCGTTTCGAGCTGGATTACGGAAACGGTAGAATATTCAGCCCTAACCCATGGCACAATGTCGGTACGGTATTTGACGGTGGTCAGCTCTTCTACGGAAATGAAAACCTCTGGTTTGACGTCACCGCCGTTATGGAATACGAAGCATTCGAACAAGGAAATGATTATGATCGATGTTTCTACTCCTTGTATGGAGGCTCCGAAGAATACCCGATAGAAGCTTTTGCCGTATGGCAGCTCGACAAAGAGCCCGTTGTGATAGACTCCGATACTCTGAATGCGAAGAGTATGATGACATTTGGCGTTTATTCCGGCGACGAGATCGAGGAATTCGACTATGACTTCAACTTCGCTTATCAGACCGGTAAATGCCGTGACACCATAGCTGGCGAGGAATACGATATCGCCGCTTATATGCTTCAAGCCGAGGTTGGATATTTAGCGGTTCCCGACTATGATTTCCGCGTAGCCGCCGGTGCAGACATTACATCCGGCGATGATGATCTAACCGATACTGACGAAAAGAATTGGACCGAGCTGTATTATGATCCTCATAAGTTCCATGGCTTTATGGACTTACCCGTCCTTGAAAACAATGTTCTCGGCTTAATGGACATCTACGGAAGTCTGAGTGGAAAGCCTACTGAAAACACTTATGGTCAGCTTGATTTCCATCTTTTCAACACAATGCAGGACTATGAGGTAAATGGAGAAGAGAGCAAGGCTATCGGTACGGAACTCGATATCATCCTGGGCTGCACCGCAGTAGCCAGCTCCGATATTCAGGTTGGAATGTCGATGTTTATGGCTTCCGAAGACTGGATTGGTGAAGACGCTGATAATGCCATCTGGTATTATATTCAGTGGATTACCAATTTCTAAACCGGATAAGTATCTATCAAATAAGGCGTTGCCAGCTCGGCAGCGCCTTTTTATTTCCCTAGCGAGAAACGAATCAAGTAATCATCGCCGGGATTTAACTTCTAATGACGTCCATTTTTAAATCCGATATTGTAATATCTGGATAATCTTAACATTTTTCATTAGAGGGGGAAGCATGCTAAGTTTACATCTTAAGGTTAAAGTAATAGGCGCATTTATAATTTTCGTATTCCTGACTACAAATTCGTATTCATCAGAAGTGTTAACAGAGGCTCCCGAATTGAATTTCGTTCCAAATGTAAGCGACCGGAATGGATTCGTCCCACCAAAGATGGATCTATCCCATTTGAAAGGTAGTTTCCCATTCGGTGACACACCGACTGCGGATTTACCCGCTCAATGGGATTGGCGTACATCGGGTAAGGTAACATCGGTAAAGGATCAAGGTTCCTGCGGAGCATGTTATGCTTTTGCTGCATTGGCGAATATTGAATCCAAAATGCTGATGGATGGCGAGTCCACTTATGATTTCTCGGAGAACAATGTTAAAGAATGCAACTGGTATGAGTCGAGTTGCAGCGGCGGAAATTATTTTATGGTCGCTAATTACCTGTCGAAAAACGGAACCGCCCTCGAGGCGGATGATCCTTATCAGGATAGCGACGGTGTATGCAATTCAGGCGTGCCTTTCCAAAAGACTTTGCTTGATTTCTGCCATATAACCGGTAACATAATCCCAACCAACGCCGATTTAAAAAACTACCTGTACAACAATGGTCCTCTTTACACTACAATGTATGCCGGCGACGGCGATAGCTGGTACACTGAAATGATTACTTATGATGGCTCATATACTCTTTATTACCCTGGTACTGAAACGCCGAATCATGCGGTGACTATCGTCGGCTGGGATGATGATTTAAGTCACGAGGGAGGTACCGGAGGCTGGATCGTTAAAAATTCCTGGGGATCTGATTGGGGTGGTACTTGCGGATACGGCAGCGAAAAGGGATATTTCACAATCGCCTATGCTTCGGCGAGTATAGGTATGTATTCAGGATTCATGGACAATTGGCAGAATTACAGTGATAATGTCGAACTGACATTCTATGATGAAGCAGGTTATACAACCAGCTACGGAAGCGGGAGCTCGGAAACCTGCTGGGGTATGTGTAAATTCACACCTTCTACATCCACATATCTGAAACGAGTGGAGTTCTGGACCAATGATGTAACTACTGATATCGATATCTATATCTATGATGATTTCGATGGCGCCGATCTGAGTAACCTGTTAGACAGCGAATTAAACAACAGCTTCACCGAAGCCGGGTACCATTCGGTTTCTCTTGATACTCCCCTCCAGTTGTCATCCGGTGATGCCGTTTATGTTGCTATTAAGTTTACAAATGAAACCTACGATTGGCCGGTATCCGCTGATGATCAAGGCAGTTACGAAACCGGAAAAACATATATCTCCACTGACGGCGCTACCTGGTATGACGCCGGAGCCAATTACAGCGTCGATATAGGGATACGTATCAGGACCGATATCACTTCGGGCGTCTCCGAAAGCTTCGATGTACCTTTGCCGGATAAAGTGTCACTCACCCAGAATTTCCCCAATCCGTTTAATGCATCCACAGTCATATCGGTTTACTTACCGCACGTATCGCGGTTGTCGCTGGAAATTTATAATCTGGCGGGGCAACAAGTTGATATAATCCAGCAAGGAATGCTCTCCAAAGGTTATCACGACTTCCGATGGAATGCGTCAGAGTTCCCCAGCGGCGTTTACTTTTACAAACTGACCAGCGGCGATTATTCAATAACCCGCAAGATGGTTTTGCTTAAGTGATTTTAAACGGGGGCGAGCCGTACTCGTCCCCGGCAATTCCGGTTAGAAACAAGGAAAGCGGTCAGAAATCTAAACAAGGCCAAAGCCCGAGTATTAGATCTCAGTATATCACTTCAGCAATGTCATTCGTTTCGTGTGCACTCTATCGCCAGCCTCCAACTTATAAAAATAAACACCGCTGGAATACTGAGATGCATCCCAGACTACCGAATAGCTCCCCGCCTTGTGTTCACCATCAGCCAATTTGGCTACGAGCTGTCCCTTTATATTGTAAACCTTAAGAGAAACCTTACCGGATTCCGGTAGTGAAAATGTGATCATAGTCTGAGCATTGAATGGATTGGGATAGCTTTCCAATAAGACGCTTCTATCTGCTGTTGGAGCAGGACTCTCATATTTATCCAGCCATCCGGATTGATCCCAACTATCGGAATAACCACCATTACCCGAAACAACTTCAAATCCGAAGTAACAGGAATCCACAACTTCATCGGGATAATCACCGCAGTAAGCGATATACTTATAATTTCCGAGCGGAGCGTAGCCCGGTACGTTCTGTCGAATGCCGTAAAGGAAAACAGAATCTTCCGGCGCCAACTGGATACTGTTATACTCCTTTATAGGACCGTACCAACCGAGCTCCGGCACAATAAGCATCAACGATAAATCCGTTGTCTGAGTCTGAGAAGTCAGATTTATCAACTTACCATCATAATTGAAATAGCCACCGGCAGGAACCGTAATCGGCGCATCGACCGGTTTCATATCAACCACTATATCCGCCTGATGGAAATAAAATGCTCCCATATCGGCAATAGTGCCATCGGGATCGTAAGGGCTATTCGGATCCCCGGCATCGATACATGGCGATCCCCATCCCAGATCGAAATAACCATTCCCCGGATCGACAAACATCGGGTCAGCATCGATGTTACCTTCACCCCACCATCCTCCTTCAACATCGGAATAAGTAACCTGAGGGTCGTCTCCCTCCTCCACATATATCTGATAGTTGGAGTCGTTATTCCAGGCAATAGTATTTGTGACGCTCAAGGAATAATCGTTGGAGGTACAAATTCCTCCACCCCAATTAGCGCCATTCTCAATGATGGTGCTGTTAAATATGGTAGTGTTGGTATACATACTATAGATGCCACCTCCATAAAAGGCGAAATTGTCCCGAATCAGATTCTTTGATATAGTTGCATCGTGCCACCGGGCGAAAATACCCCCTCCATAGGAAGCCAAATTACCGCTAATTGTATTTTTCTCGATAAAGACTCCGTCGGTCGGATTCCTTAGTGCGCTTCTTTCTTTGAATGATAGATAATCTGCTGTTTGGCGCTTGAAACCGGGCGGCGGCGGATAATAACAGCATATTCCCCCTCCTTCTTCAGTCGCCTCGTTATCTCTGATTATATTTCCGATTATCATCGGATTAGAATCTTCCGAGCAGAAAACACCTGCGCCGTTGATAGCATTATTTCCTTCAATAACATTGTCTGTTATAGTCGGCGCGCAGTACCAACAGGCGATTCCTCCACCGGCGAAATAGGCATCGTTATTCTTTATCACATTGTCCTTAATGATCGGTGTGGAATTATCACAGAAAATCCCGCCGCCGTGGTCATCGGGGAAATACATGCTGGACGCATAGCCGTTTTGGATCGTGAATCCTGTGATAACTGCGCTGCTGTCTTCACCGCTGTCAAATGTCACCACACGGTAATCGTTCTGAGCATCAATGATAGTAGACGAGATGTAAGTTGTATCACCTGTAAACAGGTATTCCGAACATAAAACGATATCATGCCCGTTGAAATTGAGACTCTCGTAATAAGTCCCCGATTGGACTAATACCGTGTCTCCGTCCGAACTCGAATTTATTCCTTGCTGAATAGTGGGATAATCATCAGGTATATTTATCACGGATGCGAATGAGGAAACAGAAAGGATAGCTACCGCCGTTATCGAAACCAGAAATGATCTGGACATGATACCTCCGGAGTTATAAATATCTGGATTGGTTCATTAATAGAAAAAATTGGGATTAAACATCCTATAACAAGAACATTAAATTCAATATAAGGATAATATTTTAATCTAAAAAGTCAAGAAAATAACGTATTTCTGAGCAATAATACCAGCAATCGGTTAAAACCGTTTGAACAATTGGTTGCGCGGATACTACAAAGAGAATTACCAAAATTATTGTTTTCATTGCAGAGGCAAATATATTATGTTAAAATTAAGAAAATGACCGATTTCTCAATATAGATATCGATATGTTCGTGTTAATAACAAACCACGGAGGATTCCAATGTCGTTAAATATCAGTCAAATACAAGAACTTCTGGGGGATGAGGCAAAGTCGTTATTGGAGCATAAGCCGAAGGTTCCAAAAGATTCTCTGCATCTACCGGGACCTGATTTCGTCGACCGTATCGTCTGGTCCACTGACCGGCCCAACCGTGTCATGCAGAGCCTGAACTGGATTCTACATCACGGTAGATTATGTGGTACCGGTTATGTTTCATTTTTGCCGGTTGACCAAGGCATAGAGCATTCCGGTGGTGCCTCTTTCGCTCCTAATCCGGAGTATTTCGATCCGGAAAATATCGTTAAATTGGCGATGGAAGGGGGATGCAACGGAGTCGCCTCCACACTTGGGGTGCTGGGAACGGTTTCACGCAAGTATGCTCATAAAATCCCCATGATTCTGAAGTTCAACCACAATGAAATCCTGAGCCATCCCAATTTCTATGACCAGACGCTGTTCGCCAGTATCGATCAGGCATTCGACATGGGCTGCGCAGCGGTAGGGGCTACTATTTACTTCGGTTCACAGGATTGTCGCCGTCAGATTCAGGAAGTATCAGAAGCCTTCGAGTATGCCCATGAACTGGGAATGGTTACCATCCTCTGGTGCTACCTTAGGAATTCGGTTTTTAAGATCGAGGGTACCGATTATCATACCTCAGCCGACCTGACAGGGCAAGCGAATCATCTTGGCGCAACGATTCAAGCTGATATCATCAAACAGAAACAGCCGATCGTAAACTATGGTTACAAGAAGATGCAGGAGAAATTCGGCAGCTTCGGTAAGAGCAATGAAAAAATGTACACCGATATATGCGAAGATCATCCTGTCGACCTGACTCGCTACCAGGTGATAAACTGCTACATGGGACGCGTCGGCTTAATCAACTCCGGCGGAGCATCAGCCGGTAAAGATGACCTTGCGCAAGCGGTACGTACTGCAGTAATCAACAAGCGTGCGGGCGGAATGGGTCTTATTTCGGGGCGTAAAGCGTTCCAGAAACCGATGAAAGACGGCGTGGAACTGCTTAACGCTATTCAGGATGTATATCTCTGCGAAGATGTAACTGTCGCTTAACAACCGCTCTGCATATCGCCGCTTATATTGGTCAGGAGATCGGCCCCGCAAGGATATCGATCTACGGATTGGAAGGCGGAAGGTTGTAATACGATGTCTGGTTACTCGGTCGCCGATTTATCGGGGAATCCGACTTGCGGTTTTCGGAACCTGCCCTCCGGCTTGCCAGGCATGTCATTCGCCGAAGGGCAACCTTTCGGCTACGGATTCAGTAGGTCGGACAGGAATGTCCGACCTACTGATGTTTTTTGGAGGGTGTGTGTTTGGGACCGTCAGCGCTGGAGCGCCGACCGGCGCAATTATGTGCTTTTGGGATGAATGTTTGACGGCGCCTCAATAACAATTCAGTTAATGGCGGAATTCGAAGATTGAATCCCTAATTGCGGGCACACCAGTTTTCTTGATTCACCTTTTTCCCTTGATTCTGACATTCAAATCGCTTAAATTGTATCGGTGATATCGATCGATATTCGCTTTGGGTAAAATCGATGTATTTGACGATCCAGGCAGTATCTTCAGGCGACTGTGTTCACCGCTTCTTAAATACGAATTGCAATATTCTTCTTGATTTTACTTAGTTGGCGATAAGAATAATAATATCGAATTATATACAAATCTGCATATAAATGGAATTAATGAGCGATAAATCCAAAGGAAATTTACTATGAAAACTCTGACTATAATTTTTTCGTTAGCAGCATATATACTATTGGCAAACCCACCGGGCTTCAGCCAACACATAAATTGGTCACGCAGCTATGGTTTCGCCTATCATGACAACGCAAATTGCGTTAGACTGACCGCCGAAGGTAACTACCTAATTGCAGGCAATACATATACCCCGGACTCCATTGGTTGGAATGTAATTATAATGGAGGTTGGGACAAATGGATGGACAAATTGGCTCAGTAATTTCGGTACTGCTGGCGATGATATCGCCGAGTCAGCGGAACCTACTATGGATGGCGGAGTTGTAGTAGGATTAAACGGTTTTACCAATCTTCTCGTACTCGATGAATTCGGTGATTCTATATGGACCCGTAATTACAATATGAACGTGAGGCATGTCTATCAGACTGATGACGGCGGATATATCATCGTGGGAGACGGGGATTACAATCTAATTAAGACCGATGAATTCGGCGACACTATTTGGACCGGTAATTTCGACATGTCGGCGCATTCGGTCAAGCAGACCCCGGATCGGGGTTATATAGTTGTCGGACGTGTAGGACAGTTTTCCTGGGAGCGCGATTTTCATGCGGTAAAAACCGATCAAGATGGTAATGTAATGTGGACCAAAACCTATGGTATGCAATGGGAAGATGGGGCGAGGTATGTTTTGTGCACACCTGATGGCGGCTATCTCATTGTAGGTTATCTGGAATGGATCGAGGATTTTGATGGCGACATATATGCTATAAAAACCGATTCTATCGGTGACACGATCTGGACCGGGGTGTATGGCGGAGGTTTATTCGAAACAGTAAGGGAGGCGGATATCACGCCGGAAGGTGATTATATTCTTTGCGGTTCGACACGGTCTTTTCGGGATAATTTCATAGATGTATACATACTGAAAATAGACGCCAATGGGGAGTTGATATGGGATCAAGCCTACGGCCAAAACGCAGACTACTTCGATGATTCCGGGCAGTCTATAACCATTACTCCTGATGGTGAGTATCTCGCAATCGGTTCCTACGGTAGTTCCGGCGGCAGTAACTCTCATATATGGCTGATGAAGCTGGATAGTAGCTATCCGACCACACCGTTATCAATTGGCGGAAATCCAATGAGGGAGAATTTGGACGTCAACCGGGGGGACGTTTTTCGATACGAAGGTTTAGTGACCAACACGGCCGATACTGCGGCGACCGCCGATATTTGGGTAACCATCCGTTATGAGGATGAATATACAGTAGTTACCGACCAGTACTCTGATATCCATTTACATTATTCGACTTCGTCCCGGTCCTTTCCGATTTATCAATACGTTTCCACTCAAGCGGAGTTCGGCAGATATCGCAACACCCTGTATATCGGAACCTTTGATTCCGATATCCTGGATTCGGCTTATTTTTACTTCGATGTAGTGGATGATTCCACCGGCAATTATTACGGCAATGCCTGGTTAACCGAAGGTTGGATGAAGGGTGATTTCGCAAGAGATACGGCGGAAGCCGATGTTCCAGCCACTTTTAGTATCAGCGGGAATTATCCAAATCCATTCAATGCTAATACGGCAATCGGGTTCTCACTCGCCAAGCCGGATCAGGTAAAAGTATCTATCTATAATTTAAAGGGTCAAATATTAGAGACTATCGCCAACCGCTATTTTGAAGCCGGTAATCATAAGGTAGTATGGAATGCTCAGAATTATGCATCCGGGATTTATTTTTATCGACTGGATGCGGGTGATTTCGTGGAAACAAGGAAAATGGTTCTTATCAGGTAGTTATTTTAGCCTTTATGAGTAATCCAACCGATCGCACTTTGATAATTCACAAATACCTATAATCGGTAGCCGAAGGCTTTTCCCTCGTCTGCCGAACCATGCGCTTATGAATTATGAATAACTATCATTATAAGTACATTTATCAATAATATCAACCACAGCAGCAACTGAATCCCGATAACAGGCAAGATAATGGGAGCTGCAAGCAATGCTGCTAATCCCGCGCCGTAAAGTTCGCCCCCGTAAGCAATGGCTGGATTTTTGCCCACTGTCAATCTGTCAATGGTTGCCGTTGCGCCTACGAAATTTAATCCTGCAGTGATACCGGATACCAGTATCAATACAATCGAGTATAATCCTGATATCTGCGGAGTGATGAGGAATGGCGTGCTGATGAGAATAAATGCGCCTACTGTAATCGCCTGTGTTAGCTTAATCGGGATTGTTTTGCTCCTGTTTGTTATCCAGCGTCCGGATAGTAATCCTGCGGCGCTCCCCGCCATGAAAAGTCCCACCAGTAACGCGATGTAGATGTAAACCGAACCATAACTGTTCTGAAAAAGGTGGATTCCCAGCAGTTCCAGCAACATAACCGAAAAACCGGAGACCGCTACTGTCGCTTTTGAAAGTTGATAAGCATCCGGAGCAAGAGGATTGAACCTGTTGGGCAGATAAACAGCTAAAATGATAAGGGCTATCATCACCCCAAAGACCTCAAACCGATGAAGCGGTAGTTTTAGCCAGAAGGACTTAGCAGGGAAACTTAGCATATCTTCGTCACGGAACATAGAATAATAATAGGCTACCGGTTTGTGATCGGAATTGGGAACTGCTGAACCGTAATATTGGTTAAGTCGGGATTCAAGCTGCATTTGCCTGAATGATGACAGGATATCATCGATATAGTTTGTATTCAGATAGCGGTTATCGATATCAAGGGAGTCCAGCCGATGGAGATAATAATCAGGATTGAGAGCGAATGATTGGTCGCGGTTGGAGGATACAAACTGCGAATTTGGGGTGCTTAGTACTCGGTTTTGGGCGAAAACTTTTTTCAAAGAGCCGAGGATAGAGTTAACCAGTAAGGCGTTGGCGTGGCTGACGATGTTATCGCCGCTTGCGATTGAAAACGAGAAAACGCCATCTGAGTGCAAACTCTGATTGATGGTTTTAAAAAGATCTTCGGTGAAGTATCGGGCGTTATCATCGCCGGGGCTAACCGACTGATTCATTATTATCAGATCATATCGGTCAGAGCTGTCCTTGAGAATGTTGCGAGCATCCCCGATGATGATTTCCGGTTTAGATTGCAGTGAAGTATCGAAATCGGAAAACCTTCTGTAACTCCGCATCAGCTTATCATCCAATAGTATAGCCTGGATGGAGGAAAACCCGTATTTGTTCAACTGCTTTGCGGCGGCATAGGGATTTCCTCCGATAATCAGGGCGGATTTGAAACGATTTAACTGCATCGCAGGGATATGCACCGATAGTTCACTTGATATTTCATCCGGTATGGTTTCGATCCGGTTTCCGTCGAAATAGATATCATGCTGTTCGTTACTTTCTATGACCGACACTTTTCCGTAAGGTGTGCTATACTGCTGAATCAGCTTTAACGGAGTCCAATAAGTCTCCGCTATCTGCTGACGAACCGAAGGTAACGATACAATTACCGCGAGCATAAGTAGAAAGATGACTGCAAAAAGCAATCCTTTCCGGTTAGTGATAAGCAGATAAACGATAATCAGTAAGATGGAGACAGCCATAATATGATTGTTATTTCCCAGCGGCAGGATGACAAGACTGGTGAGAATTCCTCCGAGTGCAAAGCCGAGTAGTTCGAACAGATAAGCGGTAGCGGCGGCTATTTCTTCTTTGAAACGCACATAACCGGCAGTAAACAGTAATCCTCCCAAAAATCCCGATGGAGCGATTGAAACCAGCGCAATAATCAGCTTTGTAAATATCCCGATTGATTCCGTGGGATAAACGCCCATTAAACGAGGAAAAAACCAGATAACGAGTACGCCTGCTACGGTGAAGAGCAGGAAAATCAGTAATGCCGGGATGGTGATTGCTTTGGATTTTAGCTTATCACCGAAAAAAGCTCCGATAGCGCCTCCCATCAGCCAGAGAAAAAAGACTACTCCGAAGAATAGCACATTAACATTAAAGGATGCGGCAAATTCTCTGATAAGTATAGTCTGGAAAAAGATGGACAGGGAGCCTATCAGCAGGAAAAAGAAGCGTACTCGCAGGATCATCTAAATCCACACGCCGGGTATCTTGTTACCGCAGAATGCGCATTTGGAGTCCCGGATATTTACTTCCCCGATTCGATATCCGTATCTTCGGATTATTGCTTCATTGCACCGGGGGCAATAGGTATGTTCCGCGTCATGTCCCGGAACGTTGCCGATATAAACATAATCTAATCCCTGCGCTTTAGCCGTGTCGTGGATCCTCTCCAGCGTGGATACAGGCGTCGGCGGAAGATTCTTCATCAGGTAGGTGGGATGGAATCGGGTGAAATGAACCGGCACGGCGGGACTTAAGTCGCTTTTTATCCAATCGCACATCCTTTTGATCTCTTCGGGATTATCGTTGAGGGTCGGTATAACCAGGTAAACCAGTTCGATCCACATATTACGGTCATACATAATTTTTATGGCATCCAGAACCGGCTGAAGTTCGCCATGAACGTAGTCTTTATAAAATCCCTCGCTAAAAGCCTTGAGATCGATCTTAATCGCATCCAGAACCGTCAGCAGTTCTTTGAGCGGTTCAGGCAGAATATATCCGCCGGTGATAGCAGCGGAGCGTATGCCCTTCTTTCTCGCCTCCGTCGCACAGTCGTACATATATTCGTAAAATATAACCGGTTCAGAGTAAGTATATGCTATAGTCGGGGCGTTGAAACGTTTTGCTAAATCGACGATATCGGACGGGGAAAGCTCGTAGTTATCTATCTGCTCGGGACGCACCTGGGAGATGTCCCAATTCTGGCAGAATTTGCAGTTGACATTACATCCGGCGGTTGCCATAGAAAAGGCAGAAGTCCCCGGCAGGAAATGGAAAAGCGGTTTCTTCTCGATAGGATCAACATTCAAAGAGCAGGGGCGCGAATGAACCAGAGTGTAATATACGCCGTCGATATTTTCCCGGCTGCCGCAGTAACCTCGTTCCAGAGGACTGACACGACATCTGCGGGGACAAATTCGGCACTCTATCTCTTTCACGGCGAGTTTTTCATAATAGCGAGCCTCAACTTTTGATAGATCTTTCGCCAGCGGCAATCCCGCCATAGCTTCCTTTGGACTATACGGCAGTTTGCAAATGGGGGCGATTGAATAGGCAGCGGCGGCTAAACCGCAACCAGCGCATCGGGATAAAAATGAACGTCTGTCTAAAGCCATCTCAGATTATCACCTCGATCCTGTCAATTAATTCTCGCTTAAAATTACCGAGCTTATGTTCCCTATCGGCGCCTACCTCGAGATAATGGGGATATCGTCCTACACTCTTAAGAGATCCCAAACCGCTTTCCCGTCTTATATCATTGAGAATATCCAAAGCCACAGCATCCAATGCTATGGGATCATCGGATATCAGTAACATATTCGATTCGAACGCATACTTGGGATTGTATGCCGGTCCGGCGTTATACTGAATCCGGGTGCAATCCATAATTGTCAGTCTATTCTTTTCACGGATTTCAGGGATATTGTACAGGTCTGCTGCAAAAGGGGTGCAGTTATCGTCATGATACTTGTTGGGATTATGAACTGCTGCGTAGAGATTTTTCAATCCGCCTGACAGACCGGCTATACTATGATCTTTTAAAATAGGGAAATTTATATGATATTCCACCATATCTTTTATAACCCGCGTTAGAAGCGAGC
>WJIR01000029.1 GCA_014730175.1 Candidatus Zixiibacteriota bacterium
GAATTGAGACCCCGGGTTTTAACGCGGGGAGGATCACAATTTTAATAACGACGGGTTTTAACCTGTCCTGTATTTTCCCTCTCCCTGACGAGGGAGAGGGTGGATTCGTCCCGCGAAACGCGGGGCGAAGACGGGTGAGGGGGATTACTTCAACAATGTCATCCGCTTGGTGATCACTCTATCACCAGCGGTTAGTTTGTAGAAGTATATCCCGCTGGAATAATTCGATGCATCCCAGGTTGCGGAATGCTCTCCCGCGTTTCTATGACCATCCTCCAACGTCGCCACCTTCTGCCCGGAGAGATTATAAACAGAGAGATTAACATTCCCAGATTCCGGCAATTGATAAGTGATGGTGGTTGCGGCGTTGAATGGATTCGGTGAATTGTCAATTGAAATTGTCGAGGGCAGCCCCGTCGATATATCTTCATCCACATTAGTAAATAGTTCTTCCACACTCCATTCGCTATTACCATCTGCCAATGGTGCGCCTTCCACCGTGAAATCAAACCACACCGAGTCGCAGGGGTAGGGATATGCTCCGCCGTATGCCATATAACGATAATCGCCCTCGGGTGCGTAGTTGGGAACATTCTGCGTAAGATGGCGCGTTACGAATTCGCCGGATTGCAATGAATCAGTCGCTTCGAATAACCTCGTCTGGAAAAATTCTCCTTCATAAATTACCCCAATCCACACATCGGATATCAAGGTTTCTGTGGATGGATTTATAAGAGTACCCTGATAGCTGAACGATCCCCCCGGCTGCACAACAACCGGATCGTCATCGGGCGTCATCTCCATATCACAGCAGTATAACGGTTCCCGGAGCTTCATTAAAACCATGTTATTATTGACCTGACCCGCAGCTAAATAATCACCCTCCGGCGTTTGAGCGACATCATATAGTCTTGCTTCGTCAGGACTGTTATAATACCTGACTGCCCACAGGGAATCACCTGCTCCATTGGCTCTTACTAACAGCACCGAATTGTCGCCATAAAATCGGTCTGCTGTACCGACAGCGATATATCCCCCATCGGGAGTCTGTCGCACGCAGAAAGCGGAATTATAATATTCATAGTCTCCATAGGAATTAGACCATTCCATATCACCCAATGAGTCGAGCTTCACTAAGTATATCTTGGTATAGTATGCTCCCCAACGCCAGGCGCCGATCGCTCCGCCTAATATATACCCTCCATCGGTAGTCTGCTTCACGGAATGACACCAATTAATAGTATCCGGATTTACCAGCTTTGTCCAGAGGGTATCCCCGAATGAATCGGTTCTTACTAAATAAGTGCAGCTTGCGGGATCCTCAAGCGAGCTGGTGCTACCTGCAAGGATGAATCCTCCATCTGTCGTTTGTATGGCGGAACCCAAACGGTCGTCCCCTGAAACTCCGTAAGTTCTTGTCCATAAAGTATCTCCCATTTCATCTGTAATGATAAGATAGTACTGTTCCCCATATCCATAAGACTCCGTGTATCCGCCCAGCAAATAGTCGCCGGACAATGTTCGTCCAACCGCTTTACCAATGTCCTCTGATGTGCCGCCAAATGTCTTAGACCAAAGCGAATCGCCATTTTCGTCGGTTACAATTAGCCAGCAGTCAAAGTTGCCATTCCCAAAAGATACTGTCGATCCCACGATATCATACCCCCCATCAGCCCTTTCTCTAATTGCTCGCGCGGCATCGTGTAGGGATCCACCGTATGTTTTAGTCCATAAGGTATCTCCCTGATCATCTGTTTTGACCAAGTACATATCAATCAATCCCGCGCCGTATGAGTCTGTAGAGCCAGCTAAAATATAACCTTCTTCGTCAATAACCTTCACGCCAAACGCTGCTTCATTGACATCACCTCCATATTCTTTTATCCAAAGGACTTCGGGACCGGCTATAGCTATTTCCATACAAAAAACAAATGCTATCGCTATTAAAATCATTGTTCTCATATTTATTCCTCTCCGATAACTAATATCGAACCGGATGGAAGGTAACAGCTCCCATCCGGTTATGGTTAATGTTACTTAAGCAAACACATTTTCCTGGTTATTGATTCCTCTCCATTACTCAATTTGTAGAAGTAAACACCTGATGGCGCATCGGATGCATCCCAGGTGATTTCATGGTATCCCGCATCAAGTGATCGGTCTATCAAGGCGGATACTTTCTGCCCCAGCAGATTATAGATCTCCAATTTGACACTCGCTGATTCCGTCAGATAGAAATCAATTTTAGTCTCTGAATTAAAGGCATTGGGGTAGTTCGGATATAGGACCATTGATGAATTGGCTATTTGACCCCCAAGATCCAAATCCACATATCTTCTGCCTAATTCATCCACCAATCCCTTAATGGTATCCGCCAAACCGGTGGCAAGACTTCCTTCAAAGGCGATATTCAAGGGATAAGTTTCCGCATGATGGATCATTAGATCAATCGAATCGGTTGCATTCCCGGGCTCGTCCCAATCTGCCTTTTCAGCTCCTGGATAAGTGGGGAATTCCCAGATCGTGTGCCTGTAAGCTGAAAACCAATGCACATACTTAGCGCCGGCATCCACCCAGCTAACTATCCTGTTATCAAACTCCGCTACCTTCTCATCCTCCAGATCATCCCAGTTTTTCTCAATGAGAAGAAATCCCGAATCTATATATTCGGTCCAGGCATAGAGGGAATCCGCACACATTTTTAGCGTCCAGGTGTAGGGTTCAGCTGCACTTAATCCTAAAACCAATGAATCCCGAATATTCCTCGTAGCGGCATTACCGCCCCGAACGCCATGGTCTACCGGGAATTCATTATAGTTCGGTCCACGGGTTTCCATTATACTCCAATCAACACTACGTAAAGTATCGCAGAATCGAGATAATCTGTGTGCTATTGAGTCAGCTGTAGATTGCGGCATGCTGTCGCCATAACAGTGGAAATCGACGCAGTCAATCTCGAAATTGCCGGCAGTAATATTTAAAATACTATCTACCGATGTCCTCACAAAATACGATGTATCAACCCCCGCAAAAGAACCGAATATTAAAGAAGCATCAGGATTCGCCCTCAATATCTGGTTGCCACACCAATAACATTGTTCCGCGAATTGCTCTGGGGTGCCCATCCAATTCTGTCCTTCATTAGATGCCCACCCTAAATCCGGTTCATTGTGCAACACGAAATGCTCAATCCCCTTATCATCTAATTCATCCGCTAAGTTGTTACAAAACGCTTTAAGGCTATCTATATAGTCGCTATCTACGGGAAAAGTATATTTTTCAGGATATCCATTTTCCCTCGCCATGTACTCGTCATGCCAAAACCTAATCATAAAAATTTTCGTAACTGACGCATCAGTCGGCATCTTACTGGCGATATAATCGGCAAGCGAGTCATATCCTTCCTCTTTGGCTAAGTCATCCATCCAGCCCCATTTTCCGTTAAATCTAAATGAGGTTATACCTACAGTATCAACATAGTTGTTATCCACTGTAACATCGGTATCAAAGGCATATCTATAACAAGTGCCTATTTTTTGATCTGCTGAGAACACTGACAATGAATACGATACAAATAAGAAGATTACAATTAATGGAATTGAATTCCAATTGCTCTTTTTCATAATATAACGCTTGTATAAAATTTTCAAAGCGTTA
>WJIR01000030.1 GCA_014730175.1 Candidatus Zixiibacteriota bacterium
AGAGATGGTGATGCCCGGGGATAACGTATCGGTAAAAGGAGAGTTGATAACACCGATAGCGATGGAGGAAGGGCTGCGATTCGCGATAAGAGAAGGCGGAAGAACTATCGGCTCGGGCGTTATCAGTAAGATAATCGAATAGAGTTTGTTATGCCAAGGGATATAATCATTTTAGCGTGCGGCGAATGCAAACGCCGCAACTATAATACGACCAAAAATAAACGGAAACAAAGCGGTAGAGTGGAGTATAAAAAGTATTGTCCTTTCTGTAATAAGCATACTCCGCATAAAGAGACCAGGTAAGCCGTTTGTAGGACTGTAGCTCAATTGGCTAGAGCACCGGTCTCCAAAACCGGGGGTTGGGGGTTCGATTCCCTCCAGTCCTGTATAATATAAATTGAAAGATTTTTAGTTATGATCAATAAATCTATACAGTTTCTTAAGGAAGTACGTTTGGAATTATCGAAGGTCTCATATCCGAATAAACCGGAGTTGATGGGGTCGACGATAATAGTCGTTGTGATGAGTATAATAATGGCTGCTTTTATCGGGGTAGTCGATTTCGGTTTGTCTCAATTGACGAAGTTGATACTGAGGTAAAGAACATAATGGCGTTAAGATGGTATGTGGCTCATACATATTCGGGGCATGAGAAGAAGGCGAAGCAGTACCTGGAAACCGCAGCGGCTGCCGAGGGTTTATCCGATAAGTTTGGGCAGATACTGGTTCCGACCCAGGAAGTGGTGGAGATGAAACAGGGGAAACGGTCGACCGTTACCCGCAAGTTCCTCCCGAGCTACATATTGGTTGAAATGGAATTAGACAAAGAAACGCAGCATTTGGTTACCAATACGCCGGGTATAACCAATTTTGTCGGTAGTTCCGGCAAACCTACCCCTCTGCGCGAGGAAGAGGTTGAGCGTATACTGATACAAATGGATAAGTCCCGAGCCAGGGACAGCCTGGATGTACCATACCAGGTGGGTGATGCGGTAAAGGTGATAGATGGGCCTTTCGCTGATTTCTCCGGTAGCATTTCTGATATTAATTTGGAAAGAAAGAAGATTAAGGTAATGGTCTCCATTTTCGGCAGGCCTACTCCGGTTGAGCTGGATTTCTTACAGGTGCAACCGTTATAAGTGTTTAGTAGAGATATTTTGGAGTATAAATGGCAAAGAAAATAGCTGGATATATTAAATTGCAGATACCGGCGGGAAATGCGACACCCGCGCCGCCGGTGGGTCCTGCATTGGGTCAACATGGCGTGAACATCATGGAATTCTGCAAGGCGTTTAACGCCAATACTCAGGATAAAGGCGGTTTGATTATACCGGTGGTCATAACCGTATATGCCGACAAGTCTTTTACTTTTATAACAAAGACTCCGCCGGCGGCTGTGCTTTTGAAAAAAGCAGCCAAGCTTGAAAAAGCATCGGGGGAACCGAACAAGCTGAAGGTTGGGCGTGTAACCCGTAAGCAGGTACAGGAAATCGCCGAGATGAAAATGGTGGACCTTAATGCCAACGATATCGAGGCGGCGATGCGTCAGGTGGAGGGCACAGCGCGCAGCATGGGAATTGAGGTAAAAGGTTAATTTTTTTTATTGTAATTAGGTGTAGAGATGAAACGAGGTAAGAAATATCGCGCTCTCAAAGAGAAACTCGAGCCGGGTAAAACTTATTCCCTGCAGGATGCGATACAGAATGTTAAAGGAAACTCCTTTGCCGCATTCGATGAAACAGTGGAGGTGTCTTTAAGGCTGGGAGTTGATCCCAGGCAGGCTGACCAGATTGTTCGCGGGACGGTTTCCTTGCCGAATGGGACGGGGAAGACGGTTCGTGTGTTAGCCTTAACGCAGGGCGAGAAGGAAACCGAAGCTAAGGAGGCCGGCGCCGACTATGTGGGAGCCGATGAGTTAGTAGATAAGATAAAAGATGGCTGGCTGGATTTTGATGCGGTTGTGGCGACACCGGATATGATGCCCAAGATCGGTAAAGTGGCGAAGATACTGGGTCCGCGACGCATGATGCCTAATCCGAAATCGGGTACGGTAACCAATGATATCGGACAGGTGGTAAAAGAGCTTAAGATGGGCAAGATCGAGTACCGAGTGGACAGGGGCGGTAACATCGGGGCTCCGATCGGCAAGGTATCATTTGATAGCAATCAGCTTCAAGAAAATTTAAAGGTGTTTTTGGGAGCGATCGTAAGGGCGAAACCGGCGGCTTCGAAAGGAACCTACCTTAGAAACGCGGTTTTATCGTCATCGATGGGTCCCGGATATAGATTGAATACACAAGAGATCATGCTATCTGTTAAATAATTTAGTTGGAAATTTGATTTATGGCACGTCCAGAAAAAGTAGCAGTAGTCGAAGATATAAAAGAGAAATTGAGATCCGCCGGGAGCGTATTCTTAACCGATTTTACCGGTTTGAATGTGGAGGAGATGGGTAATCTGCGTCGCGAACTTCGCAAAAACGAAATCGTATATACAATCGCGAAGAATACTCTGATCCGCAGGGCGTTTAATGAATCGGAATTGGCTGAACTGGAAGATTTCCTGGTTGGTCCGACCGCCGTGGCTTTCGGAGCCGATGATCCGAGTGTTCCGGCTAAGATATTCCACGAGTCATTCAAGAAGCTGGAAAGACCGGTTACTAAGTGCTTCTATGTTGATGGCAAGCTATTCAGCGAATATAAGGACCTGGAAGCGTTTGCCAGCTTGCCCTCGAAGGAGGAACTGTTAGTTCAGGTACTGGTAGGAATTCAGTCTCCATTGACCGGTTTAATTGCGTCTATTGAAGCGCCCGCAAGGGAGCTGGTTTCGGTATTAGAAGCTCTGGTGGAAGCAAAGAAATAAAACAGGTTGACAAATAGCTCGGTAACTTCTCCCATGCCATGCATGTTTACCGAGTTGTTTATTGCTGGTTTGTCTGTGCCGGCAAGAGACCTTGATATAGATTAACGAGGAAGATATAATATTTATAATTAAAAAGGTGTAAAAGAATGTCTGAGAAGATCGATGAAGTTCTTGAGAGCATTAAGAATATGACAGCGATAGAGTTAGCTGAGTTATCCAAGAAGATCCAGGATGAATTCGGTGTTTCACCTATGGCAGCGGTGGCAGCGGCGCCGGCCGGGGGTGGAGCTGCGGGCGCCGAAACCGAAGAGGAACAAACTGAGTTTGATGTAGTTTTAAATGCTGCCGGTGACAAGAAGATCCAGGTTATTAAGGTGGTGCGCGAATTAACCAGCCTGGGACTTAAAGAGGCGAAGGCATTGGTTGACGAGGCTCCGAAACCGGTAAAAGAGGGCTTGTCGAAAGAAGAAGCCGAAGCGGCAAAGGCGAAGCTTGAAGAGGTTGGCGCTCAAGTAGAAATAAAATAAAAGAAAAATCTATTACAGGAGCTAAAACGGTTTTGTGGTTTTCGATGGATAGGAATTCGATCGGCTCGATTTAAAGCGGATGATATTCTTTCCGGCGAAACCATTTGATCGTCAGTAAACTAAATATTTGGTTTTATCATTACACTGATTCAGCAAAGCCCCAAGATTATATCGACTTCCGTATTGAGAGGTATGGGATTGATGTTATCTTTGGGGAATTCATATTAAAATCAGTATCAAATTTTGATTAGTTCGCAAGTAACTGAAGGAAATTAATATCTCCCGAGTAAATTTAAAGCCCGAAGCATTGAGGTTGAGGGTATAATATGCGTATTGCATCACCTTCTTATTATAGGAGGATAAACATTGCCGATTAAAAAAGTTGAACGAAAGTCTTTTGCACGAATTTCCGAGGTGGCTAAAGCGCCGCACTTGCTGGAAATCCAGTTAGCGTCCTTTGAGGATTTCCTACAGCGCGATGTTAAGCCCGACGAGCGTGAATCGAGAGGTTTACAGGCGGTATTCGAGAGCATATTTCCGATCTCTGACGTCCATGAAAACTACCTACTCGAATTCGTCGGTTTCCAGGTCGGTTCCCCCCGATATACAGTGAGGGAGTGCAGAGAGAGGAATATGACGTATGCTGCTCCGCTCAAGTCTACACTTCGGCTCGTTGTAAAAGGCGAGGAAAAGGAAAATCCCACAGTTAAGGATATTATCGAACAGGATGTATTTTTGGGCGAGCTTCCTCTGTTAACCGATAAGGGTACGTTCATTATAAATGGTGCCGAGAGGGTGATCGTATCACAGCTTCACCGAAGCCCGGGAGTCTTTTTCGATGAGATGATACATCCAAACGGCAAGAAGCTTAATTCGGCGCGGATAATTCCGTTCAGGGGTAGCTGGGTGGAGTTCACCACGGACGTGAACGATATTATGTATGTCCATATCGACAGCAGACGGAAGTTGCCGGTTACGACCTTATTGAGGGCATTGGGGTATTCCAGCAACGAGCAGCTCCTTAAACTTTTCTATAAAACCGAAGAGGTTAAAACCTCAGGGAAAAGCGTAAAAATCGAGGGCAGGATTGCCTCAGCGCCGATATTCGATACGGAAACCGGCGAGGTTCTGGTTAATGTGGGGGAGACCATTACCGAGAAACATGCTGAGCAGATTACAGAAATGAAGATACCTTCCGTGGAGGTCGTAGTTCTGGAGGTAGCGACCGATCCGTGCGTTATTGCTAACACTTTCACGAAGGATACTACAACAAACGAAGAGGAAGCGCTGCATAAATTTTATTCATTGATGCGTCCCGGCGATCCGCCTACCACGGAATCGGCGAAGAAGCTGCTTGAGATGGTATTTTTCAGTCCGAAAAGATACGATCTGGGCGAGGTCGGACGCTATATGATCAACAGCCGGCTGGGATTGGATCTACCTCCCGATTGTACTATCCTGGATCGAAAGGATTTTGTCGCAATTATATCATATCTTTTGAAACTGGTGAACGGATTCGGTCATGTGGATGATATAGACCATTTGGGCAATCGTCGCGCGCGTTCGGTAGGAGAGCTGTTGGGTAATCAGTTCTCAGTCGGGCTTTCGAGAATGGCGCGTACAATCAGGGAGCGGATGTCGCTGAAAGATGTGGAATCTATTACGCCCCACGAACTGGTCAATGCGCGAACGGTATCAGCAGTTATCGATACATTTTTCGGTTCGAGCCAGTTGTCACAGTTTATGGATCAAACCAATCCGCTGGCGGAGTTGACTCATAAGCGGCGATTGTCGGCGTTGGGTCCCGGGGGATTGACAAGGGAGAGGGCCGGTTTTAAGGTCAGGGACGTTCATCATACTCATTATGGCAGAATGTGCCCGATAGAAACGCCCGAGGGTCCCAATATCGGACTGATATCCTCATTGTCCACTTATGCCAGGATCAACAGATTCGGTTTTCTGGAAACTCCATATAGAAGAGTGAACGATGGCGTGGTTACGCATGATATAGATTACCTGACCGCCGACAGGGAAGATCAGTATTATATCGCGCAGGCGAACGAACCTCTCGATGATGACCACAGGTTTGTCAACAAATATATCCAGGCGCGTTTTCGAGATGATTATCCGGTGGTCAAATACGATAAAATAAAGTATATGGACGTATCGCCAAAGCAGTTGGTTTCGGTTGCGGCATCGCTGATACCGTTTTTGGAACACGATGATGCGAACAGAGCATTGATGGGTTCCAATATGCAGCGTCAGGCCGTTCCGTTACTTATTACCGAGCCGCCTTATGTCGGAACGGGTATGGAAGAACGTGCAGCATTGGATTCCGGAGCGGCACTGGTCGCCACAAGGGGAGGCGAGGTGATCAAAGTCGATGCGGAGCAAATTGTTATCAAACCGCATCCGGAGACGATAGAAGCTGAAGATCAGCTTATCGATTTCGATAATTACAAGTTGGAGAAGTATTCGAGATCGAATCAGGATACCTGTGTAAATCAAAAGCCTATAGTGAGTGTAGGGGATAAGATTAAGAAGGGCGAGGTGATAGCCGATGGCTCGGCGACGTGCGGTGGTGAGTTGGCTCTCGGCAGAAATGTGTTGGTAGGATTTATGCCATGGAGGGGTTACAACTTCGAGGATGCCATAATCGTATCGGAGTCCATGCTGGTAAAGGATACTTTTACATCAATCCATGTGGAGGAGTATGAACTTCAGGTCAGGGACACCAAGCGCGGCGCCGAGGAGATTACACGTGAAATACCGAACGTTTCCGAAGACGCGGTCAGCCATCTGGATTCCCGCGGGGTTATTTTCGTGGGCGCCGAGGTGGAACCGGGAGATATACTGGTCGGCAAGGTCACGCCGAAAGGCGAGACAGAACTCTCTCCCGAGGAAAGACTTCTCAGGGCTATTTTCGGTGAAAAGGCGGGGGATGTGAGGGATGCATCTCTAAAAGCACCCCCCGGGTTGCACGGGGTTGTGATCGATACGAGAGTGTATTCGAGAAAGGAGCGTACCGAGGAAGCCAAAAAGCAGGAGAAAGCGGAGATTTCGCAGCTTAAGAAGGAATACCATAAGATTATCGATGAGATCAAGAAACTTCGTCGCGAGAAGATTCAGAAACTCTTGGAAGGGCGGACTGCCAATACGGTCAGGCGGATTTCTGATAATTCGGTTGTTTTCCGCTCCGGCTACACATATAAGGAGGGCTCTTTTGATGAAGTAGATTTAGATGATGTCATTGCTGAGGAAGGTTTCTGTACACGCAAGAAAATAAACGAACGGATAGAAGCGATACAAAATCATGCCAAAAAGCTGATTAAATCGCATCAGGATGATCTCGAGAACGAGATCGAGAAGGTTGTGCGAGGTGCGGAATTACCTCCGGGAGTAGTGCAATTGGCAAAGATTCAAGTTGCTACCAGGAGGAAATTATCCGTGGGCGACAAGATGGCGGGACGGCATGGAAACAAAGGTGTGTTGGCGAAGATCGTGCCGGTCGAGGATATGCCATATCTGGAGGATGGTACTCCACTGGATATCCTTCTGAATCCGCTTGGGGTTCCTTCCCGAATGAACTTGGGTCAGATACTGGAAACCCATCTGGGATGGGCTGCTCGCGAGCTAAACGAATATCTTTCTACTCCGGTATTTGACGGAGCATCAATTGAGCAGATAAAGGAGTATCTTGAAAGGGCGAACCTCCCGAGGAGCGGCAAGGTGCAAGTTTATGACGGATTCACTGGAGAACCGCTCGATTCGGAGATCACCGCTGGTTACATTTATGTTATGAAATTGTCGCACCTTGTCGATGACAAAATTCATGCGCGCAGCATAGGCCCATATTCATTGGTGACGCAACAGCCTCTGGGCGGCAAGGCTCAGTTCGGAGGTCAGCGATTCGGTGAAATGGAGGTGTGGGCTCTGGAGGCGTATGGCGCGGCGTATACTTTGCAGGAGATGCTGACGGTTAAATCCGACGATGTCATCGGGAGGAGCAAGGTATATGAAGCGATTGTGAAGGGCGAGAATCCGCCCGAACCGGGAACTCCGGAGAGCTTTAATGTATTAGTAAAAGAGCTTCAGTCTCTTGGGCTGGACGTGGAGCTGATTGAATAGAACGGTTAATGTCCCGTCGTTGAGGATTAACTAAATTTAAGGAGGTTATCCAGTGCTGGAACAGACCGCTGCCAAATCGAAGAAGAAACCGACCCAATTTCGGGGGATGCAGATACAGTTGGCGTCTCCGGTGACGATCAGGGGTTGGTCTTATGGAGAGGTAACCAAGCCGGAAACCATTAACTATAGGTCGTACAAACCTGAACGTGATGGATTATTCTGCGAACGTATTTTCGGGCCGGTTAAGGACTGGGAATGCAATTGCGGCAAATATAAACGGATCAGATTTCGAGGGATCGTATGCGATCGCTGCGGGGTCGAGGTCACTCAATCCAAGGTTCGTAGAGAACGGATCGGGCATATCGAACTTGCCGTTCCCGTAACTCATATCTGGTATGTTCAATCGCTCCCTTCTCGGGTAGGTTATCTACTCGATCTGTCTGTAAGGGAACTCGAGCGCATCATTTATTATCAATCGTTTATCGTAACCGATCCCGGTAACACTTCGCTTAAGTATAAGGAGATTATCTCCGAAGAGGAGTATCTCGATCAGCTTGAAGCGGGTAAACAATTCGAAGCTTTGATGGGCGCCGAAGCGGTAAGGAAGCTGCTTTCTCAGCTTGATATCGAGGAGTTAGCGGTATCTCTGAGGGCGCAGGTTAAAGTTGAGACTTCGGTTCAGAGGAAGAAGGATAATCTGAAGAGGTTGAGGGTTATCGAGGCATTTCGCCAATCGAATAATCGTCCCGATTGGATGGTTATGGATGTGATTCCGGTTATTCCACCTGATCTTCGCCCGCTGGTTCCTCTTGAGGGCGGAAGATTCGCAACATCGGATCTTAACGACCTTTACCGCCGAGTTATCAACCGCAATAACAGACTCAGGAAATTAATCGAGATCAAGGCTCCCGAGGTGATATTGCGGAACGAAAAAAGGATGCTTCAGGAAGCGGTCGACGCATTATTTGACAATAGCCGTCGTACGCATTCGGTCAGGGGCGATTCCAAAAGACCGTTAAAGTCGTTGTCGGATTTACTCAAGGGTAAACAGGGCAGGTTCCGCCAGAACTTACTCGGTAAAAGGGTGGACTATTCCGGACGTTCGGTCATAGTCGTAGGCCCCGAGTTAAAGCTTCATCAATGCGGATTACCCAAGACAATGGCGATGGAATTATTCAAACCGTTCATTATTATGAAGCTTGAGGAGAAGGGATACGTTCAAACCGTAAAATCAGCAAAGAAACTGGTGGAGAGGGAACGCCCTGAGGTATGGGATATCCTCGAGGAGATTATAGCGGATCATCCGGTGCTTCTTAACAGAGCGCCTACCCTTCACAGGTTAGGTATCCAGGCGTTTTATCCGGTTTTGGTCGAAGGTAAGGCGGTTAAGCTCCATCCGCTGGTTTGCGGCGCATTCAATGCGGATTTCGACGGCGATATGATGGCAGTTCATGTTCCATTGTCTTTCGAAGCTCAACTCGAAGCGCGAATATTGATGATGTCGGTCAATAATTTGCTGTTACCCGCATCCGGACAGCCGGTTGCGTCGCCATCACAGGATATGGTTTTAGGTTGTTATTACCTCACCAAAGAACGCCCGGGAGCCAAAGGAGAGGGCAAAGTGTTTTATGGACCCCATGAGGTTTTGGCTGCCTATGACCATCGACTGGTTGGCGTTAACACCAAGATAAAGATGCGCATGGGAAAGAAGCTTGTCGAGACTACGGTCGGAAGGGTGATATTCAATGATATCATTCCCGATGGTATCGAATTCTTCAATGAAACCGCAACCAAAGGCAAGGTTCGGAATTTGGTTTTGCAGGTATATCGACTCCACGGAAACAGGAGGACAGCCGATTTCCTTGATGATCTGAAAACAATCGGTTTCGAGTACGCCACATTGGGTGGATTGACGGTTGGAATCGACGACATTTTGATTCCGCCGGAGAAAGAAGAGCTGATCAATAAGGCACAAGAGGAAGTCAACGGAATCCGAAAACAGTATGAGAGCGGTATTATCACCAATGGAGAGCGGTACAACAAGGTAATCGATACCTGGACAGGTACCAGCAATGACGTTATGGACGCCATGTTTAGCGGGATGAGTAAAGACCAGAACGGATTTAATCCGGTGTATATGATGAGGGATTCAGACGCTCGAGGCTCAAAAGATCAGATTAGGCAGTTGGCAGGAATGCGCGGATTGATGGCGAAACCGCAGAAGAAAATGACCGGTCAGGTCGGGGAGATTATCGAGTCTCCGATCATAGCCAATTTCCGTGAAGGATTGACGGTGTTGGAGTACTTTATTTCGACCCATGGGGCGCGTAAGGGATTGGCGGACACTGCATTGAAAACCGCGGATGCCGGCTATTTGACAAGAAGATTGGTCGATGTTGCTCAGGATGTAATTATAACTGAAGATGATTGCGGAACGATCCTCGGCCTGAATATCGGCGCTCTGAAAGAGGGTGAAGATGTAATAGAATCTCTCGGAGACAGAATTCTGGGGCGTGTCGCTTTGGAGGATGTGACCAATCCTTTGAGTGGAGATATAATCGTTGAATCGGGAGATATGATAGAGGAACAGGCAGCGCAATCGATTGAGGAATCGAGTCTTGAGACGGTTCTAATCCGTTCGGTGTTAACCTGCGAATCGCGTCGAGGTGTTTGCGCTGCGTGCTACGGACGGAATCTTGCTCAGAATAAACTGGTCGAACTCGGTGAAGCGGTCGGAGTAATTGCGGCTCAGTCGATCGGCGAGCCGGGGACTCAGTTGACTCTGCGAACATTCCATATCGGCGGAACCGCCGCTCGAATCGCCGAACAATCCAAAGTGAAGGCAAAGAGCGAAGGTAAGATCGTTTTCAAGAACATTCAATATGTTACTCACGGCGATATCAATGTTGTGCTAAACCGAAACGGTGAGATGTTCATCGAGGATGAGAAAGGCAGGGTAAGAAGTCGTTATAACGTGCCGTTCGCCGCCCATATATATGTCGATGAGAATCAAGAAGTTGAGAAGGACACGGAACTATTCGAATGGGATCCTTATTCCAACTATATTTTAGCCGATAAATCGGGTAAAGTTAAATTCGAGGATATTATCGAAAATGTGACGTTCCGGGAAGAATTGGACGAATCGACCGGTTTGCGGCAGAGGGTTATTGTGGAGCAGCGCGAGAAGACGAGACATCCAAAGATATACATCGAGGATAACAAGGGAAAGACGCTGGTGGATTACAGCGTTCCGACCGGCGCGCATTTGGAAATCCATGATAAAACCGATGTGCTGGCGGGACAAATACTGGCGAAAATACCGCGAGAGATTTCCAAAACCAGAGATATCACCGGTGGATTACCGCGAGTCGCGGAGCTGTTTGAAGCCAGAAGACCGAAGGAACCGGCAGTGGTTTCGGAGATCGATGGCGTGGTGTCGTTCGGTAAGTTTATTCGCGGTTCTCAGCAGCTCATTGTAACCGGTGACGATGGAGAGGAAAAAGAATATCTGATACCTCAGGGTAAGCACCTCAGGGTGCATCCCGGCGACCGCGTGTACGCCGGCAATCGCTTATGTGAAGGTCCGATCGACCCGCACGATATTCTAAGTATCAACGGCGTGAACGCGGTGCAGGAGTACCTGGTAAACGAAATCCAGGAGGTTTACCGATTGCAGGGAGTGAGGATCAACGATAAGCATATCGAGGTAATCGTCCGACAGATGCTTCAGAAGGTCAGAGTGGAAGATGTTGGCGATACCAACTTCCTCGAAGGGGATCAGGTGGATAAGATTCAGTTCCGGGAAGAGAATGAGAAGGTTATCACCGAGGGCGGTGAGCCTGCGACATTCCAGCCGTTGCTGATGGGAATAACCAAAGCGGCTCTGTCCACCGAGAGCTTCATATCGGCTGCTTCATTCCAGGAGACGACCAAGGTGTTGACCGAAGCGTCAATCCATGGGAAGCAGGATATACTCGCCGGATTGAAGGAAAACGTTATAATCGGGCAGTTGATCCCGGCGGGTACAGGATTGGATGTTTACCACGAAGCTCAGATAATTACGCCGGACGAAGAAGAAATAGCCGGAGATGAGCAAGAAAAGGTGGAATTTGCATCATAAAAAGCTTGACAAGCTAAAAACCGTAATTATATTGCGAGTCTATATTTAATTTTTTAATGGCGGAGAGATTTTGCCAACAATAAATCAATTAGTGCGCAAAGGGCGCAAGACAATACAAGTTAAGAGTAATACGCCGGCGCTGCAGAAGTCGCCACAAAGGAGAGGTGTATGTACCAGAGTGTATACAACCACCCCCAAAAAGCCGAATTCGGCATTGAGGAAAGTGGCGCGTGTACGCTTAACGAATGGAATTGAGGTTACGGCATACATTCCGGGTGAAGGTCATAATCTGCAGGAACACTCTCTGGTTCTCATTAGAGGTGGAAGGGTAAAAGACCTTCCGGGAGTCCGTTATCATATCATCAGGGGAACCCTGGATACCGCCGGTGTTGATGACCGTATGCAAGGACGAAGTAAATACGGAACCAGAAGACCGAAGAAGTAAAGTCAAGCGCATTTTAATTTGAACCTTGGGAGAAAAAGTTGCCCAGAAGAAAATCTGTTCCGAAAAGAGAAGTAGATCCTGATCCAAAATACAACAGTGTTTTGG
>WJIR01000031.1 GCA_014730175.1 Candidatus Zixiibacteriota bacterium
AGAGATGGTGATGCCCGGGGATAACGTATCGGTAAAAGGAGAGTTGATAACACCGATAGCGATGGAGGAAGGGCTGCGATTCGCGATAAGAGAAGGCGGAAGAACTATCGGCTCGGGCGTTATCAGTAAGATAATCGAATAATAGTTAGATTGTTTAAATATTAAGAGAGAACGATGACGAACTTAGAAGGTCAGAAAATTAGAATACGATTGAGGGCGTACGACCATAATGCGCTGGATCGCTCCACCAAGGAAATCGCCCGGACGGTTCAGAGAACCGGTGCGAAATTAAAGGGTCCGGTTCCTTTACCGACCAAAAGAACTGTATATACTGTCTTACGTTCTCCGAATGTTGACAAAAAGTCGCGGGAGCAATTCGAAACCCGGATTCATAAGAGATTAATTGACATATACGAATCAAACCAGCAGACCGTAGATGCTTTGATGAAACTGGATTTACCTGCTGGAGTTGATGTTGAAATCAAGGTTTGATAGACCGCGATTGGAGTAGTTATGGCAGACGAAAAAGAACAACAAAAACCCGAAGAATCGGCCGTAGAACAGGAAGAACCGAAAGAGACTCCGGAGGATAATACTGAGGAGCAGGCTTCGGCTGAGGCTCAAGACAAGGCGCCGGAGGAATCGGCTGCGGAAGAACCGCCGGTCGAGACTGTGGAAGAGAAGTCTGAAGAGGAACCGAAGAAGAAACCCGTTTTTCCGGTTAAATTTATCCTCGGAAGGAAGCTGGGAATGGGCAGCGTCTACGATGTGGACGGGAATGTAATACCGGTAACCTATATCGAAGCCGGTCCATGTTATGTAACCCAGATAAAAGACACTGATAAGGACGGTTATAACTCGGTTCAAATAGCGTTCGGTTCGAAAAGGAAAAAGCACATAAATAAACCGCTGTTCGGTCATCTTAAGAAAGCCGGTATCGAATCGGCCAAGCACTTAAAGGAAGTGCGAGTTAACGATACCGCGGATATTGAGCTCGGGCAGGAGGTTAAAGTTGATATTTTTTCCACTGGCGACATGGTGAACATTACCGGTACCAGCAAGGGTTTGGGATTTCAAGGCACGGTGAGAAGACACGGTTTTGCCGGAGGCCCAAAAACCCACGGCCAGTCGGATAGACTGCGCGCCCCGGGCTCGATCGGGCAATCTTCGGATCCATCCAGAGTTTTCAAGGGGATCCGCATGCCAGGCAGAATGGGTAATGATACGGTTACCACGAAGAACCTCAAAGTTGTTGCCATTGACGAGGAGAACAACTGCTTGGTTGTAAAGGGTGCGGTACCGGGAAAAAGAAACAGTTTCGTGAAAGTAGCGGTCTCTAATCGGACTCAAGCTCAGGCTTAAGGATTTAGAAGATGTTAGAAGTTCAAAGTTATTCAAGCGATGGCGTAGAGAAGGGAAAAGTGACTCTACCCGAGAGTGTATTCGGAAAAGAGGTAAAGGAAGCACCGGTACATTCGTATGTTAAAGGTTTTCTCAGAAATCAGAGGCAGGGCAGCGCTGATACGCTGCAGAGAAATGCTGTTCGGGGCGGAGGAGCCAAGCCCTGGAGACAGAAGGGAACCGGTCGATCCAGGGCTGGAACGAACACATCGCCGCTCTGGATTGGTGGAGGACGGGCTTTCGGTCCTCATCCACGGGATCATAGTCGTAAGATGCCCAAAAAGCTCAAACGCGCTGCGCTGGTTTCATCTCTCTCGGATAAGGCACAGGACGGTAAGGTGGTTGTCCTTGAAATACCGACTTTCGAATCTCCTCGCACCAAATCAGTGGCTTCACTTTTGGAAAGAATGGGAGTATCGAAAAATAAAGTCTTATTTCTCTTGACTGAAAGGAATGATAACTTTATACTGTCATGCCGGAATCTAAAGAATGTACAGTGTATTAGGGCTACACAAGCTAATGCCTACAGTGTACTTTGGGCTGATTACCTGCTTGTTTCACCTGATAGTATTTCGACCTTAGAGGAGATGTTTGGAAAATGAAGCAACACCGCGACATCTTACAATTAGCAATGATTACCGAGAAAGGTTCTAACCTTCAGGAGACCGCTAACCAGTACTTTTTTAAGGTTGCGCCTGAAGCCAATAAGATAGAGATAAAAAGGGCGGTGGAGAAGCTCTTTGACGTAAAGGTGAAGTCGGTTCGCACCATGAATATGCGTGGTAAGATAAAGACTTTGGGCAGGTTTTCCGGCAAGCGACCTAATTGGAAAAAAGCAGTGGTTACGCTTCACGAAGGACAGAAAATAGACTTGGTTGAGGCGATCTAATTTAGCGGAGATTAATGATGGGACTCAGGAAATATAAACCATATACACCAAGCCTTCGCTGGAAGCAAACATCCGATTTCGAGGAGATAACTAAATCCAAACCGGAGAAGTCTCTCTTACGCTCGCTGAAGAAACACGGCGGCAGGAATAATCATGGTCGGATCACCACCAGGCATCGCGGCGGCGGGCACAAAAGACGCCTGCGGATGGTCGATTTCAGAAGGGATAAAATCGGTGTAGCTGCTCATGTTATAGGTATCGAGTATGATCCTAACCGTTCGGCAAACCTGGCATTGCTTCAGTATGAGGATGGCGAGAAAAGATACATCCTGGCTCCGCTTGGATTGCGGGTGGGCGATACGGTGAAATCGGGCGAGGATGTTGAATTCAAGGTCGGTAATGCGATGCCGCTGGCGAGAATACCGCTCGGTTTGAGTGTTCATAATATTGAATTACAGAAAGGCAAGGGAGGTCAGTTAGCTCGCAGCGCCGGTTCGTTTGCGGAATTGGTAGCAAAGGAAGGGAAGTTCGCTCACCTGAAATTGCCGTCTGGAGAGGTTAGACTGGTGCATCAGGTGAATTATGCAACCATTGGTCAGATAGGTAATATTGATCATGAAAACGTGGTTTCCGGTAAAGCCGGTCGATCCCGCTGGTTGGGTGTCCGTCCTACGGTTCGAGGGGTTGCGATGAATCCTGTCGATCACCCGATGGGTGGCGGTGAGGGACGCAGTTCCGGCGGCAGGCATCCTTGTTCTCCTTGGGGCAAACTGTCTAAGGGGATGAAAACCCGTGGTAGGAAACAATCGGATAGATATATTGTCAAACGCCGAAAGTAGAGAATTGGTAGAGGAGTTGTTATAGATGGCAAGGTCTTTGAAAAAGGGTCCATATATTGAACCGAACTTGATGAAGAAGGTGGAAGAATTAAACAGAACGCATGCCAAGAAGGTTGTAAGAACCTGGGCGAGACGATCGACCATTCCGCCGGAATTTGTGGGCCATACTATAGCTGTGCATAATGGGAACAAATTTATTCCTGTATTCATTACGGAGAATATGGTTGGTCATAAGTTGGGCGAATTCGCCCCGACCAGGATATTCAGAGGACACGGCGGTAAATTGACCGAGCGGAAACTATCTTTAAAGTAAGGGCAGAGTACCGTGGAATTTAGAGCGAAGCTGAAATATGTAAGAATGGGTCCGAGAAAGATACGAAGGGTCGCCGAGCTGGTCAAGGGGATGTCTGTGGAAGAAGCCATGGAGACTCTTTATTATATACCGAAAGCGGCCGCCCGTCCTTTGATGCAGACGATAAAATCGGCGACATCCAATGCGCTTAATGCCGAAGATTCAGGCAAAATGAGAACCGAGGATTTATTCATAAAGGAGATTCGTATCGACGGCGGTCCTATCTGGAAACGTATCCGTCCGGCGCCGATGGGCAGGGCGTATCGAATTCGTAAGCGCACCTCGCACCTGAGCGTAAGATTGGGAGTCGATCCCAAAAGGGTGAAAGCGATTCAGAAGGAGAAAGCTAAAGCTAAAACAAAAGCTAAATCCTCGAAGGTTTAGTTGAATTTACCGTAGACAGGTTGATTATAATGTATGCGACGAAAGTAAGGTTTTTGGAGGAATAATTGGGACAGAAGACACACCCGGTTGGTTTTAGATTAGGAGTAATAAAATCCTGGAACTCGAAGTGGTTCGCGGAGAAAAATTTCGCAAACCTTCTCGAAGAGGATCTTCTTATAAGAAGGTATACGGAGAAGCGTCTGGAACATGCCGGGCTATCCAGGATTGAGATACTCCGTGCGCCTAAGAGGGTGACTGTTGATATTCATACCGCAAAACCGGGCGTTGTGATCGGGCGAAAGGGCGCTGAAGTCGACAAACTGAGAGAGGAGCTTCAGCTTCTGACCAGTAAAGAGACGTTGCTTAATATTATAGAAGTTAAGAAACCGGAGCTGGATGCCAGCTTGGTCGCTCAAGGCATCGCCAAGCAGCTTGAGGGACGAATATCATTCCGTCGCGCCATGAAGAAGGCTGTAACTGCAGCCATGAAAATGGGAGCGGAAGGTATAAAAGTGATGTGTGGCGGTAGGCTTGCCGGCGCTGAGATCGCACGGACCGAGAAGTATCACCAGGGCCGGGTTCCGCTTCATACTCTGCGCGCCGATATCGACTACGCCACAGCTACGGCGAGAACAACTTACGGCGCAATCGGAGTCAAGGTTTGGATCTGTAAAGGTGAAGTGTATGGTGCAATGGATGAGCAAGCAGAAGAGCTAAGCGCACCGGAGAGAAGGCCAGCCGAGGGCAAAAGGGGCAGGACGAAGAAAGGTGAAGCGCCAAAGCGTCGCAGGCGGAGAAGAAGACCTAAGGGCGCCGAACGAGGCGAGGGTAAACAATCAGCGGAACGTTCGAAGCCGGAGGATAGTAAAAGCGCTCCCAGGAAAGATTCCAGCAGAGGATCTAAGGATTCCAGACCGGCCGGCGGCGAAGATGTAAAGAAGGAGGACGGCGATGTTAATGCCTAAGAGGGTCAAGTACCGCCGACTGCACCGTGGTAGAATGACCGGTAAATCTTATAGAGGTTCAAGGGTGAGTTTTGGTGATTTCGGTTTGAAAGCTATGCAGTCTGCATGGATCACCAACAGGCAAATCGAAGCTGCTCGTGTGGCATTGACCCGGCATATTAAAAGAGGCGGAAAAGTTTGGATCCGTATTTTCCCCGATAAATCTATCACAAAGAAACCGGCCGAAACTCGAATGGGTAAAGGAAAGGGCGTTCCCGAGGGATGGGTTGCGGTAGTGAAACCGGGACGTATTATGTTTGAAGTACAAGGAGTCCCCGAGGAATTGGCGAAGGAGGCAATGCAATTAGCTGCATCCAAATTACCGATCAAAACGAAGTTTGTAGGCCGTACTTAGAAAAGAGTGAGGATGGAGATGTTTACAGCGAGTCAGATACGAGATATGACCATAGATGAAATCAAGCATCAACTAAGCGATATGGAAGATGAGTATTTCAATCTGAGGTTTCGTCGTTCATTCCAGCAGTTGGAGAATCCTCTAAAAATAAGGACCCTAAGACGGGATATAGCGCGGATCAGGACCATACTTCACGAGCATGAGATCGGCGTTAGAGAGCTTCATACGGCTACGGAGGATATAGTCGATGGGTCTGTCGAGGAAGAATCGAAATAGTATTTGAGGATATAAATGTCTGAGAGAAGTTACAGAAAAGTCAGGATTGGCAAAGTAGTTTCCAATAGAATGAACAAAACTGCGATAGTCACTTTCGAGCGGAGAAAGCAGCATCCGGTTTATGGTAAGACAGTAAAGGCCACATCGAAGTTGTATGTGCACGATGAAAAAAACGACTGCAATATAGGAGATATGGTAAAGGTTATGGAAACCCGTCCAATTTCGAAGCTTAAGCGATGGCGTCTGGTTGGGGTCTTGGAGAGAGCTAAATAAATTTGGACTTATGCCGTGGATTGTAGAATTGGTTTGAGGAAAAGATGATTCAGGAATATTCGAGATTGACAGTTGCCGATAATTCGGGCGCCAGAGAAGTTATGTGTTTTCGCGTCCTCGGCGGTTCCAGGCGAAGATATGCTCGAGTTGGCGACATAATCGTGGTTTCGGTGAAAGACGCCATACCGGGCGGAGCCGTTAAGAAGAAGGATGTTTGCAAAGCGGTTGTGGTGCGAACGAAACGCGGAATCCGTAGAAGGGACGGATCTTATATCAGGTTCTCCGATAATGCTGCGGTAATCATCAACGAACAGAAAGAGCCTCGGGGAACCCGTATCTTCGGCCCGGTTGCCAGGGAGCTCCGTGAGAAGCAATTTATGAAAATCGTTTCCTTAGCGCCGGAGGTTTTGTAGCTCGAGAACGAGGTTGATTATGAGAATCAAAAAAGGTGATAATGTTAAAGTAGTAGCAGGAAATGACAAGGGTAAAATAGGTAAGGTTCTTGTCGTGTATCCTGAACGGAATCGAGTAATCGTGGAAGGTGTAAACCTGATTAAGCGGCATACACGTCCCACAACCAGGAATAGAAAAGGCGGGATCATTCAGAAAGAAGCTCCGATCAGCGCCTCTAATGTTATGTATTACGATACTGTGAATAATCACGTATGCAAAATAGGTATGAGGAAATTGGCGGACGGCAAACGAGTTCGGATCAACAAAAAGTCCGGCGAGGTTATTTAGAGGTAAGGCAGAAGTTATGGCAAGATTAAAGGAACGATATCTAAATGAAATACGCCCTGCTTTGATGAAACGGTTCGGGTACAAGAACATAATGGAAGCGCCGTATATTCAGAGAATAGTCGTCAATGTTGGCGTGGGCGAAGCAATTGTTAACGCAAAGTTATTGGAAGCGGCGGTTGCGGAATTGACATCGATCACCGGGCAGAAGCCGATCATCAGGCGAGCCCGCAAGTCGATCTCGAATTTCAAGTTGCGTGCCGGTATGCCTGTTGGGGCATGTGTGACTTTACGAAGAGAGCGTATGTATGAATTTCTGGATCGATTTATCAGTGTCGCGATACCGCGAATCCGAGATTTCCGTGGTTTGAATCCAAATGGTTTCGATGGGAGAGGCAACTACAATATCGGTATTACCGAGCAGATTGTTTTTCCCGAAATAGATTATGACAAAGTGGAGAAGGTGAGGGGTCTGGGAATTACTTTCGTAACTTCGGCTAAGACCGATGAAGAGGCTTATGAACTACTGAAGTTCTTCGGTATGCCGTTTCGCAGGAGTAGCGCCGAATCGGAAGCGGCAGTAGCCTGATCACCTATCCGGAGAAAGATATATGGCAAAGAAATGTAAAGTTGAGAAATGGAAGCGTAAACCGAAATTCAAGGTTCGGCGGCATAATCGTTGTCATTTATGCGGGCGACCTCGAGGATATATCAGGAAATTCGGTATATGCAGAATATGCTTTAGATTGTTAGCGCTCAAAGGGGATATCCCCGGCGTGGTTAAAGCGAGTTGGTAAGATTAAGTTGCGAGGATTACGGAGGACTTATTAAATGTCAATGACAGATCCCGTTGCGGATATGTTAACAAGAATTCGGAATGGATCTAAAGCGAGAAAAAGATTCGTTGATATTCCAGGTTCAAAGATAAAAGAACAGATCGCTCGCGTGCTTCGCGACAGCGATTTTATCTCAAAATATGCTGTCGTTCCCGACAATAAACAGGGAATTCTGAGAGTTAAGCTGCGATATACGCCCGAACATGAAGAGGTCTTCTCCGGCTTGGCAAGAGTGAGTAGACCGGGACGCAGGATTTATCTGTCATGTGATCAAATCCGCGCCAAGAAACGGTTGTTAGGAACACTCGTCATTTCGACCTCGCAAGGCGTAATAACCGAGGAGGAAGCTATCAAGAGAGGTATCGGCGGCGAAGCGGTTTGTAGAATTTGGTAACGCTTCAGATTAAGAGGATTTAAAAGTGTCTCGTATCGGAAAAGCACCTATAGAAATATCGAAAGGCGCCAATGTGGAGTTAAAGGGCAGGAAGGTTCATGTATCCGGGCCCAATGGTGAGCTCGATTATACCTTGAATCCCGGAATTGATGTTAAGATAGAGGATGATCAGGTTGTGGTAACCAGAGCATCCGATTCAAAGCCGCATCGTTCACTTCACGGTTTAACCCGGGCGCTTATCGCTAATATGATTACCGGAGTAACCTCCGGTTTTACTAAAGAACTTGAGATATTGGGCGTGGGATTCCGCGCCGAGTTGTCTGGCAATTTGTTAAAGCTGACGCTTGGTTTCTCGCATGAGATATTGCTGCAACCGGCTCCGGGAATCAAGTTCGTACTCGAGGGTAACAACAAGATTAAAGTCACCGGACACGATAAACAGCTTGTTGGCGAAACCGCTGCCTTCATTCGTTCGTTAAGACCACCCGAGCCTTACAAGGGCAAAGGGATCAGGTATGCAGGCGAACACGTCAGGAGAAAAGCGGGTAAGACTGCCGGAGCATAGTTGTTGATTTGTATAATGGGTAGATTATGGCTGTAAAAACTATTGAAAAGGCTAAAAAGCTTAATAAACGGAAACTAAGATCCAAGCGCAAAGCGGTGGGTACTGCCGAAAAACCCCGAATGTTCGTCAGTAAATCTTTGAAGCATATTTATGTTCAGTTGATAGACGATGTCGCCGGCAAAACCTTAGCCACTGTTTCCGATCTTACTCCCGATGTCAGAAGCCAGGTTGGAGAGAAAGACAAAAAGACCGAGGTCGCAACCAAGGTTGGCAATGTGATCGCGGAGGTCGCCAAGCAGAAGGGAATTGAAGAAATAGTATTTGACCGCGGCGGTTTTCGATACCACGGTCGAGTCAAGGCGTTGGCTGAGGGAGCTCGTAAGGGCGGATTGCGATTTTAGGAAAATCATTCAGGTATATTTATAGATTGAAGGATACCGAATTTGTATAAACAAGATGAAGAACTATTAGAGTTTCAGGAAAAGGTAGTACATATCAACCGTGTCGCCAAGGTGGTAAAGGGTGGACGCCGATTCAGCTTCACCGCGTTGGTGGTTGCGGGTGACCGCAGAGGTAAAGTCGGAGTCGGTCTGGGGAAGGCGAATGAGGTTGCCGAAGCAATACGTAAGGGAACCGAAGCGGCTCACAAAGCCATGGTGGAGGTTCCGATTCAGGAAGGCACCATTCCTTTTCAGATCAACGGTCGTTTCGGTGCGGCACAGGTTCTACTCAAACCGGCGGCTCCCGGTACCGGCGTAATCGCAGGAGGGGGCGTCAGAGCTGTGTTGGAAGCTGCGGGCGCTACGGATATTTTGACAAAATCAATAGGTTCGCCAAATCCCCATAATATAGTAAAAGCTACTATGAACGGGCTTTTGGAATTGAACAAAGTAACCAATGCTATAGATGTAAGAAAGCGGCAGGCTGAACGCGAACGAGAACGGGAGCAACGCAAATCGGCTGCGGCGGCGGATGCGGCAGAGAGTGTTGAAAAGAGCGATGAAGATTAAGATTACTCAAATAAAAAGCGCCATCGGGCGAAAACAGAATCAAAAAAAGGTTTTGACTGCATTGGGTATTCATAAGATGCACCAGACAGTCGTTCACGAGGATTCACCCACCATAATGGGAATGGTGGACAAAGTTAAGCATCTGGTAACAGTTGAGAAACAGGATTAGCGATTTAACCAGAGGTTAAGATGAAATTAGGAAATCTGAGAGCCACACCCGGATCGGTAAAAAAGACCAAGCGCCTGGGCAGAGGCGCCGGATCCGGTAAGGGCAAAACATCCGGTAAGGGTCATAAAGGTCAGAAGTCCCGTAGCGGTTACAAAACGAAAGCTTATTCCGAAGGCGGTCAGATGCCTCTACAACGGCGTCTGCCCAAAAAGGGCTTTACAAATCCCTTCAGAGTCGAATATCAGCCGGTTAATCTCGAATCCCTGGAGAGATTGGGGAAAGAAGATGTGAAACTTGGCGACATTTACGACGCTTCATTAGCTCGTAATAGAAACCAACCGGTTAAGATTCTGGGCAGAGGTGAGATCACCAAAGCGATTAACGTATCCGCCCATGCATTCAGCAAATCCGCTATACAGAAGATAGAAGCTGCCGGGGGAAAGGTGGAGGTAATAAAGTGATAGCAAGCCTTCGCTCTATATTCAAGATTCAGGAACTCAGAGAACGGATCCTTTTTACGCTGGGGATCTTAATAGTTTACAGGATAGGCGGACATGTGCCTACACCGGGTATCGACCCGGCGGCTTTGGGCGAATTCTTTGCGCAGGCACAGGGCTCCTTGTTCGGGCTTTATGATATGTTTGTCGGGGGCGCTTTCAGTAAAGCCACCATTTTTTCGTTGGGAATAATGCCGTATATATCGGCTTCGATTATTATTCAGTTGCTCGGATCGGTTATCCCCTACTTCCAGAAATTGCAGAAGGAGGGAGAAGAAGGGCGTCGTAAGATTACTCAGTACACCAGGTATGGAACTGTTTTTATCGCCGCCATGCAAGCGCTCGGTACCAGCATATTTTTGGAATCGATCACAACAACCTCCGGCTTGAAAGTTGTGCCGATACCGGGGATGGGATTTAAGCTCCTGACGATGCTGACATTTACTTCCGGCACGATTTTCATTATGTGGCTGGGCGAGCAGATCACCGAAAAGGGGATAGGTAACGGTATCTCGTTGATAATATTTATCGGCGTTATAGCTCGATTACCTCAAGCCGTGATGGATGAAGCAAGACTGCTGTTTAGTGGTCAGAGGAACCTGGTGGAGCTGCTGTTCATAATCGCTTTTATGCTGGTGGTTGTGGCGGCTATTGTTGTGGCGACACGATCTATGAGGAAGATTCCGGTTCAATATGCGAAACGAGTTGTCGGTAGAAGGGTATACGGTGGACAAAGTACACATATACCGCTCTCGGTTAATTCCGCCGGTATCATTCCGATTATTTTCGCACAATCGATAATGTTTGCGCCGTCAACGCTAACCTCCTTTTTTCCGGACTCGGATTTCATGCAGAATTTCGCCGGTTACTTTGCGCCATCAAGTATCGTGTACAACATATTTTTTGCTTTGATGATCGTTTTCTTCGCATATTTCTATACTGCGATTGTTTTCAATCCGGTGGATCTGGCGGACAATATGAAAAAGAACGGTGGCTTTATTCCCGGTATACGTCCGGGTAAACGCACATCGGATTACATTGACAGGGTGTTAACAAGGATAACACTGCCCGGGGCGATATTTTTCGCTATTATTGCGATATTACCGAACATTATGTCGATGACGATGAACGTTACTTTCTATTTCGGTGGAACCGGCTTGATTATTGTAGTCGGCGTCGCCCTGGATACACTGCAACAAATTGAATCTCACCTCATCATGCGACATTATGATGGCTTCATCAAGAAAGGTCGTTTGAGAGGTAGGTATGCATAAAGTGGAGAGTCGCTGATGAGATTGATTTTTTTGGGACCTCCGGGTTCGGGAAAGGGAACACAGGCGAAGATAGTCGCCGGTAAGACCGGAGCCAAGCATATTTCGACCGGAGATATTTTACGGGAAGCTGCCGCTGCGGGAACCGACCTCGGCGTTAAGGCTAAAAGGTATATGGATGCCGGCGACTTAGTGCCCGATGAGGTATTGCTTGGCTTGGTGGAAGAAGTGTTATCGGATGCTAAGACATCGGAGTCGTTTATACTCGATGGTTTTCCGAGAACCATTCCTCAAGCTGAGGGATTGGATGAGATATTCGGCAAATTGAATCTTAATCTTGACTGGGCAATCAAGCTTGACGTTCCCGATCAGGCAATTATCGATCGGTTAACATCAAGATATTTCTGTGCAAATTGCAAAGCTGATTTTAACACGAAAACAAAGCCTCCCAAAGTTGAGGGAGTGTGCGATAATTGCGGAGGAACCTTAGTCCAGCGAGATGATGATAAAGAAGAAGTAATCAAAAATCGTCTCAAGGTTTACCATGAGATGACTGCGCCGATAGAGGATTTCTATTCGGCGAAAGGTAAGTTGAAAACCGTTCCGGGAGACAGGGAGTTCGATGAGATTACTTCGGATATTTTGAATGTAATTTCATAGCTCTGAGATGATTCCGATAAAAACTCCGCAAGAAATTGAGTTGATGACGAACTCCGGTCGTCTCGTAGCACAATGCTTCGGAGAAATCGAGAAGGTTATCAAGCCCGGGATAAAGACCAGGGATATTGATAGGTTAGTTAGCGAATTTATTGGAGATCACAGAGCGGTAGCCGCTTTTAAGGGTTATAACGGTTACCCTGCAAGTATTTGCGTATCGATAAATGAACAGGTTGTTCACGGAATTCCCGGAGAGAGGGAAATCCGGGAATCGGATTTGGTTTCTATCGACATAGGAGTATTAAAAGACGACTACCACGGAGATGCAGCCAGGTCGTACCTGATGCCGCCGGAGGATGTCGAGAAAAGAAAATTAGTAGATATTACCGAAAAGGCTCTCCGGGAAGGGATAAGCGCAGCGCGGTTGGATAACCACCTCTCGGACATCTCTTTTGCGATTCAGAATTTTGTGGAATCCTACGGTTATTCGGTTGTCCGGGACTTGGTAGGACATGGTATCGGGAGAAAGATGCATGAAGAGCCTCAGATACCTAATTTCGGTAAACCGGGAAACGGCCCGATACTCAAGGAAGGAATGACTCTGGCAATAGAACCGATGGTGAATATAGGAACCTGGAGAGTTGAAACTCTCGACGACAAATGGACCGTAGTGACAAAAGATCGAAAACTCTCGGCACATTTTGAGAACACTATCGTTATTACGAAAGACGGACCGATAATTTTAACTATTGATAAGTAGTATGTCGAAGGAAGAAGCGATAACAGTTGACGGAAAGGTTCTTGAACCGTTACCGAATGCAATGTTTAAAGTTGAGCTCGATAACGGACATCAAGTACTGGCTCATATATCCGGAAAGATGAGGATGAATTTTATCAAGATACTCCCCGGGGACAGGGTTACTCTGGAGTTATCGCCGTATGATCTCAATCGAGGACGCATCGTTTACAGATACAAATAGAGATTAATGAAATTGAGGATAAAATGAAAGTACGTTCTTCGGTAAAAAAACGCTGTGATAAATGCAAGATTATCCGGCGAAAAGGTGTGATAAGAGTAATCTGTCAGAATCCCAAACATAAGCAGAGACAAGGCTAATTGGTTTATCAGGATAGGAGGTTTTAATTGGCACGTATTGCGGGTGTCGACCTACCAAAAAACAAGAGAATCGATGTCGGTCTGACCTATATATACGGTATCGGTCAATCGCAGGCTAAGAATATTGTGGAAGAAACCGGTATCAACCCGAGTAAAAGAGTACATGAGTTAACCGACGAAGATGTGGCGAAGATAAGGGCTGCTATCGATGCCAATTATAAGGTGGAGGGTGAACTTCGCACCGAAATCGCCATGAATATCAAGCGGTTGATCGATATAGGCTCCTACCGTGGATTGCGTCACCGAAGAGGACTACCGGTAAGGGGACAGAATACAAAGAATAACGCTCGTACTCGGAAAGGTCCTGGCAAGGCGATTGGACGCGGTAAGAAGAAATAATTTAGTTAAGAAGAGGAGATAAATTGGCGGATCCTAAAAGAAGAAAAGTTAGGAAGAAAGGCAAGAAGGTAGATGCGCTGGGCATAGCCTTTATTAAATCTACCTTCAATAACACAATAGTAACCCTGACTGATACCAAGGGGAATGTAATCTCCTGGGCTTCGGCCGGGAAATCGGGTTTTAAAGGTTCCAAGAAATCAACACCCTTTGCGGCTCAGTTGGCGGCTGAGACATCGGCAAAAGAGGCTATTGAAATGGGATTGAAAAGGGTTGAAGTGCGAGTTAAGGGACCCGGTTCCGGTAGGGAAGCGGCAATTAGATCTCTTCAGGCGGCAGGACTGGAAATTATCGCCATCAGAGACGTTACCCCTATCCCGCATAACGGCTGCCGCCCGCCTAAACGTCGAAGAGTTTGATATAAATTAATTCGGACTATTACTGGAGTTTGTGAATGGCAAGATATAGAGATGCAAATTGTAAACTTTGTCGCAGAGAAGGTGAGAAGCTGTTCCTGAAGGGTTCTCGCTGTTTTTCCGAGAAATGCGCTTTCGATAGACGTGCGTATCCTCCGGGACAGCATGGTAAAAACATCAGGAGAAAAGTTTCCGAGTATGGACTGCAGCTAAGAGAGAAGCAAAAAGCGCGTAGAATTTATGGCATCCTCGAAAAGCAGTTCAGGAACTATTTCTTCAAAGCGGCGAAATTGAAGGGCATTACCGGCGAAAATCTGCTGGCGATGTTGGAGTGCCGCCTGGATAATGTAGTTTACCGGCTCGGATTCGCTCCATCCCGGAAATCGGCTCGTCAGCTCGTTTTGCATCGACATTTTATGATAAATGGAAGAACTGTCAGTATTCCATCGTATCAATTGAAACCAAAAGATATAATCAAAGTCAGGGATAAAAGCGCAAATTTGGAGATAATCCACGACGCTTTAAAAGCCTCCGGCAGAGGAACCGATCTAACTTGGTTGAGAGTAGACAAGGCAAAGCTCGAGGGCGAGTTGCTTGAGGTTCCGCGTCGAGAAGATATCCCTGTTACAGTACAAGAACAATTAATCATTGAGCTATATTCCAAGTAGTTCTGAACCTTTATTACTTCGGAGGGCTTTCGTACAATGAAGTGGAAAAGCCTACAGATGCCGCAGGAGATCGATTACGATCAGGATACTGCGACCGATTTTTATACTAAATTTCACATTCAACCGCTCGAACGCGGTTACGGTATGACTTTAGGCAACGCTTTACGTCGAGTCTTACTTTCATCCATTCAGGGCGCTGCTGTAACCGCCATCAGAATCGATGGAATTAAACACGAGTTTTCGACCATCCCGGGAGTTCTGGAGGAAGTTACACAAATAGTCCTGAATGTAAAGCAGATTAGAATTAAGCTGCACGGTGATCCTCCCAAGAAAATGACGCTCAATGTGTCCGGTGCAGGAGATTACACAGCAGGTGATATCGAACTGGATACCGAAATCGAGCTCCTCAATCCTGATTTACATATCGTTAAGTTGACCGAAGATGTAAGTTTCAGGATGGAGATGGAAGTTGGAAGCGGCAGAGGATTTGTACCGTCGGAAGTACACGAGGAAATCGATGCTCCGATAGGCACCATATATATCGATTCATTTTTCTCGCCGGTCGTCAAGGTCAACTATAAGGTAGAGCATACACGCGTCGGACAGCGCACCGATTTCGATCACCTGATCCTGGAGATTTGGACCGATGGAGCTATCAAACCGGAGGAAGCGTTGACGTTCTCGGCAAAGCTCCTCAAGGATCATCTTGGTTTATTTATCCAGATGGATGAAGAGCTGCCGATCGCTCAAGAAGAAGTGGTGGATGAGGAAACCATGAGGATTAGGAATCTCCTGAAGATGCGCGTTGACGAATTAGAATTATCGGTTCGTTCCTCTAACTGCTTGAGAGCAGCTAATATAGTGACTATCGCCGATCTTGTCCAAAAAACGGAATCGGATATGTTGAAATATCGTAATTTCGGTAGGAAATCCCTCACCGAGTTGAACGCTATTTTAAGCGAAATGGGGCTCTCATTTGGGATGGATGTGAGTAAGTACTTGGAAGAGCAGCCGGCGGAAGCTTAGCGAGTGAGTTTATTTTTTGAGGTTATGTGATGAGACATAGAAAGACAGTGAAAAAACTCGGTGTCAAAAAGAACCATCGTCAGGCGATGATGAGAAACATGGTGGTATCGCTTCTTGACCATGGAAGAATTACCACCACTCATGCAAGAGCGAAAGTTCTAAAGTCACTTGCAGATAAGATGATAACATTAGGCAAGAACGATACCGTATTTTCACGGAGAGTAGCAGGTAAGACAATTCAGAACCGGGAGACACTCAAGAAACTTTTCCACCAGATTGCCCCGGAATTCGCAGATAGGAACGGTGGTTATACCAGAATCATTCGGGCTGGTATTCGCAGGGGCGATAACGCAGCTCTCTCTATGGTCGAACTGGTAAACTACGAACCCAAGGTCGCAGAAAGCGACGAGAAGGAAAAAAAGAGCGAAGAGAAGAAGAAGTAATTTTCGTATAAGATAGTGGGCAACTTCACCGATTCTATTTCCGATGAATTGTTGATTTTCTGACGAATTAATACGATTCCCTTATGATAAAAAGAATTATTCTAATTATACTCGATGCCTGTGGCGTAGGCGAACTTCCTGATGCTGATTTGTATGGGGATGCCGGCTCCGATACATTGGGCAATACCGCTCTAATTGTTGGGGGGCTGAACCTTCCCACATTAGCGTCACTCGGTTTAGGAAAAATAAATGAGATAAAAGGAGTGCCTTCCGATAATGAAGCCAGAGGCTGTTACGGGAAACTGGCCGAACTCTCGCCCGGCAAAGACTCAACTACCGGTCATTGGGAGTTAATGGGATTAGTTCTTGAAAAACCTTTCCCCGTTTATCCCGATGGTTTCCCGGATGACGTTATAAAGCGATTCACGGAAGTTACCGGATACGAAGTTATCGGGAACAAACCCGCTTCGGGTACCGAGATCATCCAGGAGTTGGGTGAAGAACACATGAAAACCCGTAAGCTGATCGTATACACGTCCGCAGATTCGGTTTTTCAGGTAGCCGCGCATGAAGATATAGTCCCTATAGATGTCCTGTATCGGATTTGCGCTTCGGCAAGGGAGATGTTAAAGGGGGAACATGGCGTTGGAAGGGTGATAGCCAGACCGTTTGTCGGCAAACCCGGCTCGTTCATTAGAACCGAAGGGCGGCATGATTTTTCCCTCAAACCGCCTCAAAGAACCGTGCTCGATTTTCTCAATGAACGCGGTGTACCGGTTATTGCGGTCGGTAAAATCAACGATCTCTTTGCCGGTGAGGGAATACGAACATTCCTTCACACAAATAACAATAGAGATGTTATGAGCACACTTGAACGCTCCCTGGATAATTACTCCGAAGGATTGATTTTTGCTAATCTTGTCGATTTCGATATGCTGTGGGGTCATCGCAACAATTATGAAGCCTTTGCCGAAGGATTAGAGGAATTCGATCATTTCCTTAAAAGATTTCTTGGAAAACTGAAATCGGATGACTTGCTCATTATAACCGCTGACCACGGGTGCGATCCTACCACCAGTTCAACCGACCATTCCCGGGAATATGTGCCTCTGCTGCTTTTTGGAGACCAAATTAAATCCGGCATCAATCTCGGTGTAAGAAAAACCTTCTCGGACGTAGGCGCGACAATTTCCGAGGTTTTCGGAACCAAGAGCCCGATTTGGGGCAAGAGCTTCTATGGAGATATTAAGAAATGAGCGAGGCTGATCGCAAGCTCATTGATTCCGCACTGAATGTACTGAAACAATCATATTCTCCATATTCCAAATTCCGTGTAGGGGCGGCTCTACGAACCACAAATGGCGAGATCTTCGATGGTTGCAACGTGGAAAACGTCTCCTATGGACTGACAATCTGCGCTGAACGCAACGCAGTCTTTAAAATGGTCTCCTTCGGAGAGAGGAAATTAGAATCTATTGCTGTGGTCACCGACTCCGAATCCATCGTTACCCCTTGTGGCGCATGTCGCCAGGTGATAAGGGAGTTTGCCGATGATGATTGCCGAATTATCTGTGCTTCACCCAATGAAGTTCGTGTCTTTGCATTAAATCAGTTGCTACCATTTAGCTTCAAACCATCCGATTTAACATAGGATATCTTTATGGCTTTTCAGGAAATTATAGCCCGTAAGCGTGATGGCTATCAGCTTTCCAGGCACGAAATAGAGGAGCTTGTGAGCGGTTATACCGATGGGAGTATTCCCGATTATCAGGTATCCGCCATTCTGATGGCGATCTGCCTGAAGGGTATGGATGTTGAAGAGACCTATTACTTGACCGATGCCATGCTCAAATCGGGCGAAACGCTTGATTTATCCGGGCTGGGTGGAGCTAAAATCGATAAGCATTCCACCGGCGGAGTCGGCGATAAAGTCTCCCTGGCATTAGCTCCAATTGCGGCATCATGCGGTCTGGTCGTACCGATGATTTCCGGCAGGGGACTCGGACATACCGGCGGAACCCTTGATAAACTGGAATCCATCCCCGGATACAGAACCGATCTCAGCGTCTCTGACTTCCGGTCCGTTTTGTCCAAATGCGGAGCTTCTATTATCGGACAGACTTCGGATGTTGCCCCCGCGGACAAAAAGTTATATGCTCTGCGGGATGTCACCGCTACCGTGGAGTCCATTCCCTTGATAACCGCCTCCATCTTATCCAAGAAATTAGCCTCGGGTATCGATGGAATTGTCTTCGACATTAAGTGCGGGAGCGGTGCGTTTATGAAAACATTCGACGATGCCGCCTCTCTGGCGAAATCGTTGGTGGATACGGCTAAGAGATTCGATAAAAAATGCAGAGCATTGATCACCGGTATGGATGAACCTTTAGGAAATGCAGTTGGTAATTCACTGGAAGTGATGGAATCAATCGACTATTTAAGAGGGAATTTTATTTCGGATTTACATGAGATAACCGTTAGTCTGGGTGCCCAAATGCTCATTATCGGGGAGGTTGAGTTATCTGAAGATAAAGCAAGGCAGATGATTGAGGATTCTATATCTTCAGGTAAGGCGCTGGATGTTTTTAAGCGGATGGTTGAGTTACAGCATGGGGATCAGAGAATAATCGATGATAATTCATTACTCGATCTCGCCGAGACCAAAGATGAGTTTCTATCACCAAGCGATGGATATATATCCGAAATAGAGACCCGGGATGTCGGTTTGGCGGCTAATGCTCTTGGCGCTGGACGCCAACGAATCGAGGACAGCGTTGATTTTGGCGTGGGGTTTAATTTTCGGAAGAAAACTGGTGACAAAGTTTCTAAAGATGAGCCGATTGCTGAAATCTTCGCTCGGAATATAACCGATATTGCTATGGCTAAAGATAAGCTTCAGCGCGCAGTGGAGATTTCACCCGAGAAACCGCCCACTGATGGAAAAGTCCTGCGGTTAATTGAATAATCCGCTATTTACATCCAATTATCAACTACTTCAACTGATCTGGTCGCTATTTCATCATCAAAACCATTGACTTAATTGAGATAGTTGGTTTACTATTCAGGCAGCATATATTTGAATAAGGAGGATTCCCAATGTGGGTTTTTAGGTATTTCATTATAACTGTTATCCTATTAGTAATTGTAGGTTTCGCCATACAGAATTCCTACCAACGAGTTGATATAAATCTTCTTAACAAACGTTATATCGATGTTCCGCTGATTCTGGTTTTATTCGAAGCGTTTGCTATCGGTATATTCTTCTGGTTCGTTATTTCAATAGCTCATTTTCTCAAGGTTCATCGAGCGCTTAGTAAGCAGAAACGGGAGAATGATAAACTACTTGAGGAGATAACAACTATACGAAACATGCCGCTTCAGGAAAATGATGAAAAACCGGAAGATTCGGGATATGATGATCAAAGGGATTCAATGTCATGAATTGACTGCCTTAGCAAATTTCTTGACTTTCGGAGATGGTTTAAATATCATGTTGCGATTTGGCCCGGATAGTTCATAAAAGCTACTAACCGGTAGCCGAAGGCTTGTCCTTCGGAAATTAAATTGAAGTCGTTTATTTACAGATTGGAATTGAAGATTACAAAGAAACACCGGAAGCGCAAATTCGCCAGAGGCGCATAAAGCTTCCGCTACCGATTACCAAATTTATGAATAATCCGGATTGGCTGTAAGTAGTTGTGATAACATAAATTCAGGTTAATTAAAGATTGTGGAAGCAAACCAGTTAATAATATCGATACTGATTCTGGCGGTTCTTATCGCTTTGATTCTATATTTCTTTTCGCGGACCAAAAAGAAACCGCTTGAGTCACCGCAGGAAAACTACATTTTGGGCCTAAAAGCGTTGCTCCAGGGGCAGGATGATGACGCATATCGCTTTTTCAAAAATGCGGTATCGGGTGATACTGAAAATGTTGATGCGTATTTGCGATTGGGTGAACTACTGCGGAAAAGAGGTGCGATGGATCGCGCTTATCAGATTCATTGGGAACTATCGCTGCGCAGGAATCTGACCGATTCGGAGCGTATGGATGTTAATCTCGCCATGGTTGATGACCTGTTCGCAAGCGGCAGATACAATGAAGCTGGCAAGATGCTTCGCGAGTTGCTGAAAAAGGATAGCAGGAATGTCAGGTTCTTGAAGAAACTTTTAGAGGCGTACATACATACCGAGGATTGGGTTAATTCTCTGCCTACCGCTGAGAAATTGGCGAAGTTGGATAGAGGCAATTATAATGAGGGTACGCTTGCGCTTTTCAGGATACTCGAAGGACTGGCTAAATCCAAGGATGGAAATCATCACAAGGCTCGACTCACATATAGGAATGCATTGCACTATGATCCGGAGTGTGCCTATGCGTACCTTTATATGGGTGATGCCTATCTTGCAGATAATAGGCCGGAGGATGCCGTTGACTGGTGGCGTAAACTATGTGAGAAAGTACCGTCGAAGGCTTATTTAGCTTTCGAGAGACTGGAAAGCGTCTTGTTCGAGTTAGGTAAATTCACTATCGTAGCAGAGATTTATCTCGATATACTGGAACGTGATCCCAATAATACACGCGCAATGAGAGCGCTGGCTAAAATACAGGTAAAGATGGGCAAGATAAACGAAGCGATCAAGAATCTACAGCAAGCCCTATCAATTGACAAAAGCAACCCTGCCATAATCTCCGAACTGATCGATTTGTATAAGCAGGCAGATCAATCAGAAGATATAGTCAAACTTGCCGAAAAATATTGCGTAAGTCCTGATTCCCGTTCCGATAAATTTGAATGTTCGGTTTGCCATGAGATTATTAACCAACCGGAAATTATCTGTCCATCATGTCACAATGTTGGAACCGTCGAGATATAAGAGCAAATTTAATATGTTAAGGGCTTCAATACTTTTACTGGTCGTATCCTCGTTTTTGATTTCGACTCAGACTGTCCTTGCTTATGCACCACTTACGGACTTGCTGATGGCGGGGAAAATCGAGGAGGCTAATCAACTGTTATCAAACAGCGATGGCAACAACCTCAGTGAAGAGACCAAGGAGTATTATAAGGGTGTTCTGGAGTTTAATGGTAAGCTCTCCGCGGATTTCCTGAGAGAATCTCTCCGCGGCGACAAGGATTTTACCGAGAGATCCCTATCGGTTTTGCGATTAGCTCAATACTATTACTCAATCGGTTTCTATGTAACCTGCGTGAACTATCTTGAGGAATTTGAGCAGAATGGTCTTAATTCAAAATATATAGACCAAATTCTATGGCTACGAGGATTTGCGAACATGAATGCCGGTAGATACGAAGAAGCGAAATCGGATTTCTCCAGGCTTATCGACTCATACCCGTCATCCGATATGACTCTCTGGGGTTTTCTGGGAATAGGATACTGCTACTACAAAGAAGGGGATTTAAGCAGCGCAATTAAAAGCTTCGAGCGGGTAAAAGATACCGACACTCATCCGGCATTTCCACAGAGCCTGCTGGCATTATCGACCTGCTACAAGCAGATCGGAAACAGCCGGCGCACAGAACATTATCTCGATATTTACAATCGTAAATATCCAGGTTCCTTTATCCCGGACATGGATTTAGCGGCTGAACCGATGATGCAGTTTGATATACCTTTGCAGCAAAGCGATATGGATGCGGAAGAATTGGTGCAAGCGTTGTATTTTATTCAAGTCGGTTCATTCTCTTCCAGGCAAAACGCTCAAAGAATGATGAACCGGTTAGAACAAAAGGGATACAACTCGACAAGGGAAGCCTTTTACGAAAACAGGAAGATTTTTTATCGAATTTTAGTCGGTCCGTATACAAACAGGGGCGAAGCTCGAAAACACGAGAAAAAGCTGGAATCATCGGAAGGAGATGATTTCATAATTATCCTCAGATAGTAATCCTCGGAGGTTCCTCTGTCGAAGAAATTAACTCCGGTGATGGAGCAATACCATCGAATCAAAAGCCAATATCCCGATAAGATACTTTTTTTCAGGTTGGGTGATTTCTATGAGATGTTTGGCGAAGATGCTAAAATAGCATCCAGAGCGCTGAATATCGCCCTCACTTCCCGTGCCCACGGTAAAGGCGCCGAAAGAATTCCATTAGCCGGAGTACCTTACCATTCCGCGGACAAATATATAAACGCTCTTCTTCAAGCTGGTCATAAGGTGGTGGTTTGCGAGCAGGTGGAGGATTCCCGCTACGCCAAAGGTTTGGTGAAAAGAGAAGTAGTGGAGATTGCCACCCCGGGCACTACTATCGCCGCTGAAGACTCCGCCGAAGGCGGATGTCTGATTGCTGTGAGTCTAACGGATAAAAAGGTCGGCTTAGCGGTGGTGGACTTCACATCGGGAGAATTCTCGGTCGATGAGTTATCCCCGGATCATCTTGCGGAGCGGTTGAGGATATTGAAGCCGAATGAACTGCTAATCAACACCGAATCGTCCTCCAGCAAGCTATTCGAAGAACTTGGTTCGGAAGTCGGTTGCAAAACCGAAGTGGAGGCGCATCGTTTCACGCTAAGCTATGCACGAAGAACTTTGACTGACTATTTCGACGTGCATGATTTCGACGGTTTCGGAATTACAGGATTGAATTCAGCAATAGTAGCCGCAGGTGTCGCCCTGTCTTACCTTCAAGAGACAAAACAAAACAAGATTAAGCATCTCAATCCTCCATCACGTTACATCAAAAGCGGACAGATGTTTTTGGACTCCGCCACCATCCGAAACCTGGAACTGGTGCAGCCTTCCATCCCTAATCGAGGAAGGAGCCTTTTCTCAGTCGTGGATTTCGCATTGACTGCGATGGGGAAAAGGTTGCTGTCCAACTGGCTAACTGCTCCGCTTAATGATATTGACGCAATTCTCCTCAGGCAGCAGATTGCCGATGGTTTCCTCAATGATGCAAAGCTACGGGACAAGACTTCCGAATATCTTAAGGCGCTTCCGGATATTGAGCGTTTGATTGCGAAACTCGGTTCCAGCCGAATTACTCCGCGTGAACTGGGCTCCCTGCTTTCCGCCGCCGAAACATGCTCGGAATTGAGAGGGCTGTCAAGCGAATCCCCTCAGCTTGAAGCTAAATTCAGAGAACTCCCCGACCTCGGTGAGTTAATCAAGCAATTAAAATCCGCTCTATTGGATGATCTTCCGAACGTTGATAATAACGGAGGAATTATCAGAGATGGTTTCGATAACAGATTGGATGAGCTTAAAGCTTCCATTAGCGAATCGAAAAAATGGATCGCCGGATTGCAGAATCTGGAGCGTTCACGAACCGGTATACAGAATCTTAAAGTCGGCTATAACAAGGTTTTTGGGTATTACATTGAAGTCAGCAGTTCCCACCTAAACGAAGTACCGGATGATTACATTCGTAAACAGACCCTGGTCAACGCCGAAAGATATATCACAGAGGAGCTCAAAAAACGGGAATCCGAAGTACTGAATGCCGAGGAGAAGATTAACGACCTGGAGGAAGAGCTATTCAATGAACTGGTAACCAAAATTGAACGGTATATACCATTACTTAAAAACAATTCATCGATAATTGCTCAACTTGATGTATATCAGTCTTTTGCAAATCTCTCCTTGAAATATAATTACGTAAAGCCCGAGATCAACGATTCCGATCATATTCTGATCAAGGATAGTCGTCATCCGGTTATTGAACTTTCCGTCTCTGGCAAACGGTTCGTACCCAATGACCTTGAAATCGGCGGAGATAACGGATTTCTCCATATAATTACCGGCCCAAATATGGCGGGTAAATCTACATATCTTCGTCAAATAGGCCATATAGTGATTCTGGCGCAAGCAGGATGTTATGTCCCCGCTGCCGAAGCTCGAATCGGGATAGTTGACCGTGTTTTTACTCGAGTAGGTGCATCGGATTTACTCGCCGAAGGCAAATCGACATTTCTGGTCGAAATGAATGAAGTTTCAAATATTTTAAACAACGCCACTAACCGATCGTTGGTGTTGCTGGACGAAGTCGGAAGGGGGACTTCCACCTACGACGGGCTTTCTATCGCCTGGGCGGTTTCGGAATATATACACGAAAAAGATAACCTCAAATGCCGTACGCTCTTTGCTACTCATTATCACGAACTAACAGACCTTGCTTCCCGTTTTCCCGGTATCAGGAATTTTCAGGTTGCCGTGCGGGAATGGGAGGATCAGATTGTATTTCTGCATCGGATAATTCCCGGAGGGTGCGATGATTCCTATGGAATTCAGGTTGCCAAATTGGCGGGAATTCCATCCGAAGTAATCGGCAGAGCCAGACAGATACTCCAGCATCTTGAAACAGGCGACCTTTTCAGCGCCAAACGTATGCTGGATAAACCACCAAAATGGATGAAGAAATACAATCGCGCACAAATGAGTTTATTTGAAACTGACCATGAGGAATTGATTGAAAAGCTAAAAAGAGTCGATCCAATGGCGATTACCCCCATCGAAGCTCTACAATTCCTGACCGAAATGGTAGAAATCTTGAAGAAAAGTCAGCAAAAATAAGAACAATGCTTTTCATCTTCAGATTTCGCTTGCTAAAATCCAACCTTCTTATTAACTTAATGCAAAATACCCAATATTAAACAATCAATTGTATTCTTTCGGGTAGGTTCTTTATCATCTGTATAGAGCAAATAGCTTGATTTCAAGGATGGGGTCTTGTGAGTCATTCATTGACAAGTTGTTGAATTATGGTTAAATCCATCGTTAATAGGCTTACTTTTATATCTTTTTTTCTCCTTTTGTGGACATGCGAATTGGTCTATGCCGAGCAAATCGGATTCGATGATCCATGGGGTGAGTTCGGCTTTAATGTGTTAGATCAGAATTCGTCAGGAGTAGAGATTATTCACTCCCTGCAGTCGGTTAAGATTGAAGATATAGATACCGGACATGGAGTTGAAAAAGTAGTCACTGTGCCGGGTATCTTACTGCCAAACAATGCGTTCGCACCAAACCTTCCCGGTACCGGTCGCTTCCTTGCCATTCCTCGTCATTCAAAACCTACAGTGGAGATACTCGACAGCCGCTCAACTGTTATCCAGGATATAGATATCGCTCCGGCGCCGGAAATGAAGATGGTTGATGATGATTCGGGACTGGAATTTATCAAGGATCCTGAGATTTACAGTACGGATGCATATTATCCGGCAAAACCAGTGACAATTTCGCAGCCTTCCAGGATGAGAGGAATGGATTATGTTATTCTGGGCATTACCCCATTCCGATACAATCCTGTTGACCGTAAGTTAATAATCTACCATGATTTGCGAATAAAGGTCAGTTTTAATTCGGGTAGCGAGCACTTTGGAGAGGATAGGCTGCGTAATCGGTTTTGGGAGAATCTGTATCGCAGTCAATTTCTAAACTACTCATATTTGCCGAATTATAGGTCTCGGAATTCAGAATTGTCCCATACTCAGGGCGGAAATTGGGAGTATGTTATTATTGTCCCTGACGATTCCAATTTTATTGCTTGTGCGGATACATTGCGGAAATGGAGGATCAAGCAAGGAATATCTACCGGAGTGGTAACACTTTCACAAATTGGAGGAAATGACTCTACTTCCATCAAGAACTATATAAACCATGCTTATTTCAAATGGGAGATCCCACCGGTTGCCGTATTATTGTTAGGGGACTATGCTGATCATCCCGATGATGTTGGTATATTTTCACCTCTGTGGCATAACCTGATGATCTCGGATAATATTTATTCTGATATGAGTGGTAATGGCTTACCGGATTTAGTTATATCGCGGATCACCGCTCGTGATAGTGTGGATTTAGCCATAACCACAAACAAAATCTTAAACTATGAGCGGTTTCCTTCGATGAATGCGGACTTTTACCAGCATCCCATGATTGCCGCTGCCTGGCAGGATGAAAGGTGGTTTGTGCTATGCGGGGAAGTGGTTTATGGTTTCCTTAACAATGAATTGGGTAAGAGTCCCGTAAGAGAATATGCCATTCATTCCGGCACGCCCGATTCAACCTGGTCAACCAATCCCAATACCTATATGATAGTGGACTATTTCGGACCGGATGGTCTCGGATATATCCCATACACGGCGGAATATCTTGACGATTGGGGGGGGAGCGCCTATAGAATCACCAACGATATCAATAACGGGGCGTTTATCGCTCAGCACTTCGACCATGGCAGCATTTACGGATGGAATTACCCTCTTTATAGAATCGAGAATCTGGTTGGACTTGAGAATGAAAGTCTGCCGTTTGTTCTATCCATCAACTGCTCATCCGGTAAATTCAATGATGTTGAAACCTGTTTTACCGAGGCTATGCACCGGATGGAACATGGCGCATTGGGACTTATAGCCGCAACCGGCACCTCGATTTCGTTTGTTAATGACACTTTTGTTTGGGGATTTTATGATTATCTCTGGCAGTCCTTTGATCCCGGTTACGGTCATGGGGGAATCAATCATTTGTCAGCATTCGCAAACGCCTCGGCTAAATACTATCTCAAAGCCTCCGGTTGGCCTTTCAATCCGGAGCACAAAAGTGTGACTTATCATTTATATCATCATCACGGCGATGCCTTTACACGTTTGTATTCAGAAGTTCCACAGAATTTAAGCGTTTCTCATGCTCCAGTACTGTTTCCTGGCGCAGACCATTTTGACGTATCCGCAAATCAGGGCGCTACAATCGCACTCACTGTGAAAGACCGTATCATCGGCTTAGCTCAAGCAACAGGTGGTACTGTATCGATTCCAATAAGCCCGCAGTTCCATAGCGATACGATGATTGTTACCGTAACTCGCGACAATTACAGGCGTTATGAGCAATCCGTACCGGTGCGCTGGCCCGAAATCGATCTTATATTCCAGCCGGTTAATCCCCCGATTTCAGTACCGCAGGGAGGTGAATTCCAGTATCATGTGACTGTGGTTAATGGCGATCTGGGCGCTGAGGTGGATGGCAGGATTGATCTGAAGTTGCCAAATGGACATATCTTCGGGCCTATCAGCGCATTTTACGATAGGTATTATCCGCCGAACGATACGACTATAATTCTGTATGCAGTTCAGCAGATTCCGGCTGAAGCGCCCCTTGGCGATTATCTTTATCTGGGATATATCGGGCAGTTTCCCGAAGCGATTTATGATTCCACCTACTTTGAATTCACGGTTGTACCATCGGCATCACTCCATCCGAAGGCTGGCAACTGGTTTACGAATGCATGGTCGTTGATCGATGATCAATCGGCGCCCCAATATGACTACTTTCTGAGCAACTCCCCGAATCCATTCAACAACATCACATCAATCGAGTTCGGCCTGGCTGAAGCTTCCTATACTAAGCTTGAAATATTCAATCTGTTGGGCAGGAAAATCACAACACTCGTTGATAACTATCTGAATGCCGGCAGGCATGTTGTGAATTGGCACGCAAGCCGGTATTCTTCCGGCATGTATTTCTACCGATTAACCAGCGGCGATTACATCAAATATCAAAAGATGATTTTGCTCAAATAGGCGAGGATCCCGCTCCCTTTTCCTTAAAAAATGAAACCATGATTATCTACGATCTGTATATTCGAAGAGTCGCAGGCTTTTCGGTATTGCGAAATCTGATTAAATTGCTATATTTGTTTATTGAAGAGATGGATTATTATGATATCGATTCCCTTTATCTCTTCGGATGATCTAAAGTGCCACAATCGAGGTGTTTAATGAAACATATTACTCTTATATCAATTCTTACTCTCCTGCTTCTTTCAAACGGCATCTCCAATGCTACAGCCTCGCCTAAGGATTTAGTCGCATTTGATCGCGCATCTATATATCAGATGAGGACGAAATGTGACGTAAACGTAATTGCAAAGCTGGATGATGTTGCTGTTGGTTTAATTGAATCGTCGGATTTGTCTGATGCGTATGAACTTAAAGTATCTGTGAACTTGCTGGAAGCATCCGCAGATATCAGTGATTTATGGATCGACGCTGTCAAGTATCAACCATTGGGTTTTGAAGAGATTTTGTTAGAAACCGAGAGTTTTCGGTTGATCAGGATAACTAATATGCAGGCGAGGAGTTTGATTGATGCAGGTCACGAACTCGTAAAATGTATGCCCCTCGACCTTCCACCGGATAAACCGTTCGATATTCCGACTGAGATTCGAGTGAAGCAATCCATTCTATCGGAAATCGATTCACTCATGTCACTGGTTTCCATCGACTCTATCACCACTTATCTCACCAGGCTTCAGGCCTACCACACGCGTCTTAGTTGCACCGATTCTCTCTGGAATGCGGGAGATTGGATATTCGATAAATTTAATGCATGGAATTACGACAGCGTCGCATTTGAATTATTCCATATCGGCGGATGGAATTGTGATGCGCGCAATGTTGTTGCTACCAAGTTCGGACATGAACAGCCAGATAAGATTATAATAATGGGAGGGCATTACGATTCCTATTCAATGGACAGCGATCCATTTACCATAGCGCCTGGCGTGGACGACAATGCAACCGGTACGGTTATGGCGATGGAGATAGCGCGTGTACTCAAAGACTACCCATTCGAAAAGACCGTACGGTTTGTTCCGTTTTCAGCGGAGGAACTGGGATTGATCGGGAGCGAATATTACGTGTGGCAGGCGTTGGAGCGTAATGAGCAAATTGAACTGATGTTTAATGCTGATATGATCGGTAATGAGCATCAAGGGGATTGGGAGTTTTATATCAAGTGCAATTCCGGCGGCTCAGCGTACGGCGAGATAATGGAGCAGATAAGCGCGGAAGGCACACCATTGATTCCTATAGTACAAATCGGCGATTTCGGTAGTTCGGATAGCTGGCCCTTCGGTCAGGCGGGATTTCGCACCATTTGGTCTCAGGAATATGAATTTTCTCCGCATTGGCATTCGGTGCATGATAGTATCCCGAATATTAATATTGAGTACATGACCGAAATTGTTCGCGCCAATTTGGGCACTTTGGTGATTGCGATGAGTCTGCCATCACCGGTCGCTGGTTTGCAGGCGTTAAATATGGGGAATGGTCAGTCGGTATTTCTTGAATGGGAGCCGAGCGCAGACGATGATGTAATCGGCTATGAGGTTTATGCCGGTACATCGGAGTCAAATATCGATATAGCCGATACCGCATATACCGCCGCTGATACAATTTCCTCTCTGCAGAGCGACACGACATATTACTTTGCGGTTTCCGCTTTTACTGCGGATGGAACTCAAAGCTTGATTGACGAAATAGTCTCCTGTGTACCCCGCATACATCCGGTGACCCCTGATACTTTGATAGTAACGCCGGAACCATGGCAGTTGAGGATTCAATGGACCGAATCGCCTGATCTTGATTTGGATCATTACAACCTGTACCGCAAAGAGGGTGAATGCGGCGGTTTCGAATTCTATCGTGAGGTAAGGGGAGAGGCTGAGTTCATCGACTCGGGACTTGAGTCGAACCTCAAATACTTTTATTACGTGACCGCGGTCGATTCCACCGGTCTGGAAAGCGATCCGTCCAATTCGGATTACGCAAAGATAATCAGCCTGGATTCCGGGATATTGCTGGTGGATGAAACCAGGGAGATGACCGGTATGCCCAGCGATTTCGAGCAATTCGAGTTTTATATCGGTATATCGGAGGGCTATGAAATGATTCTACACGAAGTGGCTGAAAGCGGTTTGCTGAGGATTAACGACCTCGGCGCTTTCTCCACTGTGGTTTGGTTCGATGAAGATCCTTCACATAATATGCTGGCATCAGCCGACACCGCTCTGGCAAAGTATCTCGATTTCGGAGGGAATCTCCTGTATGTAGGATGGTGTTCAATGTATAGCTATCATAACTCCCGCCCGATTGTATTCGAGGAAGGCGAGTTTCCTTATGAATATCTCGGGATAAACCGGGTTGACAATACCGATGCAAGGGACTTCAGAGGAGGGATAGGCATGGGTGGCTGGAATGACCTGAATGTTGACACTCTCCGTTCATGGTTCAATAACTATCTCGGTTGGGTGGATATTCAGGAGTTGCAGGAGGAACCTTCCATTATCTACACCTTTAATTCGGAATCCGGCGATCCTGAATTTCAGGATAAACCGGTGGGAATCGCAATTGAAAAGGATGACTACAAAGCGATCTATACCTCATTTCCATTATACCCGATGGGTGAGGCAAGCGCCCGCGAGTTCTTCGTAAAAGCCATGAGCTATTTCGGTGAACAGACCGGCGTGGACGACGAAGAACATTCCGGGGTACTGCCGGTTTTGAAACTCCATCAAAATTACCCGAATCCATTTAACGCCAACACGACTATAACCTTCAACCTGCCTCAGAGATCGGAGGTTAGCTTAAAGGTGTACAACATTCTGGGACAGGAGATAGCGCGTTTAATGCATGGTAGTCTGGATGCAGGTTCACACAGCATCAACTGGGATGCCTCCGATTATTCCAGTGGAATTTATTTCTACAATTTATCGTTCAATGATGAGAACATAACCAAACGAATGACACTGATAAAATAGGGTATCCAACACCCGGAAATAAAGATAAGCTTCGCATTAATAAATAAATATTAACCATAGCTCAGGAGAAACACCTATGAAAAACAGCGTAATTTTGCTGGCGCTGGTTACCTTCCTGTTTGGCGCGATTGCGGGTAATTCGCATGCGGTACAGCGACTGGTAATTCTGGAGAATCAAACCAATCATGGTTGAGGCGGATGCCGCTATGCTGATCTGGTCTTAGATCAGCTCGCCGAAGACTATCCCGAACAACTGGCGATAGTTACCTATCACACCCACGGGCCCCTTCCTGGAGATCCATTCTATGATTACAATCCCGAAGAAAACCGGGCACGCCTTTATTTCTACCCACCCCATTATGATGGTTACTATTATGTGCCTTATGCCTGGATAGACGGCTTTGTCAGAGCCAGTTACGAGTATAACAATTGGGAAAATCTGATGCTGGATAGATATGAGGTCGATGCTCCGCTCGAGATTCAGCTTAACGGGTGGTTCAGCGATACCGAGCGGGAAGGCAATCTCGATTTATCCATTACTGCACACGAGCCGATTACACAAACCGGACTACGTGTGAGGATTGCGTTAACCGAGGATAGTCTTTATTACGAAGCGCCCAATGGCACAAACTGGCACAACAATACCATGCGTGACATTATCCCGGATACGCTCGGTATTTTCCTGGAGATATCTCAAGGGCAGACCGTGGAGCTTTCGCAGCCGTTCGAATGCCCGGAACCTTTGGTTATCGAGCAATGCGAGTTAGTGGCTTGGGTTCAAGCTGATTACAGCGACCTGGAGATATTGCAGACTGCGAAAGTCAGTTTGACCGATCTCGCGCAGTGCGTTTGTGATGTGGGCATGATTCCGGATGAGGATCCCGTTATCGTCCCCAGAGGCGGGAACTTCGGGGTAACAGGCACCATCAGCAATCCATGCGATGAGTTTATGACCACCGACGTCTGGTATGGTGTTCATGCCATGGATGAATTCTTCGAGCTTGGTAATATAAATAACATACCGATTAATCCGGGACAATTCCTACAGGGACATTTTTATCAGCATGTATCCATACATGCGCCGACGGGTGAATTTGAATACATGGCTTATTGCGGCGACAGTCCGGATGTGAAGAATGATTCATTTTCTTTCATGGTAACCGTCACGAACAATCGCATTTCCGGTGGCGCCGAGGAATGGCATACCGAAGGCAGCTTCCTAAACCAAACGGTTTTGCCGGAAGAAACCGGTTCATTGGAAGTTTATCCCAATCCCTTCAACGCGTTTTCTACCATAAACTTCGATTTAAAGGAGGCAACCAGTCTGAAGCTTGACATCTATAATATCGCAGGCCGCAAAGTTGTTACACTTGCCGACGGTGAGTTTGAGAGAGGTGAGTATTCGTTGAGTTGGGATGCATCGGAATATCCCAGCGGAGTCTATTTTATCAAGTTAGCGGCAGGCAATTATATCACCACAAAACGGATGACGCTTTTGAAATAACCTGAAGTCGTGGGTCGAAGCCCTTGCGGTTTCGACCCTGCATAATTCAACAGCAAGTAGGCCGGACATCCCTCTCCGGCTTTGAATGATTAATCGGGTTCTCTGTCAGAATGCCTGTAGTTACGACACACTCGCTATTCTTCAATCCCAAAAATTGAATAATCGATCAACATGTTATTGGTTAGATCAGGTATATCGTCTCTTTTTCTCTCACCGTGAGGGTAATGCTCCCAGCGATTTAGCGACATATACAAAACGCCGATCAGGTCATCGTCATTTTGCCTGAGATTGTTGGCTAAGGATTCTGTTACAAACTTCCCAATTGCCGCCGCCGCCAGGTAATGGGGGTTCGCTGCTCCGGCAAGCAGCATCACCAAATTGTTGGCGAATACGCTAAAATCCTTATCGTGGACGACATTTCTCATCTCGGCTCCAAGTTTTCTGACGTCTCGATCCGATTCGATCGCCATAAAAACCCAGTTGAAATCTTGCGGGATATTTTTGGAGCGATACAGCACGTACCCGGTATCACCAAAACTAAGGATGTGGTTATCTTTTACGTTTTCAATCGGCACCGTTTTCCTGAAACCAACATACTTTTCGGTCGCAGACTGGATGATCTGACGTCGTCTAACTTCATTGTCACAATGCAGGAATTCGTCCATATCGGGGAGTGTCGTTTCTTCGGTGGTTACAAAGCTGAAGAATTTAACTTCTGCATTGGAAGGTCCAACCAGCAGGAAGCTGCGCCCCTCACGATTATTTTTGATTTTAACCTGATTGATCCTGAAATAAAACATACTTCTCTCCCTATTTTGAATGACGTATGCTTATATATTAGTTTTAAATATTTACGGTTTTACTTCGGTGGTCAGTCCTATGGGCTGACGCAATTATATCTTCAGCGCAGGTCCGCTGACCATCGGATTACTTGTCTTACCGCCTTTTAGAAGTCTATGCCCTTCTGAGCCAGAATACCTTGCGTATAAGGATGTTTGATTTCAGTCATTTCAGTTACCAGGTCGGCTTTGTCTATAATTTCCTCGGAAGCGCCCCTGCCGGTTAACACCAGGTGTACTTTATCCGGTTTTTCATCAAACAGTTTCAGAACATCCTCAACTTCGAGTAAACCAAGCTGCATAGCAACATTTACTTCGTCGAGGATTATGGCGTTGTAGTTGCCGGAGGTAAGTTTACCTCTCGCAAAATCGAGGGATTCTTTGGCTGCTTTCTGATGCTCCTCAAAAGGGAGTTCATCATCGACTATCCCGACAAATCCCTTGCCCAGAGTATGGAACTCCACTTCGGGAGCCAACCGCTTGATACCGTCAATCTCGCCGTATTTCCAGGAGCCTTTGATGAACTGGATCATGCACACTTTATGTCCGTAACCGACCGCGCGAACGCACAATCCCAACGCCGCGGTTGTTTTCCCTTTTCCGTTTCCGGTATAGACAATAACTAATCCCGTCTCTTTTGATTCCTCAGCCATTTTTGCACCTACCTAACTTAAATTATCCTTTAACCAATAATATGGGATGGACGCTCTCAGCATCTTCCTGCTGGTATTTAAACTGTAATATACATGTGGGACAGCAGGATGCCACAACTTTTGCACCGGATTCTTCCAAAGCATCTCTTTTTACATTGAAAATTTTACCCGATTCAGCCGGATTACTGAAATAATGCGTTCCCGCAAATCCGCAGCATCTATCCGCATAGTCCATTTCAACGAAATCAGCCCCAATCTCACGCAGGAATCGCCTCGGTTCGGCTGTCACTCCTGAGCATCTCAAGTGACAAGAATCGTGATAGGTAACTTTCGCCTGAGACTCTGTTCGGAGGTTGTTTCCGTGTCTAAGTAAGAACTCACTAACTTCATATACTTTAGAAGCCAGTTTCTTAGCTTCGGTATAAAAAGGATCGTTAGTGCGGAATAGATGGGGATATTCTTTCAGCATATTCACGCAAGTTCCGCAACTGGCGATTATGTAATCAAAACGATTGAGCGACTCGATATTGATCATCGCTGATTTCAGGGCATACTCCTTGAATCCGTAACTCTCAGCCGGAACACCGCAGCAAACCTGAGTCGGGATAGCAAGCGGCGTATTCTGCTCATCGAACACTTTTAGGATTTTCCATGATGTTGGATTCTCCAAGTAGCCGTCAGCGCATCCGAAGAAGTATGCTACTTTTGCCTCGGGATTTTGATTTTCCTTCATTTTGGATGCAAATGGATTAACGGCAGGTTCCGGCAGAATTGCATCTTTGCTTATTCTCATCGCCCGCTCGCTGATTTTCTCCAGAAGTTCCCTGGTGGCTTTATTCTGTGCGAAACGCAAGCCGACCGCGCCCAGCGCATTCCCGGAACGCATAATTAACGGATGTGTCATCGCGTAAAACATCGGTTCAAGTAATATGCGACGACTTTCTCCTTTAAAATCATTGGCATCGGTTGATGCGTCGCAATCAGCAGGGCAGACTATTTTACAGTTCTTGCAGTTTATGCAGGTTTCCAGAGATTCCTTCCTGTCGGTTGTTATCAGTCCGGGGAAATTTCTCATCTTAATTCTGCCGCGGGGACTATATAACTCACTTCTGTGCGCTTCGAATGAAGGACAGGATGGCACGCATTTTCCGCATTGAGAGCAGTCCCAATTTAGACGAAGACCATCTATATTTTGAGTGATGTCGGTTTCTGAAGTTAGTTTTACGCCGGGATTGAGAATGTTATCGGGATCAAGAATATGCTTGATTTGCCGGAAGATAGAATATACTTCCTCACCGTAAACCAATCTAAGAAATGGCGACCGTACTCTTCCATCCGCATGTTCCCCTGATATCACGCCTCCAAGTCTTAGCACTTCATTATAGATTTCGTAGGAAACTAACTGCATCTTCCGTCTGTCATCTGCATCAGATGCATCAACTAATGGCTTTAAATGTATATTACCATCACCTATATGGCCAAAGCCGCCGTATTCTATACCATATTTATCGAATACCTCTCCAACGAATTCAAACATCTCCGGTAATTTCTCGGGCGGCAGGCAAGCATCTTCGACAAACGATAACGGCTTTTTAACCGGGTGGTGTTTATAAAAAGCCGGCAGAAGCGCCTTCCTCGCTGCCCATAATTGCTTCTGTTTTACCGGATCGCTTTCGATTACCGGAGGAATTGACAATTGGGATGGATCGACAATGCGGTTGATACTATTCTTGATTTCTTCCTCCATACCGAGTTCGAATTGCATCAACAGCATAACATCGGCATCTTGCGGAATGCCGTACTCTTCCCGACCGATTAGATCCATCGAATTTTTATCAGCGACTTCAAGCGAGTAAGGCTTTAATTTTAGTAATCGGGATATCACAGGCGCTACGTCTTTGAACGCTTTATAATACAATAACACGGTGAAAAACCGAGGGGGGAGAGGTTCAAGCTGCAAATGGGCGCTGTCGAAGATACAGAGAGTACCTTCCGAACCAACTAAAATTTTCGTGAAGTCTATCCATCCCTGGTCGTATCTGTCAATAAACGACCATAAATCATATCCTGTGGAATTCTTTCTGACGTTTCTGCGCCGCGGTAGGATGATGTCACGATTCCTCAGGATAAGATTCAGGATTTCCTCAAACTCGGGATTTTCGATAAAAAAATCGTGGGCTTCCGGACTGTCGATTTTTAACGGCTCGATAAATAACCTTTTTCCGGAGGCGGTTACGATTTCCAATCCCGTTGTATAATCCCTGGTAGTGCCATATCGCACGGTTCGCGAACCGGATGAATTATTGCCCAGCATGCCGCCTATTCTGCAGGAATCACCGGATGAAGGATCCGGCGGGAACATCAATCTATATTTGGCTGCCCTGAGGTTCAGATCATCATAGATCACGCCGGAGGAGACTTGCGCAATTCGGTTGATTCCATCTATTTGAATCCCTTGGTCATAGTCGCAGAAATCGAGAATAACGCCGTCTCCAACCGCGCCTCCTGCCAGTCCTGTTGCTCCCGCCCGCGAAGTTATCGGGATACCGAGCTTGCGACAAGCATTAACGCAATCAACTATGTCTTCGGCTTTTTGAACGGTGACTACTGCTGTTGGTTTGATATTGTATATCGATGCATCGGAGCTGTAAACTGATATAAATGCAGAATCTATATGAATCTGATCGATCGGTATGAAGCGGGATAACTCCTGCTGGAACAATATCTGACTATTTTCGTACGACATCACAGTGATTTATACTGGTTGCGAAACCAATTTGTGCCAAAATAAACAATAAATAATCAATAGCAAAGAGTAATTGTTCTAATACAGATTAGTTTAATTGTGAAAAAAATAACAATCTTGCTGATTTTCTATTGACAGTTGCAATTCTATTTACTAAATTGAAATCTATTTTGCTTAAAACTTTGGGTTAAGTATGTCTGTAATGCCTGACAGTTGGATAAGGAAGATGGCGCATGAGCATAAGATGATCGAGCCGTTTGTGGACGAACAAGTCCGCACCGGTGCAATCTCTTATGGTTTGTCATCTTATGGCTATGATATTCGAGTGTCCGATGAGTTTAAAGTTTTTACCAATATTAACTCGACAGTTGTCGATCCGAAGCGATTCGACGAAAAATCGTTTATCAGCCATAAGGGCGAATATTGTATAATTCCCCCGAATTCATTCGCACTGGCAAGAACAGTTGAATACATGAGAATTCCCCGCAATATAATTACACTTTGCGTGGGAAAATCGACTTATGCTCGTTGTGGGATAATCGTAAATGTAACCCCGTTCGAACCGGAGTGGGAGGGTTACGTAACTCTTGAGATTTCCAATACTACGCCGCTCCCCGCTAAGATTTATTCGGGGGAGGGGATAGCGCAGGTTATATTCTTCAAGGCTGACGATATTTGTGAAATTTCGTACGCCGATAAAGCAGGCAAGTATCAGAAACAGAGCGACATAACTTATCCCAGAGTGGATTAATAACAAGCGATTTTATTACGATATGATAACAAAACGAAAGTGCAAGGGCGCTTTAAAATAAATAGGAGGAATTTTTGAAAGAAATTAGAATACATGGTCGAGGAGGTCAGGGCGCTGTTACCGCTGCCGTGTTGTTAGCGGAGGCGGCGTTTTACGACGGTCTGTTTGCGCAAGCATTCCCTTCGTTCGGTTCCGAGAGAATGGGGGCGCCGGTACAGTCGTTCTGCCGCGTCAGCGATAATAGAATAAGGAGCCGGGATCAAGTTTACACTCCCGACTATTTAATTATCCAGGACTACACGCTTCTCGGTGCTGTGGATGTGTTGCAGGGTTTGAAGGGAGATGGATTGTGTTTGATAGATTCCGAGAATCCACCGGAAGAATTCAAACTCAAAACCGAAGCAAGAGTAGTTACCATACCGGCAACGAGTATCGCTCGTGAGATACTCGGAAGACCGATACAGAATACCACATTAGTCGGAGCGCTTGCGGGAGCAACGGGTCTGATTTCGGTCGATGCGATCAAGCGTTCGGTTACCGAAAAGTTCCCGGGACCGGTTGGCGAGAAAAACGCTCAGGCTGTACAGAAAGCTTATGATTTGATGAAAGGAGGTCGGTAATTATGGCACGACCAAGACCTGCAGGATATGTAGCTGAACCGGGCTCCAGTAAAGCTAATAAAACCGGTAGTTGGCGTACCGAAAAACCGGTGTTTTTGCATGATACATGTACTGATTGCCGTATATGCGTGCTGGTTTGTCCCGATGGTATTATATTTGGCGCTGATAGTATATACGATGCGGACTTCGATTTCTGCAAAGGATGTGGAATCTGCGCAGCCGAGTGTCCCGTCGATGATATAGAAATGGCTCCGGAGGTGCGATAATGAAGGAATTTATTGAAGGTTCAATGGCAGTGGCGAGAGGTGTAGCGGTTTGCCGTCCTCACGTGGTTTCGGCATACCCGATTACGCCCCAGACCCATATCGTGGAGCACCTTTCCGAGATGGTCGCCGATGGGGACCTTGATTCCCAGTTCATTAATGTTGAGAGTGAGTTCGGAGCGGCTTCGGTTGTTCTCGGAGCGGCGGCAGCCGGCGGGCGTTCCTATTCGGCAACCACTTCACAGGGATTGCTTCTCATGGGCGAAGTGCTCTTCAATATTGCCGGTTTGAGATTACCGATCAGTATCACGGTTGCAAATAGAGCGGTTTCCGCTCCCATTAATATCTGGAATGACCATTCCGATGCTATGGTATTCCGTGATGCCGGCTGGATTATGCTTTTCGCTGAGGATAACCAGGAAGTGCATGATATGCAGATTCAAGCTTACAAAATCGGCGAGAATCCGGAAATCATGCTGCCGGTCTTAGTCAACATGGATGGTTTCATTCTTACACACGCCTATGAAACCGTTGAGACTATTAGCCAGAAGGAAGCCGATGATTTCCTGCCGCCGTTTAAACCGGAATATTATCTCGATGTTAATAAACCGATTACAATGGGCGTACTCGGCGATCCCAATTACTACCTGGAAACCCGCTATAGCCTTCAAGAAGCAATCGATGAATCCCGCGATGTAGTCAAGCAGGTGGCAAGGGAATTCAAGGAGAAATTCGGGCGCTGGTACGGAGACCTTATCGATACTTATAGAACGGAAGATGCCGACACCGTATTCGTAGCGATGGGTTCGCTGGTCGGAACCATCAAGGATACGGTCGATGAACTGCGTGACAAAGGCGAGAAAGTCGGGCTTTTGAAGATACGTTGCTATCGTCCGTGGCCCGGTGAAGAAGTGGTTGAAAGTCTCAAAAATATTGACAATGTGATAGTGCTGGAGAAAGCGGTTTCGCTGGGAGCTTCTGGTATGATGGCAGACGAGATCAAGGCATCTCTTTTTGATACTCCACACCGCCCCAAGATATCCAATTTCTTTATCGGACTCGGCGGAAGAGATATACCGAAAGAATCTCTGATCAAAGTATACAATCAGGTTAAAGAGAAACCGCAATACAATCAATTCGTTGATTTAAAACCGGAATTACTTGAATACCCAAGTTAGAAAATATATGGAGTAGATAGATGAGTGATACTAAAACCAAAAAGAAAAGAAAAGAGAAGCCGCCGATCGAAGAACCGCTGTTGGCTCCCGGACATCGCGCCTGTTCCGGCTGCGGTGAGTCTCTGGGGGCGAAACTGGTGATGGATGCAGCAGGACCCAACACCTATGCGACTTGTTGCACCGGTTGTCTGGAAGTGTTCTCAACTCCGTATCCCGAATCGGCATGGAAGATGCCCTGGATCCATTCTCTATTCGAAAATTCGTCTGCGGTTGCGGCGGGAATAGAAGCTGCCCTCATTGCACAAGGACGGGATAAAGATGTCAACATTATCGCTATGGGCGGAGATGGCGGTACCGCTGATATCGGAATCGGGTGTCTTTCCGGGATGCTGGAAAGAGGTCATAATATTCTGTATGTTTGCTTCGATAACGAAGCCTACATGAATACCGGCGTGCAGAGAAGCGGTTTGACTCCGTTCGATGCTCGTACCTCAACCAGTCCTCCCGGTAAGAGGTCGTGGGGTAATAAAACCACAAAGAAGAACCTACCCGGTATTGCCGGAGCGCATGGAATCCCCTATGTGGCTACCGCTACTGTGGGTTATCCCAATGATCTGATAAATAAGGTGAAGAAGGCTCTTAAAATCCAGGGACCTAAATACATGCAGGTGCATGTACCATGTCCGCTGGGCTGGATTCATCCGACCGATCAGACCATCGAGATTGCCAAACTCGCGGTCTTAACCGGGCTGATCCCGATTTATGAGATGGAGTATGGCGAAGTTACTCGTGTCCGCAAGATCGGTAAGAACAGAAGACCTGTCGAGGATTATTTGAAGCCACAGGGAAGGTTCCGTCACCTGTTCGCCAAGGGCGCCGAAGCCGAGGAAGAGCTGGAGAAAATTCGCCAGATCGCTGAGGATAACATCAAGAAATTCGGATTAGCTTAGCCACAAGCTAACGTACCATGACGGATTCGCCCGTCGAGGATTTAGTAGCCTAAGGCTGTGCTTTCGGAGATAAATCGAAGGTCGAAATCGTTGAGATTTCGATCCGGATTGATTGGTTTGCGCCGACGTTTTCGTCGGCGCACATCTCTCAAAAAAATTGAATATTTCCCTTAAACGATGGCGGGTGACCACCCGTCTTTATTATTTGAATTAAACTAAACAAAAACAAAGTGATTAGGTAGGAGTAATAGACATGATAACTAAACAACAAGCTTTAGATTATCATTCCCGAGGAAAGCCGGGCAAAGTGGAGATAAATCCCACGAAGCCCTGCATGACCCAATTAGATCTTTCGCTGGCATACACACCGGGCGTGGCGCAGCCCTGTCTGGAGATAAAAGAGAATCCGGCGGACGTTTATAAATACACTGCTAAGGGTAACCTGGTGGCGGTCGTTACCAACGGTACCGCTGTGTTGGGACTTGGTGATATAGGCGCAGCCGCGGGTAAACCGGTGATGGAAGGGAAGGGCGTTTTATTCAAACGTTTTGCGGATATCGACGTATTCGATATCGAGTTGAATACAACCGACCCTGAAGAGATCATTAAATGCTGTCAGCTTCTCGAACCGACTTTTGGCGGTATAAATCTCGAGGACATCAAAGCCCCGGAATGCTTCCATATCGAGGAAACGCTAAAGGCAACCACCAACATTCCGGTTTTCCATGATGATCAGCATGGTACCGCGATCATCTCCGGAGCGGCTTTGCTAAATGCGCTTGAGTTGGTTAAGAAGGATATAAGCGAGATAAAGGTGGTCTATGCTGGCGCTGGCGCAGCCGGTATCGCCTGCGCTAAACTTTATTGCACGCTTGGCGTTAAGCCTGAAAATATCCTGATGACTGACTCCAAAGGAGTGATGTATGAGGGACGCGGTGATGAGTTCAACAAGTACAAAGCGGAGTTCGTCCGTAAGACCAGCGCACATACATTAGCTGACGCTCTGAAAGATGCCGACGTTTTTGTGGGTGTTTCTGTGGCTAACACTGTCACTCAGGAAATGGTGAAATCGATGGCGCGCAACCCGATTATCTTCGCCATGGCTAATCCCGATCCCGAAATTACCTATCCCGATGCGGTTGCGGCACGGAAGGATATTATCATGGCAACCGGCCGCTCCGACTTCCCAAATCAGGTAAATAATGTTTTGGGATTCCCCTTTATATTCAGAGGGGCGTTGGATGTTCATGCTACCGCAATCAACGATGAGATGAAAATCGCCGCTGTGCAGGCATTGGCAAATCTCGCCAAAGAGGATGTTCCGGACGAAGTAGCTCAAGCATACGGAGTTGATTATTTCAAGTTCGGTAGGGAATATATCATCCCTAAGCCTTTTGATCATAGGGTTCTGACATGGGAATCCGCTGCGGTAGCGAAAGCTGCAATGGATTCCGGAGTAGCTCAGAAGCAGATCGACATCGAGGAGTATAAAACGCAGCTCTCCGGAAGAATCGGGCGCGGACGGATAATTATGTCCGTAATCACCGATAAGGCCAAGAAGAGTCCTAAGAAGATCGTTTTTCCCGAAGGGGAATCCACTCGGATACTCCGAGCCGCCCATATTATCGCATCCGAGGGTATAGGCACTCCCATTGTTCTCGGAAACAAGTATAAAATACTCGAAATAGCGGATGAAGGTGAGATTGATTTAATCGGACTGGAGGTTATCGATCCTAACGAATCTCCTAAGCGGGAAGTGTATGCGGAGAGATTTTTTCAGAAGCGCTGTCGCAGAGGTATCACTATAGATAAAGCTCAGGCAATGATGTATGATCGTACCTATTTCGGCATAATGGCGCTGGAGATGGGTGATTGCGATGCTGTACTTTCAGGAGTTACATCGGAATATCCGGCAACCATGCGCCCCGCTCTGCAGATTATCGATCTCAATCCGGGTATCACACGGGTCTCGGGATTGTACGCGATGATCGATAGAGACAAAGTGTATATGTTTGCGGATACCACGGTGAACATCAATCCCACAGAAGATGAACTTGCGGAGATTGCGATCAGCGCATCCCGCGTTGCAAAAGCATTCAATATTGAGCCGCGGATTGCAATGCTGTCATTCTCCAACTTCGGCTCGGCTCGTTATCCCGAATCGGAAAAAGTAGCCAGAGCTACCGAAATTGTCATGCGGAAGGCTCCTGATTTAATTGTCGATGGTGAAATGCAAGCGGATACAGCATTAATGCCGGAATATATTAAGCGGTATTTCCCGTTCTCGCACCTTAAGGAACCCGCCAATGTCTTTATATTTCCGGAACTAAACTCCGGGAACATCGCTTACAAGCTGCTGCAGCGTATAGGCGGATTAACAGCGGTGGGACCTATCCTCATGGGATTATCCAAACCGGTTCATGTCCTGCATCGTACTCTGGACGTAAATCAGATCGTAGACATGGCAGCGATAGCGGTAGTTGATGCCCAGTCAAGCTAATTCGGTAAGATATGGATGGCTCCTTAAACCAGCTTTTATTGATAGTAACAAAAGCGGCTGCACATGTTGTGCAACCGCTTTACAGTTGCGATAATTAAGTCCGGATAGGAATAAGCCGAAGGCTTACAAGTGTCCTCGCTCGGTAAATAGTCTTCTTGATATGCCGAACAATTCCGCTCAATTCACCTTCTAATTTGAAAATCGATTACACCGTGCCCTGATCCATCATCGCTTCGGCTACTTTTATGAAGCCGGCGATGTTGGAGCCGTTAACATAGTTGCCCGGGCAACCATATTCCTCAGCAGCATCCACGCATGATTTGTGGATAGCTTTCATTATTCCGTGTAATTTCTGATCAACTTCCTCGCGACTCCAGCTATAGCGGAGGCTGTTCTGACTCATTTCCAAACCGGAAGTAGCTACGCCGCCAGCGTTGGCAGCTTTTCCGGGACCATACAGAATCCCCTTATCCACGAATAGGTTTACGCCTTCGGGAACCGTGGGCATATTAGCGCCCTCGGAGACTACATATACGCCATTTTTCAACAGGTTCTGGGCATCATTGGCGTTGATTTCATTTTGAGTTGCGCTCGGGAATGCGCAATCGGCTTTATGATCCCAAAGAGGATTGTAATCAGCTTTTGGCTCAATGGGGGTGAAGGGTACGTTGTATTTGTCAGCATATTCCTTTATACGACCGCGACGAACATTTTTGAGATCCATCACGAAAGCCAGCTTCTCACTATCGATTCCAGCTTCATCATAAATGTAACCACTTGAATCGGAAAGCGTTACGACTTTGCCGCCAAGTTCATTGATTTTTTCGGTAGTAAACTGCGCAACATTGCCGCTTCCGGAAACCAGGCACACTTTGCCTTCCAGGGTTTCTCCGCGAGTTCCCAACATTTCCGCTGCGAAATAGACCGCGCCGTAGCCGGTCGCTTCCGGACGAATCAACGAACCGCCCCAGTTTAATCCCTTGCCGGTTAGCACACCGGTGAATTCGTTGCGTAATTTTTTGTACTGCCCAAACAAGAAACCGATCTCACGGCCGCCTACGCCGATATCGCCGGCAGGGACGTCGGTATTAGGACCGATATGACGGAAAAGTTCACTCATAAAGCTCTGACAGAATTTCATCACTTCATTATCGCTCTTACCTTTAGGATCGAAATCTGAACCGCCTTTACCGCCGCCCATCGGTAGGGTTGTAAGGCTATTCTTGAATACCTGTTCGTAAGCTAAGAATTTCAGAATTCCAAGATTAACGGTGGGATGGAAACGCAAACCGCCTTTATACGGTCCAATTGCGCTGTTCATCTCAATGCGGAAACCGCGGTTGACCTGCACATCGCCATTATCGTCCAGCCATGGTACGCGGAACATAATAACACGTTCCGGCTCAATTATCCGCTCAACAATTCTTGCCTTGCGATATTCCGGATTACGTTCCAGGACGATATCCAGCGATTCCACGACTTCTTCAACCGCTTGGTGGAATTCGGGTTCGGCGGGATTTTTCGCTTTTACCCACGCCATTACTTCTTCAACAAAAGTTGACATTAGATGTCTCCTTAGTATTTTGTTTATTCTTTATACTATATATCAGTCTTTCTATCTATAATTCAATCATAATTCCGGGTATGAAATTCCCTTTTCACCATCTCTTGTGAACATTTTCACTTATTCAAGGGATAATACGAACATATTACATTTATTGCAATAGGTATATCTATGGATTTAAAGCGGGAATATTATGTATTAACTTTATAAACGCAAGATAAATTTCTATTTAATTCAATATGAATCCCGCAAATGTAATCCTGTCCATTATTAAAGGTGCTTTTTAGGTTGAATCTTAGAGGTTAGTTCCTCAATATCACTTGACAAAAGTGAATCAATTCACTAATTTGCCCAACCTGAATATTAATTCTATTAACAAAACCCATATTACACAGAAACGAATAATTAAAACATAAACCATTGAGGAGTAATTAATGTACGGAGTTGTCAAAGACCAGCTTCAGGAAACATTGTCCGAAATCAAAGAAGCCGGGCTTTTTAAAGATGAAAGAATAATCGTCAGTAAACAAGCTGCTGAGATTAAGGTAAAATCCGGGCAGGAGGTGCTTAACTTCTGCGCCAATAACTATTTAGGATTAGCTAACAACGAGAGATTGATTAAAGCCGCTAAAGAAGGATTGGAGAAGTACGGTTACGGATTGAGTTCTGTCCGTTTTATCTGCGGTACGCAGGATATTCATAAGGATTTGGAACAATCCATCGCCAAATTCCTGGGCACCGAAGACACCATATTATATTCATCCTGCTTCGATGCTAATGGCGGGTTGTTCGAAACGTTATTAACGCCGGATGATGCGGTGATATCCGATGCTCTCAACCACGCCTCCATCATCGATGGCATCCGCTTGTGTAAAGCTCAACGTCACCGTTTTGTCCACAATGACATGAACGATCTGGAACGAATCCTGAAAGAAACGCAAACCGCCAGAAGGCGCATGATCGCCACCGACGGGGTTTTCTCGATGGACGGAGATGTAGCAAAATTAGACCAGATCTGCGATCTCGCGGAGAAATATAACGCGATGGTCATGGTGGATGATTCTCATGCTACCGGATTCGTCGGCAAGACAGGCCGCGGAAGCCATGAATACCGGGGTGTTATGGGGCGTATTGATGTAATAACCTCGACTTTAGGTAAAGCTTTAGGCGGTGGTTCCGGTGGTTTCACCTCCGGGCGCGAGGAGATTGTGGCTCTTCTCCGCCAGCGCAGCCGCCCCTATCTGTTCAGCAATACTCTGCTTCCGGCGATTGTCTATGGCGCTATCGAATGTTTCAAGATGCTTTCGGAAACCACCGAGTTGCGCGACAAGCTGGAAGACAATACCAAATATTTCCGGGATAAGATGACAGCCAATGGATTCGATATCCTTTCCGGTGATCATCCGATCGTTCCGATTATGCTGGGCGATGCCAAACTGGCTCACGATTTCGCGCATGATATGCTGGAGCTCGGAATCTATGTTATTGGATTCAGCTATCCGGTGGTGCCGAAAGGCGAAGCCCGTATCCGCGTTCAGATATCCGCTGGTCACGAGAAAGAACATCTGGACAAAGCAATTGATGCCTTCGCCAAGGTCGGAAAGAAATTGGGAGTAATTAAGTAATTCATCAAAATAAAGCCGAATACTGTATGATTCAGGTATGGCGGCGATAACTCATATTGGAAGCCGAAGTATATTGCTTCGGCTTTTTAAATGGTCACATGCAGATAAATTCGAATCGCGTAAATTTAGCTTGCTTCTATAGCTATTTTAACAATGTCATACGCTTCGTGAGCGCTCTATCGCCAACAACTAACTTATAGAAATATATTCCGCTGGCATATTCGGAGGCGCTCCAGATAACGGTATGATCACCGGCATTTAGCTGCGAGTTAATTAGAATGTCAATCTTCTGACCCAATAGGTTATAAATTTCAAGTCTGGCAATTGAGGTCTCAGGGATGCTAATTTCAAATCTGAAACATGCATTGGATGGATTAGGCGTGCATGTCACCTCAAAATTCTCCGAGGGTTTATCCGGGAGATCTAAGGGACTTGGACTACCGATCAGGATGAGGGCTGTATCCTCCACTACATGAAGTCCTCTGTCTTCGATAAGACAGGTAACGGTATCGATCACGTTGTTTTCACCATTATACTCAGGTGCCGTATAGATCACTGCGGGACTATGTAAACTATCGATGGTCCCATAAACCGTTTGCCATGAAATGGTTAAGCTATCCCCCCGACCGGAATGCAAATCCACATCGAAAATGTCCAAGATAATGGAATCAGACTCGCACCAATCCAAGTATTCCGGATAGGAGTCAAAATGTGCGTAAGGTTGATACCCCCAATCCCAGGAGAACTTAACTTCATCGATGTATGCTTTGAAAACTCCGGTCTCAGCACTGCTGCCATCATCATACCCGATTAATAGTTTGGAAATATCTTTGCCGTAAATCGGTTCCAGGTCAAAGGCATAAAACCTCCATTCACCGGAAGTAACCGTAAGATTCTCTGGCCCGATCTGTTCATCGAATTGGCTGTATATCGGAAGATCATGCAGCCAGGCGCCTGCTTTTGTGATACCATCCAAACAGATATGACCCAAGTCACCGGGAGATTCTTCTACATGGATTATAAACGAAAGAAACCGCCTTGAAGAGTTTATTGGTATGTCATCGTCCATAAGCGTGCAGTAAACCCGGCTATCCGCTAATGGGGAAACATCTTCACCCTTTATACCGTAGACGCGCTTATTCCTTATATACTCACTGATCCAGGATACCCTAACAGGCGTATGCTTGACTGGAATTATACGCGCTACCACATCCTGACAATTTGCAATGTCAACAACGGTATTCTGTAGCGCGCGGGTATCCATGAGTTCAAATCCTGTATATGAAAATGCAGGTTTATAGGAAGGATTGACTGCAATCTGCATCCCGGGATCACCATAGAGATTAAACTGGAAAGCGCCTTGCCAATTGTAGGCGTAAAATTTCGGAATATAATACAGCCGACCCAAATTCATCGCCTCTCTTTCGAAGAACGTTTTATAAAAATGGGTGGTTAGAGTGCGGTTGTCGATTTGAGCGGTAGCGGAGGAAGGAGATATCCAGGCAATCGCTCCGGCGTTTTCCGTAAACAGGAAATTCTCGAAGTGGCTTTCGAATTCATGTGTAAGGAACGGATCGAACCTGCCCAGGTCGCAACTGGCGGCATACACTACCGGGTATTTCAGGTAATTGTTCAGGTCGGTATCGGCATCGAAGTAGTCGCTTTCGATGTAGTAGCAGAAGTTTCGCTGAGTAGCTCCTGTGCCCAAAGCGCTCATAATCAATTGACCATCGTTGAGGAAAAGCGCTAATGAATCGCTTCTAAGCTGCTTGTTTTCATCTCCCGGACAAGCCGTATAATAAAGTATCTTGGATTCCCAATCCTGCGGTACATACATATCTATAACATCCTCTGAGGTAATACGAACACCACCGGGGCAAGGGGTTGATGGGCATGGAGGTTCTCTCATTTTATCGCCAGCTACCACGAGTATATTGTCCTTCCATGCTGCGGGATCAGTGTTGGCTTCGTAATCAAGTAGTTTGTTTATAAATATGGATACCTGATCTGTGTTCTTAGCGGGAATCCTTCCGATATACAGATCGGGAAGGTATGGAGTATATGCCTCGATCGGCTCGTCATCATCCACCCTCGCGTACACATCATCCATAGCGATCATTCTCGCTGTATGATCATACTCATTTGCCCATTCCCAGTAGGAGGGTATATAATTATTGGTCGCCGAGTTAACTATATCCCAATTGAGCGTATCATCGCAAGCGTTACCAATGAGTAGGACGTGCAGCAGTTGATAGGAATTATATGCCGGATTATAATGACGTTTTATTCCATCCTTAATATCATAAAACGTTAGTCCGTCGTTTACCTCTTGTATATATACGGAATATCCCTGCTGAGTGCGCCAGGAAGCCAGATCGTCCACCGCTTGGCACATCAGATCCTCATTCACTATTATCAGGTACTCGCTCTTATAATCGGTGGGGCCCTGATCCGCTAATACAAAACTGGAAAGCGCAAATACAAAGCCAATTATCGACAGCCAGGTTATAGAAGCTATCGTTTTCTTGGAAATTTTCATGGTTACACCTCAATTAAGTAATTTACTACTCTAAATATAATTACCTTACTTAAGCAATGTTAATTTGCGAATGTCGGTTTTATCTCCCCATTGCATTCTGACAAAGTAGATGCCGCTGGGCAGCGCTTCACCGTCTTCATTTTGAGCTCTGAAATCCAGACTATATTCTCCAGGCTCGCAGACCTGATCCCTGATAATCTTAACCTGCCTGCCAAGTATGTCGCACAAACGCATATCCAGTCGCCCACTTTTCTCTCCATCCAAACAGTATTTAATGGATGTGCTGCTGTTGAACGGATTGGGTTGGATGCTATTGATGGTAAAAACAAGCGGTAACAACCGATTCTCATCATCTATCCCGACTACTGGCGAGTCTCCGGAGATATTGCCCCATACGCAATCGGGAGTAGGGCTATTGTCTTCCAAACAATCGTCTTGAATACCTTTCACCTCTATACCCAATACTTCGTCTGCCCGGTCATAAGGCAAAGACCATGAAAATAGATCCCATTTACAGTAAATAATTCTGGGATTCTCGGGGCTGTAACTCTGCGGCGCCATGTATACCGTTCCCGCTTCGGTCGTGAATGTGGAATCTTCGTAATCATAGTCGTCAGGCAAGCGGTGGTCAAAATCGATGCTGTCCTTTATCATATCTTCCCAAAAGTAACTGTAGGCATGCAGAATTATTCGGTTCAGATCCTGATCAGCGTTGTAATAGTCATAATCCGTGACGATGTTAAAGGTAACCGAGTCGATATCATCGCCCCAGTACGAATGTACCTATAGGCTCTGGATATGGCTGTGACTTGCCATGCCTGAGTACGGTAAGCGATGTAATGGATTTACGAATGTATCGAGCGGAGAGCTACCGAGTCGGAGACCCAAGTGCAAGTGATATTGGTCGTTCCCCCCGGTGTTTCCACTTAGTGCGATCTGCTGTCCTTCTTGTATTATTTGCCCCTCAGAAACCATTATCTCGCTAAGATGGCAATAACTGGTAAGGAAGTTGTAACCGCGGTGGTTTATCCGAATCCAATCGCCGGCTTCTGGATGGTCTGTTCCAACTGCATCAACTTCACCCTCCTCAATGGAATGCACGGGCACCGGATAGTATGCTCGAAAATCAAGTCCTTCGTGAAATTCATATTCTTCTGATATTACTCTTGGTCCAAAACAGCTGGTTATAATATCTGGGTTGTATGGATTTCCAGTGAGAGGCCAAACTGACTGACCAAACGAGTTATTAAATGATATCATTGCAAATATTATTAAAGAATAAACTCTTATATACAACATTATTCCCCCCCTTTTTTTGTCCAATAATTAATGCAGGTCTCTCCTATCTCAAGAATGTCGCTGGAGCCGCAGAGGGGAAAACTTTGGTTTACGATAACATTGCCGGACATAACTTCCGGTAATTCCGGATCGAAGCTAACTATATATGATTGCTGCTGACGGACTGTGGGACGGGCATCCGGATCAATAAGATAAGTATATTCGTATATAACCTTATTCTTCGTGCATCGTGTGGTTCTGCTTATCCCGGAATTCGGCTCCAGAATGATCTCCATTTCATCAACTAAATCCCCATTTCTGGCATAAAGAAGCGTATTGTTCCTGACGAATGCTGTTTGACCTGCTTCAATCCATGTCCGAATATAGAGAAATTCGGGGTAATCGCTAAGATAGGCTGCGTCTCTTATCCGCGCATGAGATTCGATCTTAGTTAACCAATTGAGAGATTTGTCCATAAGTACCGCTTCACTTCGATTCCAACAGAGGATTTTTTTAGGGCTACGGGATACCGTTAGATATTCAATACCCGGCGATGAAATAAATTCCTCATTAGATTTCTTATGTAAGAATTCTCCGGTATTGACATTAATGATCGATAATGCTTGGCGATCGTAAAATACCAGAGTTGAGTCATCCAAAGCCTCTGCTAATCTCCATTTACCGGAGCTACATGAATAGACGGTATCTCCGTTTTCAGTTAAGAGAATAAAAGGGACAGGCCATTCCTCCCATGACCTGGAATAAAAAAAATTACCGTTCGGCGAACTCATTAATATCGCTTCTCCAACCCGAAAGCTATGCAAGTGATTGCCGAAGTCATTGTAGACTTCTGCTACCATCGAATGTTTGCCATGCTGCATTATAACCCGGTTGCCGGTTGGTGAAACCGAGATCCATCGGATATCGTAATCAAAATTCTTAGTGTTCCAGAGCATTTTCCCCGACCTGTCAAAATGAGCGTAGGAAAAATTACCCAGATGGCCCATCCTGATTCCGAAATATCCATCGCCGGTGTACACAGCGGTAACTGCGGTATCCGGCAATTGGCTTTTGGGTATCTCCCAGACTTTCTCATAATCAGGAAACGCTTCCTGGAAAGTGAGAACTTCCTCGCTTAATGCATTTCCTGGGATCAGCAAACAGAGCAAGAGGAAGGGAAGAAAAATAAGTTTCCTCAACTCGTAGTCCATAAAACCTCCTAAAAAAATCTAAAATGATTGTAGCATGAATTTGAATCACATCCCACGCCGGGAGCGTTTCATAATTCTTAAAATAACTTAAGATATTTGTGATGTCAAGGAAACTCTATTTTCGATGACTAATTGGGACGACTTAGCTTCAATCGCGCCCATAGTAAAAAAGGCAGCCGCGCAGGCTGCCTTTCAATCAGGAGAAGAATAAATCTACTTAAGAAGTGTCATCCGCTTCGTGAACTCCTTTCCCCCAACTTCCAATTTATAGAAATACACTCCGCTGGCATACTCCGATGCATCCCAGGTAACTGAATATTCTCCGGTAGATTTCTCACCATCAACCAGCGTGGCAATCTTCTGTCCAGCAAGATTATATATGCACAAACTCACATTACGCGCTTCGCGTAATTGATAGGTGAAGGTAGTCGTGGCGTTAAATGGATTCGGTGAATTATCAATCGAATATGCCGGGGGCAAGCCCGCCGACCTACGATCATCGATACTTCCGCCGGTTGGCGCTCCAGCGCCGACGGTGGTTTCCATAACACTCCATTCGCGGTTGCCGTCTGCCAAAGGCGCGCCTTCCACCGTAAAATCAAACCATACCGAATCGCATTTGG
>WJIR01000032.1 GCA_014730175.1 Candidatus Zixiibacteriota bacterium
CATCGGGAGGAGAAGGGGTCAGGGGATGAGGGGATTTATCGGGATACAAACATGCTTATCTCTTCGCATTCGGCTTCGAGCTAAGCATGCCACCCTTCGCTGGCGAGTACGGCGACCCGACAGTACTTGATAATGATAATCCCCGAAGGGCAAGCCTTCGGCTACAGGTTTTAGCTGGAAACGCTCAGGTTAGGCGCAAGACCTGCCCCTACGCAAGGCTTATTTTAGCAGTGTCATTCGCCTGGTAATTTGTTCCTCACCAATCTGCAGCTTATAGAAATACACGCCGCTTGACCTGTTGCCAGCCTCCCAGCTTATGGAATGATAACCCGCATCAAGATATCCATCGCATAACGTGGTTACTTCCTGCCCCATGACATTGTATACCGTTAAATTCACATCCATAGCTGTCGGTATGTTGAAGGTAATATCGGTGCGGGCATTGAATGGATTCGGATAATGAGTCGTGATTATTTCATCCGATGGAATGTTGACGAGAAGTTCATCCTCAAACCATCTCGACACCGCCCATTCGGTCGATTGAGCTCCGGCGGGAGCGGTAACAGTGAATTCAAATGAGTATGAATGCTCAATATCCGAGGGATAATCTCCGCAGTTAGCGATGTACTTGTAAGTCCCCAGCGGAGCGAATCCGGGAACATTCTGAGTAATAGTCGGACTGGTTAAAGTCTGATTCGGTTGCAGGGGGACATTATTAAACTGCTGAATGGGTCCATACATTCCGATTCCTGGTACATCAAGCATAATCCAAACATCGGTATTGATAGTCTGATTGGTTTTGTTGGTAATGGTACCTCGGTAGCGGAATGAACCACCGGCAGGAATCTCTATCGGGGGATTATTTGGAATCATTCCTATAATCAAATCGGGATCGGGCGTGGTGTTGGTATAAATGTAAGTAGCATCATCCCAGTTTGATACCGCCATATCCTTGTGGTTAGAGGTTCTATAGTAAATGGTAACATGTTCGTCGGGTGCGGTTGCAAGCGATACCCAGCCGTTCTTAAGATAATAACAGTATTCGGTGCGCGGGAGCAATTGACCGTCAACCACAACTTCCGGAATCGCCTGTATGTGCCTATCCGATAGGTAGAACAACTTCCGCTGGCCATCGCCCTCGAAAGTTTCGAATGTCAGTATTTCAGCGCCGTTATCAACATCGCCGAAAGCAACGTTTTCCACCACCGAACTCCAGGCTGAATTCCAGTCGGGAGTGGTATTAAAGGAACCATCATTGTTGAGATAAATCGCCATATATCCCCACCAGTAACCGGTTATGAAATCCTGGTCGCCATCGTTATCGACATCGGAGAATATCGCCTCCGAACCATATCCGGTCTGTGATGAAACCCAGTCAGCTTCGGTATGCAGAGTCCCGTTTTCACTAAAATAGATCTTAAACTTACCGGAACCGCTCAACTGTGTGTTATTACCAACTCCCAAATCGAGATAACCGTCGCCGTTTAAATCGGCAAAATCAAAAGAGTTACCATTATCGGAAGTAGCCGACTGCCAGCCGGGAGAGGTTTCAATCGTGCCGTTGTTGTTGTAATATATTTTTACGGGACTACCTGATGTCAGCACTGCCAGATCAAGATCATAGTCATTATCGATATCCACGAACTGTGCATCCATGCCGTGATCTGCCTCATCGGATAACCAGCCGGGAGTATCCTGAAGCTGTCCATCAACATTATAGTAGATCATGTTCCTCTCATTTACATTATTGTAGGCTTCACCGGAAGCTACTGCCAGGTCGAGATCACCATCTCCATCAGCATCTCCCAGCGTGGCACGGAATGAATAAAGGTCTTCGGAAAGCCAAGAAGCGGTAGTTTCCACCTCTCCATCGTTATTGGAATAAACCTGAACCCAACCCGGCTCCCATCCCGGAGTAATGAACGTAGTATTCATGAGTTCAGGGAAGCCGTCGCCATTCAGATCACCGATTTCGCAGTGACCTGAATATTCGTAATCATCGGATAGCCATGATGCCGAATTGGGGAGAACACCGTTATCGTTTATATAGATATAGTTAGGAGCTTGTACGATGTCGTTTCCGTTGGATACGGCAAGATCAAGAAATCCATCGCCATTGGTATCGTCAAAATCACATCCGGTACCGTAATCGTTGGTTTCGTTAGATGTCCAGTCCGGTACCGTGTTATAAACGATTTGGCAAAATGCGGTTACAGAGAATAGAGAAAATAGAAAAACAAAGAGAAGGCTGAATCTCAACATTTCGGAACCCCTTCGCTAATTATTGGTTTTGCATCGATTATCATTTTCATATACCATCAAGAGAAGAATCTTAGTTCAAGATACAACCTTTGTGGCAATATGTCAACTTCAAACGTGATAATTACAAACCGGGAAACAAATAGCGTTGGAAAACGTTATAAATAGTAAAGAATATCATTTGCATAATTAAAGATAGTTGGAGAAAACATGAAATTCGGTATAATTCTTTTACTTATTCTATTTATAGCCTCTCCCCTATTATTTTTCTCAGTTAGCGGGGAGGAAAAGGCTGCTTCTTGCGACGCATTTCCCCATGACAAAACGAGCAATAAAAAAGGAGAAGGAATGAGTTTCCAAATACAGAAGAGCGATAAAGATTGGAAAGGACAGTTGACTCCGGAGCAGTTTCGGATTACCCGCGAAAAGGGAACCGAAAGAGCTTTCACCGGTAAATATTATGCTTTCAAAGGTGACGGAGTGTACAAGTGCGTTTGCTGCGGCAATGAACTGTTCAGCTCAGACACCAAGTATGAATCAGGTTCCGGGTGGCCAAGTTATTGGGCGCCAATCGATGAGGATAAAATCGTAACAGAAACCGATACTACGCTGGGTATGACCAGAACCGAGATCATGTGCGCAAAATGCGGAGCTCACCTCGGACATGTTTTTGAAGATGGTCCAAAACCGACAGGGTTGCGTTATTGCGTAAATTCCGCATCACTGGATTTCGAGGGTGAAGAGGAGGAGTAATCTCCGCAAAATAGCGGAATAACGCTTCGGATAATATCGAATTGCTTGAAAAACGATGTGTAAAAGGAATTTCACATCGTTTTTTTTATTATAATAGAATCTGATAGGTAATTAGCCGGTTATTTAGAAGTAAGGTAAATAATCCACTGGTCAGCGCGAACGGATTGCAAGCTTAACTCGTAGCCGTAGGCGGAAAGATAAGCATGTAAGGTTGCATCATTTACAACCATTAACCGGTTAGTAACACAATTCCCCGGCTTTGGAGAAATCGATTTCAGGGAATTCAAAATATACGGGAGTACAGGTGCCTTCTTGTATTTCATGCCTGATGCATTGATATCTTTGTTCAACCAGCAAACTTTCTCGCTCCACCCATTCACGCGGCGGATTCATACCCGCGCCGATTGTCAAACGACGGTTCTCGTCGGACCAATCCGGAAAACGGTAGTTTTTAACTGAGTTAGAATCATCCGGGAAGAAGTTATATCTTACTTCAACCGGGTCATTAGGGCAATTATATTGGTCTGCAGGGGCCTCTTCGATAGCTTGAATTATCGCATATCCGGGAATATCCGAAAAGGAACAGGGACCGCCAATATTCTGCTCTTGATTCTCGCTCTTAGCTCGTTCCCTGCAGGAAGAGGTGATGATTAAGAAGGAACCGACAAGGATAATAAGAAATAAACTAATTGTTAAAATCCGGGTTTTCATATTTGTTTATACAATTAAGGGTGAACAATGTTTCAGATTTTCGAAAGGAACCGTAATCGAAAATGTAACCTATTGTCAAGTAACAAATAACATTTCCCCAAATATCGGTTGACAAATCATGGTATTAGTATTAAATTTAGTATTGGTAACTGAGTATTTTCTACGATACGCCACAAAAAGGTAAATCTAATTGTGCTTGGATACTTATCTGAATTATCCCTCAAGAAATTTACAGATTTCTTCTCTGATTATATATTCGAAATAAGAAATCCACAAATAATCATCAATTCAACTTTAAGGAGTCATTAGATGCGGAGAGTGATTTTAGTTATGCTTGTAGGCATTTTCATGCTTATGGGTATGTGCGTGGAAGCGGCATTTTGTGGAACAAATAATCCCAATTCTGCCTTAAATATTTCTCAGACTCTTACATTCGATCAAACCGACCTCTCTTTTGAGACCAGAGGCAACTACGATTTGGTGGAATTAGGGGAATGCGGAATTTTATCCGATCCCGGTATGCCATTGCTACCTTCGAAAGTTATAAAGGTAGCGCTCCCGGAAGGGATGTCGGTAACCGTTGTAGAAATCGTCGATGTTGAGCGGATTCAGATTGACGGTGAATACAATATCTATCCCTCGCAGCCTCCCAAACCCATCAGCGCGCGAAATCAAGAATCGGAATTCGTAGCGCCTGATGAAACGGTATACCAATCATCATCGGTTTATCCGAAAAATGCCGCCGAGTTCCTTTATCAAACCGATTTAGCCGGTCAGGCGATGGCGGTAATCAGGATAAATCCGGTCGAGTATATACCGTCTGAGGGAGCGATCAGACTGCTGAGTTCGATCAGTATCAGAATCAATGGAAATAGTGGATACGAATGCGGCGACTATCTTCCTACAGGAATTTCGGAATCCTCGCAAGCCACCTATGAGAAAATGGTGCGCGACATGGTTAACAACCCGCAGGATGTTAGCCTGGTAAGCCGCGTTCCCACTGTCAGCGGTGTTGATCCGGGCGATTATGATTATGTTATCATTACATCTTCTTCCTACGAGGACGATTTCCAACCATTAGCCGACTGGAAAACCAAGAAGGGTGTAAGAGCCAATATTGTAAGCACTAACTGGATTTATAACTACGGCGGATACAGCGGTTCCAATACTCAGAAAATTCGATCTTTCGTTCAGGATGCATATAACACCTGGGGAGCAACTTATTTTCTGATAGGTGGAGATACCGGCGTGGTTCCCACTGGTACGAGTTATTATGTCGGCGATAATATCCCCAATGATACTTACTATGGCGATTTCGACAGTGATTTTACCTGCGAGGTGCATGTCGGAAGAGCTGCTGTCACCAATTATTCCGGTTTCGTCGATAAGGTTCTGACTTATGAAAAAAATCCTCCGATGACCAACTACTGCAAGAAAGCGGCGATGTTCGGATTCGACCTGGATTGGTACACGGAAGCGGAGGAGTGTAAGCAGGATATTGACAATTACTATATCCCGTCTGGCTGGACTATGACCAATGTTTATGACAGTCATGGCGGTAACCACGAAACCAACGTGAAAAGCGCTATCAATGCCGGGCAAAACCTGATTAATCATGCCGACCACTGTTTCGAAGATGAGATAGGAACCGGTATCAGCAACCACGGTTATTACCTCAGCAAAAGCGAAGTGGACGCCTTTTACAACGGCGACAAGCAGGGGATTTTCTACTCCATGGGTTGCTGGCCTGCCGCCTATGATTACAGTAACTGCATTGCGGAGCATTATATACGCGACAGCAATGGCGGTGGCGTAGCATTCGTAGGTAATTCTCGCTATGGCTGGTATTACCAGGGAAGCTACAACACATTGTCGATGCAGTTTGACCGTTTGTTCTTCCGTTCTCTGTTCGATCAGGATCATTATATTCTGGGAGAATGCTTCTCGGATCATAAGAATGATGGTCCCACCTATGATGAGTACGAGAGATACATCTATACTGAGTTGACCCTTTTGGGCGATCCCGAGATGCCTATTTGGACTGAGAATCCATCGACTTTAAGCGCTACGCATCCGTCGTCGCTCCCGACCGGACCCTCTTCATTCCAGGTTCACGTTACCAGCGGAGGCTCTGGAGTATACCAGGCTCTGGTCTGCCTGTGGAAAGGCGATGAGGTTTACGCTACCGGAACCACAAACGCCTCCGGCTACGTTACCCTTAATCCGACTCCCGAATCTCCCGGAACCATGTATGTAACAGCCTCCAAACATAACTACATTGCTTATGAAGGCGAGGCGAGCGTAACCAGCGGTTCGGATGTCGGAGTTGATATGGTGCCTGACGATGATCCCGTTTTCGTTCCACCGGGTGGGAGTTTCAGTTATACCGGTACGCTGGTTAACTACTCGGGTGAAACCCAGGTGGTTGATGTTTGGGTGATGATCGATCTCAGACCGGGTTCATACGGACCGGTGCAAAGGGTGAATAATGTGACCATGTATGCATATCAAACGCGCTCTTATCCCGTAATCCAGCATGTTCCGCAGAGCGCTCCTCCTGGAGCTGAGTATGGATACGTTGCCTTTTGCGGTGATTACCCGAGCAGCAAAATGGATTCGTCCTGGTTCGACTTCTGGATAACATATCCGCGCGAAGGCGATGCAGATGACTGGCTGATTTCCGGCTGGTTCGATGATATCTCCGCACCCACGCCAACAGAATACGCATTGGTAGGAAGTTATCCGAATCCATTTAATGCCGCAACGACCATCACATACGAACTGCCTCAGGCAAGTAATGTCGCACTTGACATATATAATCTGATGGGACAGAAGGTAGCTGTTCTCGTCGATGAATACAAAACTGCGGGAATACATAACGTAAGCTGGGATGCTTCCGAATTCTCGAGCGGAGTTTATTACTACAGATTGCAAACCCCTGAATTCAATCAGACCAAGAAAATGCTATTGGTCAAATAAACATCCCTCCCGTTTAAAAAACTGCAACAATATGTCTGAACGGAGCGGCTTAAATCCGCTCCGTTTTTTTTGACTCCGCCGGTAAGCGCTCCAGCGCTGACCGAAATCGGCATCATCGTCCGTGCGCGGCAGCTTGCCTCAGACATTTAGTGGATGCCATCGGGCGCCTTTACCCCATCCCCGGAATGCGGGATTTCATCGGGATTGTCCGTATATCAGCAAATCCCGCAATCTAAACTGCACCGTCAATCTGATTAAGCATACATAGACATCTGCCTTGCAAGAAAATATTAACTACTTGCTTTTAGACAAAGTTGTATTATATTTGTAAATAATATAATCTTCAAATAGACTGATCCTCGGAGGAAAAATGAAGTATTTAGTAAGCGGTTTAACTTGTGTTATTACTATATTGCTGCTCCAGTATGCAGCCGTATATGCTCAGGATTGGGAAGAATTCAGCGTTGGCGTAGAACCACCGACATTGGACAACGGCCACACGGAAGTGGAATTTGCGGACGTAAACAGTGACGGCAATATTGATATGATTTCCATTGGCGACTATGGCTCTCCATATAATGGCACCGATCAGCATGGAATTATGGTGTGGTTCGGGGATGGAACCGGAGCCTGGTCTGTATCTATGGTGGGAGATTTCGGCTATGGGGGAATTGCCGCAGGCGATGTGAATAATGACGGATTTATTGATGTTGGCTACAGCATGCATCACAACTACTCTCAAACCGATTTCGGCGATCAGCTTATCGAAGTTGCTTTGGGGGATGGCACCGGGCTGAATTGGACTCCTTATGACGATGGTTTGGCTACCGCAGGAGAGAATTACGGAATGTTCGGTACAGATATGAGGGATATGAATGCGGACGGTTTTATGGATATTGTAAGCATATCCTTCGGTTCCGGATACGGTTTGCAGGTTTACAAAAACAATGGAGATGGAACCTGGACACATTCCTGGGGATTCTTAGGGGGACATAGTAACCTTTATGCTGAATTTGGCGATTTGAACAACGACGGTTTTGCCGATATCGCATCGTGCAATCAAGCAAGGGGAGTTTATTTGAACGATCGATTCGGGAATTTCTATCCTGTGATCGGCGGTGGAATTACCCCCCCTGAATACCTGGGCTACGAAGATATCGCTATGGGTGATGTTGACAACGATGGAACTGACGAACTGGGGATCGTCGCCCCTCGATGGAGGATGGAAGTATGGAAACTGAATGAGGATGAACAAACCTGGACGGATATGACTTATAATCTCGATGAGAAGGTAGATATGGCGTCTATCGATTTCGCTGATATGAATGGGGATGGATATCTTGATGTGGTGGGATTCGGCAGAGGACGAGTATTCATTTATCTCGGCGACGGCGGCAATTCTTGGACACTTGCAGATTCTCTGACGACACCTCCTCTGGGTATATCGAAAGCCCTGCGCGCCGGCGCGGATGTGGATCATAACGGTTTCGGCGATCTGGTTGTAGTCGGCAATGAGAACGACTCGCTATCAGCCTATAATGTAATGCACTTCTACAAAGAAACCTCGATCCCGACGGAACTAACTATCACCCCCGAATATCCGCATGGCAATGAGTTTTTGATTGCTGGTTCAGCGATTACGGTTGAATGGAAATCCGCTGTGCCGGAAGGTGATACGACAACAGTGGATATCGAATTATCCGAGTCCGGCATGGAGGGACCGTTTATTTATCTCGCTCAGGATATTCCCAACAACGGTCTTCATCAGATACTCGTACCGGAGAATGTAAGCTCCGATAGCTGCTATCTGCGTTTAACTGTACACGGGCAATCCGGGGATGTAGAGGCTATTACGCCTCAGGCGTTTGAAATCGGCTCCCCGGAGCTTCCTCCTTACGTGTCGGTGGATATGATTCCCGACAATTATCCCATCGAAGTGCCGCAGGGCGGTAATTTCACCTACACCGGCGTTCTTATCAATAATACGGCGGCGGAGCAGACTGTGGATGTATGGGTGATGCTCGATGTTCCCGGAATCGGGATATATGGTCCGGTTCAAAGAGTCAATAATGTCCTCCTTTCCTCACGTCAGACACTGAGCATATCACCGGTAAGACAGCAAATCCCTAATAACGCACCATTGGGAGAGTATGATTATATCGCATACTGCGGTGACTACCCGTCCGATAAGATGGACTCCGTCTTGTTTCAGTTTACAGTGGTCAACGGTATCTCAACTGATAATTCCCGTAGTAACTGGGAGCTGTGCGGATGGTTCGAGAGTGAAGACGAGCCTATCGGAAGCAGTGCGATTGAGCTTGATGCATATCCCAATCCATTTAACGCAACCACAACGATCTCATTTGAGCTGGAAAATACTGTTACCGCTCCCGTGAAACTCGAAGTGTATAATCTGCTCGGTCAGAGAGTAACAACTCTGGTGGATGATAATTTGAACGGCGGTAATTATAACATCAGCTGGGATGCGAGTGAAATGCCATCAGGTGTGTATCTCTGTAAATTAAGCCTCGGCAATGAAACGTCCGTAAGACGCCTGAATCTTATCAAATAACTTCAAATAATCCATTCCCCGAGACTTCGGGGAATGGATTACAATCACGTATTATTCATAATTTTCTTAATCGGTAGCGGAAGCCTTGCGCTTCCGGCTCTTTTCCGGATTCCAAATTCCGGATTGTAAATCGTTTACTGTTGTAATATCCCCGAAGGACAAGCCTTCGGCTACGATTTACTGGCATTTATGAATTATACGGGCTAATTTGACAATCCTTGCATTATTCTTTATAACAGTTGGATGGGGGACAGGAGTTGTTTATTATACTGTGATATAAATGAGAAAGAGTAGAATTTTGCATACAATTATAACAGCTTTAATTACCGGTGCGGCGCTTTACGCGGGTATCTTAATCCTATTATACATATTTCAATCCAGGTTGGTCTTTTTTCCGAGCCGTGATTTGATTGCCAATCCGAATCAAATCGGTTTGGAATATGAAGAAGTAGATTTCAAAACCTCAGATCATCTTGGTTTATCAGGCTGGTTTGTTCCAAACGAGGAATCCGAGTATGTGATTTTGTTTTGTCACGGCAATGCAGGCAATATCTCTCACAGGTTGGATACTATCAGGATGTATTATCAACTGGGACTGAGTATTTTCATATTCGATTATCGCGGATATGGAAAAAGCGAGGGCAGCCCGAGCGAGAAAGGGACTTATGTGGATGCCAGAGCGGCATGGGAATATCTCTCCAATGAAAAAGGATATCCTCCGGGGAAAATTATAATCGGCGGCAGATCGTTGGGTGGAGCTATTGCGGCATGGTTGGCAAGTAAGCAAAGTCCTGCGGCTCTAATACTTGAATCGACCTTCACATCGATTCCGGATGCCGGAGCAGTACATTATCCGATTTTTCCGATCAAATTACTGGCGCGGATTAAATATAATACTCTGGAGTATATCAAAGATGTCAACCGTCCCTTATTAGTAATCCATAGTAAAACTGATGATTTAATACCATTCCGGCATGGCAAGAAGCTTTACAGTGCGTATCATGGCGAGAAGCAATTCCTTGAAATCCATGGAGATCATAATGAAGGATTCATTGAATCCGAGAGTATGTATATGGAGGGGTTGAGGAATTTTCTAAAGAAGTTTGTCTTGGAATGATCAGCGATTCTTACTAATCGGATGTTCGTCTAAATAGATAGTATCGGTCCGTAAGAATGCCGGTATAATCGCCGCTTTCTATTACATCCTGAATACTGACCTTCTTATAATGATCGTAGAAGTAGACAGAATCACGCGTAGAGTCGAATAAGGGCAGATCTTCATAAGGAAAAAGTTCGTTTTTATCGAATTCATGGGCATGAATCAAAAGATAATCCGGTTTTAACTCCCTCAGCACATCGAAATACCAGTCATTACTTTCCGAGATTCTATCACCGTACCTTTGTTTAATCTTCACCACTTCGGGGCTAACCAGGCCAACCTCGCAGATAATATGCCTGCCCGAAATGTAGCCGACCTGCGGTATCGACTCGGTGAAAATAGTCGCATCCTCTTCGGTTTGCTCACGAAAATACATGCCCCATTGTTCAAGATCAATCATCCCGGGACCGCCCTGACCGAAGGCGGGTTCAAAAATAAATATGCGCCAGATAAACATAGCTGACCAGCTAAACATAATGAGTATAGTCAGAGCTTTTAGATAACGCGATTTGAAATAGATAAAAATATCATTTGCGATCAATATCGCAATCAGCACGAATATGGGGAACAAGGGGTATCCATACCAGACAAACATCAGTGTCCGCCCATACCATAAGAAAAGAGGATATAAAACTATGTACGCTATTAATGGTATCAATCTGATGTTGCGATGTTTGATGAACGATCTACTCAGATAGATTATGGTAAGAAGGACTATCATCCAGAAAATAATTACGATTTCCGGGTGTTGGGCAAAACGGTTGGGTAAAACCACCCCAAACACATTGATGAGATTTTCCCAATCAAGATGGTAAAATGAGCCATAACTTACCTGTTTCGCCACGATTGACAAAGGAAGCGGATGCCCGAAATAAAGGATTACAATTACAACCGCAGGTATTGCTACCATCATAAATCCGATTACAAAGCGCATCAGATCTTTGGGATTTGTTAACAGGGCTACTCCTATCGCACCTGTCCATACGATTGCATCAGGTCTGACAGCTAACATCAAACCGCATAGCCAACCAACCGGAAATAATTTATTCTTCAAAAAGAGCAGGAAGGTCAGGAGGATCAAGGCTATGAACAAAGGAATCTCCATTCCCGAACCGGAGGATTCCACCGATGGAGGATAAGTGGCGTAGACAAACGCTGTTAGGATAGCGAGTAATCGATGATTGATTAACACCGATGCTATCCGGTAAATCAGAAATGCCGAGAGTATGAAACATACCAATCCGATAATCCTTGCAATCTCCGGAATAAACTGCACGCCGATCACTTTGGAAATGGCAGCCAGAACCAGAGTAAACAGCGGAGTAGTCGTCCCCAGTGTTCGGATACCATCATTGTAAGTAAAACCCATCCCCTCAGCGATCCGTTTCGCGTATCGGAAGGTTATATAAGCGTCATCATAACAGATAGGAAATCGTATATAATAAGTTAGCGTAAGCACCACAGCAATAAGCAGGGTAATTACAAGCCCGTATCGCTCTATGAAATCCGCGACCTGATTTTCATTGATGTTATGATCCATATACAAATCTAAATCCGCGAACTGAATCTATGCAATAAAAAAACGCAGCCGTATCGGCTGCGTTCAATCATTAATATCTATCCTGCTACTTTAGCAGCACCATCCTGCGAGTCTCTGATATTCGTTCAGTCTCAAGCCGGTAGAAATAGACGCCGGATGTGTAATCCGATGCATCCCATTTGACGGAATGCTTACCGGCAGCGAGATGCTCGTCTATCAGAACCTCGACAGACTTCCCGAGGATATTATAAATCTCAAGTCGGGTCTGAGCGCGTGTCGGTAAATTGAATTCGATTTTGGTGCTGGCATTGAATGGATTCGGATAGTTGAAGAGTAACTCGGTCTCCTGCGGTAGGTCGGCTTGCTCGTCCACCGAAGCCGGGACTAAATTTTCTCTGGGATATGCCAGATATAAAACAGGATTATTCGTAGCGGCGCCTTCATCCCTTACCGCCGCACCCGCATCCTTGTCGTTTATGTAGAGAATTAACAGGTCATCATCGACAATCTCCGCCATCGATGACCAGTGATCGCTCTCACAATCACCCGGTAAGCAGCCGGGGGTTGGGGTTTCGGTAAGATTAACCGGCGTTGACCAGCTCACTCCGCCATCGGTGGAGGCGCAGGCATATAGCTCGCCATTGGAGAAACCTCCCGAGGATACATCGACATCATCGAATTGAGACCAAAGCACGAACAGGTTGTTATTATGGTCTACCGCAATCGACGGCTTGGATAATGTCAGGTTAGCGGCGCCGGGGAAGCAGTTCCAATCACCCGATGCCACAAGGTTGATACCGGTTGCTTTGGACCAGTGCCATATCCACGAATTTACGTAAATCCCTCCATCTTCATAGTAAGGAGTATTCCAGATAATATGCAGGCTATCATCGAAGTCATACACGCCATCGTAGTCGAGCCAGCTTCTGATTGTATCATCCGGACTATAGTTGGTAATGTTATTCTTGTTAGACTCCGAAAAATCCCAGGTGGCGCCATCCATCGATTCGATATATATAACATCGCCGATTGTCGGTTCTTCAGGAGTGCCCTTAAGATAGATAATGGATACCCGGTCCGAAACGTGCGAAGAAACCGGAATGATACCTACTTGACCGAGGGTGTCGACAACTTCCAGATCCAACCAATTCTCACCGCCGTCATCCGAACGGGTGTAGAATGCATATTCCGGAACGCCGTTGGCTCTGGCGGTAAGGTGAACCCGCTGCTGTAAATCGATAGTGATATATGGCCAGTACGGGTCCGGGGAACCCGGATAGTTATCCGGTGGATCATAGAGGCTAAACAAACCGGCGCCCTGGAAAGCATCAACGCCTAATGTGAGCAAAAGATTAGCCTCGCAATGGAATGTAACAGCGGCATTACCTTCGTCAAATGCATCCAGATTGGTAAAACCGGCTCCCTGTACGCTATTGACGTATGTACCTACATCGCCGAATCCCAGATTACCTTCTGTATCCAGGAAGTTATAGGATACATGTCGGTTGCCGGAAACCTGACCGGCGCCATTCGTCCAGCAAAAATGAGTTCCACCCAGCGGATCTCTGTTAACGCGGTTTCCGGTCACGCCATTGGTTTGATATTCATAATAGGTTGTTCCTACCATGATTCCGGGAGAATCAAGAACATCGCCCCGGGGATCATTGTTAACAATCGGGGCTCTGCTGTCGGGTTGATCACTATTGGGTGGTTGCACTGCTTTATTTGCGGCAAATGCGCTGGATGCAACCATTGCCGTCACAGTTAGAAAGATAATACAGGTGAGTATGAGCTTATCTTTCATAGTATCCTCCTCATCCTAAATTAAAGAAATAAAGGCGCAACCGTCACAGGTTGCGCCTTGATAATTGACTCTAAATCAATGGACTCGTTGCCTACTTCAGCAATACCATGCGACGGGTCTGATCTTCTCCGTTGGCGTTTAACTTATAGAAGTAGACGCCCGAAGTATAATCACCGGCATTCCAGGTAACGCTGTGTTCACCGGCACCCATTTTGCCATTAACCAGCTCAGCGACTTCTTCACCAAGAAGATTGTAAACTGTTAAGTTTACAGCGGAAGCTTCCTTCAGAGAGAAAGTAATGTTGGTGGAAGCGTTGAACGGGTTAGGATAGTTCTGGGTTAAGTTGAATGCCGAGGGAACGGAGCCTTCATCCTCAATTCCGGTAGGAACGGGATACGGATCCTCTACCTTTAGATACATAACCGGGTTCTGAGTCTGGGCGCCTTCGTCCTGCGGAATACCGCCCGCATCCTTATCATTGATATACATGATGTACAGGTATTCGTTATCAACGTTAGGAGCCAGAGTTGACCAATGATCGCTATCGCAATCACCCGGTAAGCAACCCGGAGTTGCCGTCTCCGTTAGATTCGTCGGAGCATCCCAGGTATCACCGTTATCGGTTGAACTCGACAAGTACAACTCACCGTTAGACCAGCCACCGGCGGAAACATCGATATCATCGAAATGCGTCCATAGTACATGCAGGTGCGGTCCATAGGGATTAGCGGCGATCGAGTACTTGGAAGCCGAACGGTTCCAGGCGCCCGGGAACGACGGATGCCAGGCGTTGTAGATCATGTCTGTCCCGGTTTCTTCCGACCAGTGCCAGAGGAAACAAGCGTCGACTGAAATGGTTCCTTCTTCTTCATTGTAATACGGTGTATTCCAGATGATATGCAGGTTACCCTCGTAGTCATAACATGCGTCGACATCACAATAGGCTCTAATGGTATCTTCATATTGATAATTTGTAATGTTAACCATATCATCATAATCCCAGGTGACACCGTCTTCGGACTCAATGTAGCAAATATCGTTGTTATACTGATCCGGTGTCTCAAGGTTTCTGGGGTTTGTGAAAACGAGAGCTACTTTGTCGTTAACCGGGGATGCGACCGGCATAGCGGAGATTTCCATCAAAGTCGCGAAATTGACCAGGTCTTCAAAGGAATTTCCCTGGTCACTGGAATAAGTATGAGCGCCGTCCTGAGGATCGCCAGCTGCCGGGCTTGATTCATGATTAACAACGTGGATATTACCATTATTATCGTAAGCAACGTAAGGCCAGTAGAAAGTATACTTACCTGGAATTTCACTGGGTACGCCATACTCGGTGAACAGCCCTAAGCCACAGCTTGCATCGATAGCCAAACGGCTTTCTTCAGCGCCTTCAACAGCATTGTGGAAAGCTATGATTGCATAACCATCTTCCGGATGCTGAGTTAAGGTGGTATAACCATCTCTTTCACCGGAGGAAGCAGGCGTGCCTTCATCGCCCCAGAACGGAACGTCCTCATCAATGAAGTTGTAATAAATTACGCGTTCACCGGTCCAGTCACGAATGCCGTTCATCCAGCATATATGGACACCGCAATCATGCTTCACGATACGGTCACCGGTGGTGCAGTTAGTTTGATAATCATAGAAGGATTTACCGACTACGGTTCCTGGAGAATCCATGGCATCATCCTGCAACGGATAAGATGGACCAGTGTAGACTCCGGGATTTCTCTCGTCAACCAGCTTCTCCTTGTCTGCAGCTACTTCAATCGGAACTTTAGTTATGCCTGCATAAAGGCTGCTGGTAAACACTACCGTCAAAAATGCAACGAATAGAAACGGTAAGAGCTTTTTAAACATGTTGAACTTCTCCTTTAATGTTTAATATTATTGAATGAAAGATTATTACTTTCCAAATCGACGAATAGATATTTTAAACTTCTCCAACCTCCTTTCCAATCTCAATAGCAAAGTGTTTTCTCATTTAGCAAATCCATATATATCTTCAATTGTCGCTATTTCGATATTCGATCAACACGATGAAAATACCACATCTTAGTTAATGATATAGCAAATTCAGCGCAATTAATGTTCCGCTTTTCAGGTTTTCAGAGTCCCTTTACTTAAGTAACACCATTCTACGGGTTTCGGTTACGTTGTTTGCATTCAACTTGTAAAGGTAAATACCGGAAGTATAGTCGGCTGCATCCCATTTCACAGAATGTTCACCAGCGTTCATCTTCCCATTTGCCAACACCGCAACTTCCTCGCCCAAAAGGTTATAAATCTTCAGGGTTACGTTTGACGCTTCATCAAGGACGAAATCTATGCTTGTTGAAGCATTAAATGGATTCGGGTAATTCTGAGCTAAGCTGAATTCACTCGGAACAGCTTCATTATCATCAACGCCTGAAATAATCCAAAGTGGATTTTCAATCTGCAAGAATCTAACAACATTCTGTGTCTGCGCACCTTCATCCTGAGCAACCGCGCCAGCATCCTTATCCTCAATATAGGTAATATAAAGATAATCATCGGCTTGAATCGCCAGGGTGGAATAATGATCGCAATCGCAATCCCCCGGCAAACATCCCGGTGTAGCTGTCTGCGTAAGATTCACCGGATCGCTCCAGCTTGCGCCAAGGTCCTCGGAGTTCGCATAGTAAAGCTCACCATTTGACCAACCACCCGCAGAGACATCGATATCATCAAAATGCGTCCAGACGACGTGTACGTTGTTGAAGGCATCAATCGCTATAGACATTTTGGAAGCGGAACGATTCCAGGCGCCGGGGAACGATGGATGCCAGGCATTATATATCATGGTCGTTCCGGTCGCCTCCGACCAATGCCACAGGAAGCAAGCATCGACTGAAATGGTTCCCTCAGATTCATTGTAATATGGAGTATTCCAGATAATGTGCAGATCACCATTGGTATCGTAAGTTGCGTCAACATCGCAATATGCACGGATAGTATCGGAAGCCTGATAGTTGGTGATATTGACCTGATTATTGTAATCCCAGGTTTCCCCGTCTCCCGACTCTACATAAGCAATGTCGTTATTGTACTGGTCAGGCTCCACAAGCGTTCTGGGTTTGGTCCAGACAATAGCGACCTTATCATCGACATGGGATGCAACTACTATCATAGAAAGATCCAGAAGATCCTCTATTGATTCCTGATGGGGCCAGGAATTACCCAGATCCTCGGAATAAAGATGTCCCTGCATATGCGGTTCCCCCGCAACTCCGGTCCATTCCGAGTGAGTAATATGAATCCTGCCATTATTATCATAGGCAACATAGGGCCAGATGAAAGGACCAAAACCCGGATAATCATTCGGGACATTATAGGAAGTGAACAATCCCAACCCACAACCGGCGTCGAGCGCGACTTCGGTCATATACTCGCCTTCAACCGCCGAGTGAAAAGCGATAATCGGAACACCGTCATCCGGCTTTACATCCATTGTTGTATAACCGTCGCGTTGACCGGAGGAGACCGGCGTACCATCTTCTCCCCAGAATGGAGTTCCCTCTTCATCGATGAAATTATAATAGATCTGACGTTCACCGGTCCAGTTGGCGATACCGTTCATCCAACAGATGTGAATTCCACAATCGTGTTTGGAAATACGGTCACCGGTGGAACCGTTGGTCTGGTTGTCGTAAAAGGTCTTTCCGACAAGTAAGCCGGGAGAATCCTGAGTATCATCCTGATACGGGATTGAGGGTTGACTGGGAGCACCATCAGGGAAATAATCCTGAGGTAATTGCTCGATAGCTTGCGCTTCTTCTATGCTGATCTTGTGGATCTCTCCAGCAAAGGAGAAATTAGCAATCAGCATTGCGCATAGTAGGGCTATGCCTAACATTTGTAGTTTTTTCATGGCACCTCTCCAAATTCGTTAAATGATTTGTTGAACTGTATTTTCGCTTTTTATATCCGCGATTGACCTCTCTTTAAACGTAATCTCGAAAAACTCCGTAAACGAGGATGCAATTGAATTCTCAATTTCCTTAACATCGATCATCTTCGAAACTCCCGAAACCTCCTTTATCCGGTCAATACTGGTGACTGAATTATCCATTAAATCCTTTAACCGCTTTCTCTTACCGGAATCCGACATCTTCAGGTAATTGACTATTCCGCTGGTACCGTAGTACAATTGAATACTCCCATGTTGTAGAAAAACATGACTTTCACAACGCTGGGCTGATCCAACCAACTTGTATCCATCATAGGATATCTCATCTCCGGTCAATGAATAGAAACAGGGCTTAACGCTTTCTAAGTCATAATTGTGACTTAACTTAGAAACCACCGGAAACTTATCTGCTCTTAAGCCGTATTTTATCAAACCGGCAATGATCGCCTGATGAATCAGTTTGCACCTTCCTCTAACTCCGCTGTAGGAGTGCCCGTCGGTACCGATATGGCTGACCACGCTATATGACAAATCGTAGCCGTGCAGCAATTCTCTTCCACCGGTAGGCCTTTGAACCACTTCTATTTTCGACTCTCGGCATCTGTCGAAATCGATTATCCGTTCGATTCGATGTTGATTGATTCCGTAGGAAATGGTAGGCGTTTTCCATCTGAAGAAACGCAACGTCGGTCTGCCGTTTCCGGATTTCAATTGCTCAAGAAGTGAACAATCAACATCCATATTAAATTTGCCGGAGAATGATCCCGATTTAATCAGGTTCCAGTCACCGTAAAAAACATGTTTCATTATCAAAGAACCGTCAAATCACCTAAGATCTTATACTACTTCCAGTTAGCACGATTAGGGTTTATCAATCTCTTAAGCCGGCACAATCGGCTTTTATTGCTCCTATCCTTAAGGCTCAAAATTAACTAAAAACTAATCCATGTTTGATAATATTCGCATTGGGGAATCACAGAAACTTTCATTCCGGCAATTGACTGCATATTTTAATTCGTTTTTTGCATCCCAATACAAATAAAGGAATTACTAAAATAATTTAATTAATATTACTATTTTGTCAAGACGTTTTTGTGCCTTGCATCATATCAGCTTTTCTTCCTTCAATTTAGCTATCAATGCATCGGCAAGCTCTTCGGGAGATGAACCCTGCAAAATCTCGCCGGCGGGGCGCGGAGGCGGTTCTTCCGCTTTGATTTGCCGGGATGGAGAGGCTGCGCCTACTGCGGTTGTTTCCAATCCTATGTCAGCCAGGCCTAAAACCTCTATCGGAGCCTTCTTTGCTTTCATTTTACCCTTGAGTGAAGGGAGCCGGGGCTCGTTAATCTCCTTCACCACCGAGATGACAGCCGGCAAAGATGTTTCCACTATATCGAAGCCATCCTCGGTAGCCCGTTCCGCAACCAGTTTGCCCTCATCGATTTCACGGATTTTCTTGACAAACAAAACCTGCGGGAAACCGAGAAAACCGCCGACAGCGCCCGAAACGGACGATGCATCGTCATCCACAGCCTGTTTACCAAAGATGGCAAGATCAACATCGCCGATTTTTTCTATCGCTGCGGAGAGAATCCCCGCGGTCGCCAAGATATCACTCTCTTTGATATCATCCTGCCAGACCCTGACCGCGGAATCCACGCCGATCGACAATGCTTCGCGCAGGGCTAAATCACTATCCTCAGAACCGACCGTCAGAGCAATCACCTCGCCGCTCGTCTTTTCCTTGATTCTGATAGCTTCTTCAATGGCATACATATCAAAAGGATTGGTCATACCGGCACCTGACGCCTCAATCCTATCATTCGCCACTTTTATCTGATCTATCTCCGGTACCCTTTTTACACATACAACTATTTTCACAATTAAAATTCCTCCGATCTATCTCTTACTTCTATTATATTCTCTTATCAATTCATTGGCAATAATCAATCGCTGTATTTGGTTTGTCCCCTCATATATTTGAGTAATTTTAGCATCCCTGAGCATTTTCTCTATGGGATAATCTCTCATATAACCATAACCACCGAAGATCTGAACGGCGTCGACAGTAACCTGCATCGCCATATCCGATGAGATCAGCTTAGCGATTGCCGAAAGTTTGGTCAAGTCCTTATCTCCTCGGTCCGCGAGCCGGCATAAATGGTAAAGGAGCAATCGCGATGATTCGATTTTCATAGCCATATCAGCCAGCATAGTCTGAATGGATTGAAAACTCGCGATCTTACTGCCGAACTGCACCCGCTGCTGTGAATACGTGACCGCTTCATCTAACGCCCCTTGCGCCAACCCGATAGCCTGGGCGGCTACAACCGGACGGGTCATATCAAAAGTATCCATGGCAACACGCAATCCCTGACCCACTTTACCCAGAATCGCCGATTTATGGACACGACAGTCCTCGAAAACCAACTCCGCAGTCGAAGAGGCCCTGATCCCCATCTTGTTTTCCTTCTTCCCGAATCCAAATCCCGGCGTTCCCCTTTCCACGATAAAGGCGGTGGCGGATCTGATTCCGCGCTCTTTATCAGTAAGACAAACAACCGTATAAACTTCGGCTTCGACCGCATTCGTTATCCACTGTTTGGTTCCGTTGAGTATGTAGTGATCGCCATCTTTGGTTGCGGTTGACTTGATTCCGGTCGCATCCGAACCGGCGCCGGATTCGGTCATACCGAAAGCGCTTATAATCTCGGCATTGGCGATCCGGGGAAGGTATTTCTCTTTTTGCTCCTCATTGCCGAAAAGTATCAGCGGGTATGTACCGAGCAATGTTCCCTCGAAAACCAACGCAATACCGGAGCAGATACGAGCTAACTGCTCGGTGACCAGAATACCCGAAAAAAGTCCTTCGCCAAGCCCGCCGTATTCTTCCGGAATATAGCTGCCGAAAAGATCGGAATCGCTTAAAACCCTGGCGATATCCCACGGAAAGGTGCCCTTTTCATCATATTCCGCGCGGACAGGCTTGATTTTCTCCTCGGCAATTCGATATGCTAAATCGCGAATTTCCTGCTGAGTTTCGGTTAAAAAATAATCCATAATTAAGAGCTCTTTCTGGCATATTCTTTGGTTAATTCGGTGGCGATAACGAAACGTTGGATCTGATTGGTACCGTCATAAATCTGAGTTATCTTGGCATCTCGCATCATTTTCTCCACAGGAAACTCCTTCATGTAACCATACCCTCCGAAAATCTGAACCGCGTCGGTGGTGGCGCTCATGGCAGCATCGGAACAAAGCACCTTAGACATCGAAGCTAACTTGGTGACTTTCTGTTCACCTTTATCAATTAACCTGCAGAGATGATAGAGCAGCAACCTCGCCGCCTCAACGCGGCCGGCGTTATCGGCAAGCATCACCTGAATAGCCTGAAAACTCGATATCTTCTTATCGAATTGTACGCGTTGCTGGGAATATGCGACGGCTTCGTCCAGAGCCCCCTGAGCAATACCCAGAGCTTGAGCGGACATCCCGGGGCGACTGGCGAAATCGAATGACCTCATAGCGACTCGAAATCCCTGCCCAACTTTTCCCAGCATCTGATTTTCATGGATACGACAATTCTCGAAAATCAGATCGCGGGTAGTAGAAGCCCGGATACCCATCTTGTTATCCTTGGGACCGAAAGTAAATCCCGGCGTATCCTTATCAACAATAAAAGCGGTAGCGGATCGGGCGCCGCGTTGAGGGTCAACAATAAATATAACAACATATACATCCGCCTCCCCCGCATTGATTATCCATTGTTTGCGACCATTTAGGACATAATGGTCGCCATCTTTGATAGCGGTAGCTTTGACCGCGGACGCATCGGAACCAGCGTCTTTCTCAGTTATCGAGAAAGCGGCGATCTTATTTGCGGATGCAATATCGGGAAGATATTTGCGTTTCTGCTCTTCATTCCCGAAAAGAATTATCGGCGTGGTTGCAAACGCATTCACCGAATACGCAAGTGCGACACCTCCGCAGGCTCGCGCCAATTGCTCGGTTATCAGTGCAACCGAAAAGATGCCCTCTCCGCTCCCACCGTATTCTCGAGGGATGAAACTTCCGTACAGTTCCTCTTCCGCCAATTTTCTAATAATGTCCCAGGGAAAGGTCCCCTTTTCGTCATACTCCGCCCTTACGGCTTTAACATTGTCCTCGGCAATCCTGTGAGCCGTAGAGCGCATTTGCTCCTGGGATTCCGTTAATAGATAGTCCATAGTATTATCACCGTTAATCTATAAGTTTTAAACTCCGCATAGCGACCTTAGCAGCTTGCTGTTCCGCTTGTTTTTTCGTATGCCCTCTTCCATAGCCCATCTCATGCCCCATGATCTTGGCGACAACATTGAAAATCTTCCGATGCTCCGGGCCGCTTTCATCTATTACCTCATATCGAGGTACGCCCATATTCTGTCCCTGTGTATATTCCAGAAGCCTTCCCTTATAATTAATGTATTCATCATTCGAAACCAATTCCTCGAAATTCTCGAGGAGATGAATCCGTACGGCATTCCGAACATCATCAAGGCTGCCATCCAGATACATCGCCCCTAAAACGGCTTCGTAGGCGTCGGACAGGATCGTTTTCCTGTTACGTCCCCCGGAGAGTTCCTCTTCCTTGCTCATAAACACAAATTTACCCAAATCGATATTTTGAGCTATTTTATATAGGATGACTTCGCTGACAAGCAGCCCCTTAAGCTTAGTCAACTCGCCCTCACGTTGGTCAGGATACTGCTGAAACAGGAACTCGGAAATTACCAGACCCAGGACAGAATCACCGAGAAATTCAAGACGTTCGTTGGAGACAGGATCACCTACATCAGCGGCATTCTGAATCGATCTGTGGCAGAGGGAAGTAATCAAAAGGTCTTTATCATTAAATGTATAATCTAATTCTTCCTCGAGTTCCGATAGGTCTTCGGGTGGGTCTAATTCTATTGTCATCGTAAATACGCATGTTTAGTAATTTTAAAAGATATGGGCTACACCTTGTGTGCAGCCCAGTTTCTCAAAATGCTATTCCTCGTATCGCTTCAATAAAATCGAAGCATTATGACCGCCGAAACCGAATGAATTGGAAACAGCGGCTCCAATCTCCTTGTCGGTAACCTTGTTCGGCGAGTAGTTTAGGTCACATTCCGGATCGGGTACCGTATAATTAATCGTAGGATGAATTTTGCTATCCCGAATAGAAAGCGCTGTTACCAGAAGCTCAATCGATCCGGCAGCGCCCAGAAGATGCCCTATCGATGATTTCGTGGAATTCATCACCAGTTTATTCGCATGATCACCGAATATCTTCTTGGCGGCGATTGTTTCTGCTACGTCCCCGCGCCCGGTGGCTGTCCCATGAGCATTGATATAATCAACCTTATCCGGCTCCACACCCGCATCTTCTAATGCCATCCTCATGGCATAAGCTGCTCCGCGGCCGTCAGGCTCCGGAGCGGTAATATGATAAGCGTCTCCCGACATTCCGAAGCCCGACACCTCGGCATAAATCTTAGCGCCTCTTTTACGAGCATGTTCCAGCTCCTCGAATATTGCGATTGCCGCTCCTTCACCCATCAAAAAGCCATCGCGTTCCTTATCGAAAGGCCTGCTGGCTTTTTCCGGCTCCTCGTTGCGCGTAGTCATCGCTTTAGCCGCGCAGAATCCCGCAATAGCCAGGGGAACTATAGCCGCTTCCGTCCCTCCGGTAACCATAATATCCGCCTCGCCTTTTTGAATGATGCGTAGTGCATCGCCCATACCGTGAGCTCCCGATGCACAGGCTGATACGGTTGAATAGTTCGGTCCCCGCAAATCATACCTGATAGACACAAGCCCCGCAGCCATATCGGAGATTATAAGCGGCACCAAAAATGGCGATACGCGATTGACTCCTTTTTCCATAAGTACCTGATGCTGCTTGGTCAGGGAATCGATTCCGCATACACCGGAACCTATAATGGTTCCGGCAAGGTCAGGGTCGAAGCCGTTTTCAACGAATCCGCTGTCATCGATCGCTTCCTTTGCCGCAATTAACGCAAACTGCTGCGATAGATCGAGACGTCTCGCCTCCTTACGCTCAAAGTGATCGGTGGGATCATAATTCTTGATTTCAGCCGCTATCTTCGTGGCATAATCGGTAGTATCGAACCTGGTAATCGGTCCCCCACCGGATTTACCGGCGAGCAGTCCTTCCCAGAGATCATTAACATTGTAACCTAAAGGTGAAATAGCACCCATTCCGGTAATAACAACTCGTCGTTTCATATATTCCTCAATCAATCTTCCATATTCACATTCCCATCTCCGCGGGAAACCGATGACGGTCTTCCGCGGAGACCCCGGGATTTCCCCGGGGTTTGCCAAATAGATCTATTAAGATTCCGGAGCATTATTTTTGATGTACTCAATGGCATCTTTCACCTTAGCGATTTTCTCCGCGTCCTCATCAGGAATCGACATCCCGAACTCCTCCTCGAGCGCCATAACCAGCTCAACGGTGTCCAAAGAATCCGCTCCTAAATCGTCCAGGAAAGATGCGTCATCAGTCACCTGAGCAGAATCCACCCCCAACTGATCCACAATAATGTCCTTTACTTTTTGTTCGATTGACACTGCATTACCTCACTAATTTAATGTTTAATTGATTTATTCCTATTTTACATTGTAAATCCACCGTCGACAATCAAAACCTGTCCGGTAATGAACGAGGTTTCCTCCGACGCAAAGAAAATCACTGCATTGGCAACATCTTCGGGTGTGCCGGGTCTTTTAATCGACATATTCTTCAGATACGCTTCCTTGTTCGCCTCGGGCAGAGTATCAGTCATCTCGGTAATGATGAACCCCGGCGCTACTGCATTGACCGTGATACCCTTAGGACCCAATTCCCGAGCGTTGGATTTGGTTAAACCGATGATACCGGCTTTGGAAGCACAATAGTTTGCCTGGCCGACATTACCGGCGATAGCAACCATGGAGCTTATATTCACTATCCTTCCCTTGCGAGACTTAAGCATAAGCTTGGCAGCTTCACGACTGCAAAGGAAAGCTCCTGTCAGATTAATATGAATAACCCTGTCCCAATCATCCTTGGTGATTCTTATCATCAACTTGTCATTAATGATTCCGGCATTGTTAACCAGCACATCAAGCGGTCCGTCTTTAGCGATTGACTTAAAAAGCTCAACAACCTGCCCTTCGTCGCTGACGTCAGTCACATAATAAGCCGCCTTGTATCCATCTTTTTCCAATTTAGCGGCAGCCTGCTTCACGCCTTCGGCGTCATAATCC
>WJIR01000033.1 GCA_014730175.1 Candidatus Zixiibacteriota bacterium
ATTTCCAAGATGTCCCGTATATCCGAAGCTACCCCCCGGCATTACTTCGATAGGATAATCATCGGGCGTCATGCTGATATCGCCGCAAATCGGGTATGCATCCAACCAGGCGACATATTCCTGCGGACATGGTTGGCTGATCCAGTCATTGAGAGGTCTGGCAACCATCCAGTAGGTTCCCGGTTCAACCGATGCGGATAGTTGAATCGTATCGCAGTAGGTGCCCCAATCCGATGCCAGTTGGACATGATCGTTGCAATCGCCGGAGCCAGCATCAAACACTTGAGCCATCACCTCCAAATCGTAAGATACCACATTCCAGAATAATGAGCAGGGATAGCTTACTTCAACCTCGTACCAATCTCTATCGGTGAACGGCGATGGATTGATCGTTCCGGTTAATCCGCAAATAGTATCTCCTATCTGGATATCCTGGAATACGATTGGATCTGAGCCGCATCCTCCATTATAATTGTCAATATACCAGCCGGAGCAATCCGGTTCGCCTTCGGCATATCCGCCCGGCGGGCATTCCGAACAGGGTTCTATAATGTCGATTTCCATCACATAATCGCCGCATTCATCGCCATAGCCGGACACGACAATGTAATAATCGTGATATGCCTGTAACGGGACTCTTCCGAGGTATGAGACATAGGGATAAGGAAAATTGGGGCTGGTACAATAGTCATCATTACAGGCAGCAAGGTTTGAATAATAATCCTCAAAAACCATCAATTTGGTGTCGTAGTCGGAACCATTGCAAAGGTTAATGCGAATGGCATGATCTTCTGTTGGCGTATAAACATAGACCACATCAGGAGCCCAAGCGCCGTAAGGACACATCACATCGTAGTCTTCATTATAACCGCATGTTGTTCCGGTACTGCTGAAGGGTAACTGGGCAATCGGAAAAGCATCCTCGAATGTATCGCCTCCCTGGAGAATTATTCCTGGATCAACGATTTCACGCTTATCATAATTCCCCCTCTCGGCGATGATGAAACTTGCCGAAGAAAATAACATTGCTATTGTTATCAATGCAATCATTGTACGCATCTTGATATCTCCTTTAAGGTTAAATTCTATCTAACTCATTTTAGTGGATTCCGAAATCGTGTTTCGCCGCAGGAAAACCAAAGGAAGAGAATCATTATTACATAATATATTGTAATAATGAAATATTTCAAGGATTATTTGCATATTGATGATTTTTGTTCGGCTGAATACACCTCAAAATAATTAAGGATATATAGCTTGCCTGATTGCCGATATTTCAGTTTTCTCTTGCGCCAATACTATTACGGATTTTAAATAGATTAGAAATCGTTTATTGACTTGAAAGGATAGCCTATGAAGTATGTAATTCTGTTGTCAATTTTACCCACTTTGTTATTCGCCTGTTCAAACGCGGAACAGCCGGCTGAGGCGTCATTTGAGTATTCGTACAACATCAAAGCTGATCTTCAGCCTTACGAACATCTATTGACCGCATCGGGAACCATGACTTTCGATATCCTGCAGGATAATACCGATAGTATCGTGTTTTACCTTTATCATGGTCTGGATGTCAAATCAATGACTGGCAACCATGTGGTGGACTACACTTACGTTCAGGACAGTGTCGGTTACTACAAGCCTATACCGGATGGAGCTCCAATAACCATCAGGTTCAAAAACCCACTCAAAGAAGGTGATAAATTCAGTATAGATTTCGAGTATGCGGGTGAAATCACCCAGACCCGATTCCCTTCCATCCAATTCGATGGCGACTGGGTGGAGCTCGGCTGGATGTGTCCCTGGTTCCCGTATAATCCCGATTATCCCTTGTTTACATTCTCTCTCGATATAGGAATCGATACCGCATATACGGTTGTGACGATCGGCGAGACCGAGAAAAGGGTTGACAGATGGTCAGCGTGGTCAAAGGAGCCGGTCAATGACATTCTGGTCACCGCGGCGCGCGGTTTAAAGACAGTGGAGCGAAATAAGGAGGATTGCCATGCGAAACTTCATTACAAGTATGCATACAACGCCCCCATAGATTCCATCCTCAATGATGCTATCTGGTTTTTACAAACTTATCAGGATTGGTTCGATGGCAACCGGGAGAAAGATATCTCCATACTGATCGCACCGCGGCAGTCGGGAGGGGGGTACTCCCGTACAGGATTCATCGTTTATCGTGTTACGGAAAGAAATTACACTTATCAAGATTTCTATTTCATGGGCATTTCTAACGAGATAGCTCGTATCTGGTGGCATAATGCCCCCGTGAACAACTGGGAGAATTGGCTCAATGAATCCTTCGCGACCTACTCAACCATGATGGCGGTCAGGGAACGCTTTGGAGAGCAGGACTACAACGCACTTATTTATAAAAAGAGTGGATTCGTAAAACGTTTGAATCTCCCTCCCATAGCGGAATTTGATCCCGCCGGAGTTATGTCTTTTCCGATACTGTATAATAAGGGACCGGTTTTATTGCATAAATTAGCGGTAAAGATCGGTAACGAAAGATTTATTGCACTTCTGAAGGAGCTAATTAAAACCAACGTGGGTTCAACCGCGGAATTTCTAAATGTGGTTGAACGTATGGAGGGGATAGAGGTTAGACAGATGCTGGAAAAAGATATCTACGGATAATCTTGTGGATTAAATTTCTTGACATTGATGTGATTCTTATTATAAAATCACATGGGGATCGAAAAATGAAAGATGGTCGCTACTCGGGTTTTGGATCATTTCGCTTTCTTCATTACTTAATCCCCCGCTAAGGCGCAGGAACTCTTTGGAACTGCACCATTCGGAATACATATTAGCCTCTCGATTTCTGGGAAAATATGGAGTAATATTTTAAAATATTAACCCTCTAAAAAGGAGCAAGGAATGGAGCTTTTAAGTAAGTTCGCTAAAGTAGTCTTCGTGGCTGCAGTTGTCAGCATGTTCTTGGTTGTCAGTGTTTATTCGGAGGAGGATATATGCTGGAACCAATATGTTGTGGGTGATATCTATACATGCTGGAGCGCATACGCTTTGGATTTTGACCTCGATGGCGATAATGACGTTATAGGTACCGGTACTTTCGAGAATCGGATTTCCTGGTGGGAAAACGATAGCTATCAGAATTTCGCGGAACGTTTGATCGTCGGTGATTTCGACAGCGCTACTGATTTTCATTCGGTCGATCTGGACAGCGACGGTGACAATGATATCCTCGGATGCGCTTTTTTCGGCGAGATTGCCTGGTGGGAAAATGATGGCGATATGAACTTCACCAAACATTATCTCACCAACTTTAACAAATCCTACGATCTTTTCAGTATCGACATGGATAATGATAATGATATGGATTTCGTTGTAGCCGGTTATTCCACTCAGCCCTACGTCAACGATATCGCCTGGTTCGAAAATGACGGAAATCAGAACTTTACTCAACATTCGGTGGAATCACAGTTTGACGGCGCCAGCCGTGTGCATGCGATCGATATGGACGGCGATGGTGATATCGATATCCTGGGTGCGGCTTTCGTCTCCGACCAAATAGCCTGGTGGGAGAATTTTAATAACCAGCAAGCCTTTATAAGACACACAATCGATGATAACTTCGATGGCGCTCGAACCGTATACGCAGTCGACCTCGACAAGGACGGCGATGTTGATGTATTGGGGGCAGGTCAGGAATGCGGTGAATACGCCTGGTGGCGAAACAATGGTAACCAGCATTTCACTAAATTAATCATTGATGACGGCTTTGTTGGCCCATGGGATATCTATGCGGAAGATCTGGATAATGATAACGATCTGGATGTGCTTGGCACCGACTACTGGGGAGATGAGATCGCCTGGTGGGAAAACAATGGAAGCGAGAATTTCTCCAAGTATTCTCTGGATGACAACTTCGATGGCGCTAAGTGTGTTTATGCTCACGATATAGACGTAGACGGTGATATGGATATACTCGGTTCGGCATGCTGGGAATACCAGCTTTTCTGGTGGCAGAATGACTCAACTTGCCTACCGCTGACTATCCAGATGAGACCGATTGATCCCCCCGTGTTTGTGCCGGCGGGCGGAAGTTTCAACTATGAAGGCATCCTTACAAATAACTCCAATGGCGTACAATACACCGAGGTATGGGTTAAGCTCAGGCTGCCGGACGGTACATATCATGGTCCCGTTAAACATTGGCGTGAAATCGAAGTTCCGGTAGAGGATGCCAATCACTATTATCCGATGGTGCAGAGAATTCCAGATTTCGCTCCCGAAGGCACCTATCATTATATCGCATACTGCGGAATATATCCTTCGATCGTCGACTCATCATACTTTACATTCACCGTGACCCCATACCAACCGCCGGGAGGTGTTACTCATTGGAAGGTAACTTACGGCAGCGGAAACCGAAATCATAACCTCGCCAATATCCCGGAGACGCCGGAGCTACATCAGAATTATCCCAATCCGTTTAACGCCAGCACCGTCATTCGCTATTCTGTACCGAGAGAATCACAGGTCAGGTTGGATATATATAACCTCATGGGCGAAAGAATCGAAACCCTGGTGGATGATTCGCAGCAGCGTGGCATGCACATGATTAGTTGGGATGCATCCGAATATTCCAGCGGAATTTATTTCTACAGGCTAAAAGCAGGGGAGATGGAAGTATCGAAAACCATGAGCCTGGTTAAGTAGTCCGTATTCGTGGGATTTTAGATGTAGGTCATTAGACTTTAAGGTTTGGAGCGATAGGTAGTATAGTTTATCCCGCTGCTGTGCGGGGTAAGCATATCCTGATCAGGTATATCATTGATACGGGTGTGGTCGGTCGCCACACCCGTTCGTTTTATTCGGTACGTAAGCGCTGCAATGCTAATTGTAGGCCATAAGCTCTTCCCTTGAATCATCCGGCATAGATTCTTTTTAAGCATCACCGCCGCTACAGGAATCTGCAAAACGGTGGGATACTATGTTTTGCTGAATCAACCACAATAACCAACTGTTATTGATCCATGTTTTGAAAGGTGAGTTCAATGAGGAGATACCGATTCTCACAAACGGTGACGTGTATTAGAGCGGGGCTCTTCCGCGGTATTTGGCATCATTAGCCTCCTTGAACGGAACTTGCAGCTATATAGCGATATCATTGGATTTGCCCAGTTAATTAAATAATCCTCGGATAATAATTCCCGGATTTTAAAAGATAACCATAAAAAAACCGGTAGACTTTAATCAGGTAGTGACCGAAGGATTGTTCTTCTTTGAAGCGCCTTGCGCAAAAGTCGGAATTCAAGTAGAAAGAGACCTCGATGATGATATCGTCAAGGGAAGAAGTTATGCCTCAAAAATCAATGATGATTCTCATGCCGCTTTGCCGCGGCCGATTATGAGAATTATCCCGGATAATTCGTAAAAAAACATTTATCCGTAGCCGAAGGCTTGTCCTTCGGGGATTTTACAACAATGAACAATTTACAGTCTGAAATTTGGGGAGAAGAAAAGAGCCGAAAGCGCAAGGCTTCCGCTACCGATAGTGAAATTTATGAATAATACAGGTTATGAATAATACGGATTAGATACCGTGGAGTTGCCGTGAAAAAATATTGTAAAAAGGATGCAGTTTCGAGGGTATATAGATTCAGATTACCGGTAATCGAATCTTAAACGGGACCGTCGACGATTCTTGCGCCTTGCGTAAATGCAGCGTCCTCGCTGCTTTGAGCAGGCTGTGAAATACGAGACAGGACATGAGGGGCTTGCTTATGCATCATCAGATTATTCAGAATTATATTAGCATTTTCTTCGATCATTTTTACTTTGCCGCGAGCTTTCTGATTCAGCTGATACTCACCATTCAATAGCAATTGAGTTGCTGCTATAATATAAGTAAGTGAATTGGTAATTTCCTGATTAAGAGGAGTCGAAGTACGGATATGCCTTTTATCGGTTGTCGGTTGGTAAACATCATTGGTTTCATGCAGTTGAGGCTTTCCGGTATATGCCATCCTGCGTACGACTTTTACCAGGTTATCCTGAAATTGATCATCTTTAACTACATACTCTAATTCACCGTCGGCGAATTCCAACAAGGACTGCTCCCTATCGCTTTCATTTACCGCCAAAATCGTGGGGATGGTATAACCACTCTCGCGCAATCGGAAAAACATCGATAATCCGGCGTTATTGGGGAAATCGTAGTCAATAATTAGCATATCATAGTTCTTCTGAGATGTTGTCTGTATTCCTTCAGCAAATGTTGAAACGGTATCGATATACTCGATATCCAGTTTGCGTTTCAACATAGCACGCAGATGCAGGGTCTGATATGCATCGGTATTGAATAAAAGGATTCTTAGCTTGTTGTTATTTGATGATTCCATGCTTCGATCCGCTATCCTGTTTTATCGAGGCGGATATCTCCTAATCGATCTTTACGACTTTAGTCATACCCTCATACCATGGGGTATAAATTCTACAAATGAAAACTCCCCCGGAGACCTTTTTCTTATCATTATTATCGGCATTCCATCTGAAAGAGTTGAGTCCTTGAGATGTTTGATCAATCCGAATTTTAATATCGCGAACCTTCTCGCCGGCAACCGTAAAAACCACGATCTCCACCGATGCGGGCTCCGGGAGGTTGAAGCTGAAATTCGTGAAGCGCTTAAAAGGATTAGGATAATTATGAAAAGAGGATGAAAAATCGGTAGGCTTATCCAGAACTTGAACCAGAACCGAATCAGAGACATCCCGGGTTGCATCAAAAACAGTTATATACTGTTCCCCGTGAATATCAGTGGTTCGTAATGTCGCCTGATAATTCCCAGGAATGGTCTCCTGGAAGGGTTGCAATAGTTCCAGTCCTGACTCCGGTTGGGTATGTACTTCCAATGAGTCTCCGGAAATAGCGCCATCCGGTCCCATTAGCGAAACATGAACAGGGATTTCATCACCTCCGGTGTAATAAGGCAGATCCGGAACTCCGATGACAAACGTTCCGCTGGCACGAAATGCATCCGGTATCCCCCATCCGTAAAGAGTATCGGGATTTGATGATTGTGAAGAATGAACATGCAGTAAATCCATCAATTCCTGCGGATTAAGCTGCTTTGATTTTGCCTGCAGAATCAAAGCCGCCGCTGAGGCGCCCAGCGGAGCTGCAACTGAGGTACCGGTTGAGTAAATGTAGGAATCCGGAGTATGAAAGGAAGCGCAGTAAACATCCTGCCCCAATGCCATGATATCCGGCTTTATTCTGCCATCGGAGGTAGGTCCCACCGACGAGAAATCACGCCGGATACCCTCAGCATTAACGGCGCCTACCGCAATCACCGAATCACCATCGGCCGGAGCGAGAATATATCTCCAGGCATCATCCCCCTCATTACCGGCTGAGCAAACCACCAGTATTCCTCTGGATGCAGCAATATCCGCGGCTACCGTGGTGACAGCGGTATTACCGTCCATATCATCATAATCGTACCAGGCATTATATCCCAAAGAAGTGCTGATAATATCCGCTCCGATGGAATCAGCCCATTCTGCAGCGGCGACCCAGTTATCTTCTTCGAGCTGATATTCGCCGGATACGATTTCGGTTTTTGCCAGCGCGAAATCCGCGCCAAATGCTCCGCCTATCAGAGTTCCGGGGCTGTATCCGGAAGCGATTGAAAAAGTGGAAGTCCCGTGTCGTCTCTGTATATCATTGGCATCCTGCACATCCTCGTCGTTGTTGATGAAATCATAGGTGGCAATCAGCCTGTTGTCACTACGGAGGGAATCGAAAGCGCCGTGATCCAGGTAGTATCCAGTATCAAAAAATGCCATGAGGACGTTTTTGCCGGTGAAGCCCATCCGATGTAGCTGATCGATCCTCAATTGCCGTAATTGGGAAAGCGTGTTTCCATAGATGCTGTCCGGGAAATCAAGCCCTGATTTTGGGAAACTCCTTTGCATCTCAAAAGCTCTTACCAGTGTCGCGACCGGTTCGGTTTCTACCACAAATGGGAATTGTTCAATTTCAACGAGTTGAGCGTTTGACGCTGATACCGAAACGGCGTTCAGCCAGCGGGAAATCCTGTGGACTTCGGCGCCGGTATTACTCAGGTTAGTTATGTATTCTTTGTTCACCGGTAAGTCAAGGATATCAAAAGGAATATCGAGTCTGTTCCTTCTTTCTATGGAGCGATCGGATAATATAGTATCAATATAATAATCGCTTTCAACGCTACCCTTATCGGTGAAGTATATCCAATTCTTTTCCGCGGGGATGGAGTCAGCATGAATTTCAAACGTTATGAAAAAGGAACTAATGGCTATAAAAAATATAATGGGCGTTTGGAATCTACTGACTTGAATCATGTTTATGAGAGGATTGTTTGTGATAGAGATAACACACCCCGTCCCGCGCTTCGCGGGACACCCCTCTCAAAAAGGGTGTTGCGTTACAACTATCTGTCAGTTTTTGGTGAAGCATACTATCTGGCGTAAATCTATCATTCCAAGCTTCGGGATTAATTACCGATTTACCAATTTCTGTTATGGGCTTTTTTTAAACGCTCAAGGTAGAGCTTGTGTAATTCTTCTTCGTTGAGATCAGGATTAGCCTTTCTCAATCCGTGCTTAAAAAGCTCCTTAGTTAACTTATTTAGCTCGAAAACCTTTTCTAATTTCTGCTCAGGAGTCATTTTCCGCAGGACTTCAAGCCGGATTTTGTGATTGGGATCTTTTTTGGGTGGTTTTTGCATTACTCGATTTACCTTAGCCTAATTTCGGAAATGCAGAATAGGCCTCTTTTAAGAATTCCAAGAACTCTTGTGAGTTGATATTAAAATCCTCCTTTATTCTAATGTATATTTTGTCTTTCTCATCATTTTCTCTTTTAACATAGACGGAGCTCGGTAACGCGAGCTTTTCCGATAGCGATTCTTCTTCGTCGAACTTTGCAATGTTTAGTTTACTCGCCAACTCCTCTCCGGTGAAAGCATTTGATTTTACGAAAAACCTCAAACCTAAATAGGAAACGGCAGTGCCAACCGTACACCAGTTATAATTACCTACACGAAACGCAACGTAAAATTTTTGATTCCATTTAATGTCCACTTCGAAGGTGTCCAGAATAACCTCAATGAATTTTAGTAACATCTCCTTAGTTTTCTGGCTACATTTTTTCTCTAAATGCCAGTTCTTACCATCTTTTACCCACGGAGAGCCTTCCTTTTTTATCGTGCCGATCTTCGCAAATTTACTTACTTTAACGGGAACTACAACATCCGGTTCAATAAGAATATCATTTCCATCCTTATATGCCTGCATTTCAATCACCTTGATATCAATGCTATGTTCAAACAACCATAAAGCTACACTCCCAAGTTTTTCCCTAACAGAATTACCGACGATTATAATCCTTTGATCTGTATTAATATCAGGAGCTTCTTCAATACCAACATCAGCACAGAATTCCTCATATTTAGCATTGAAATTGAAAGATGAGCTATCACGAACACCAAGGTGATTCATAAAAGCATTCTCAAAATTCTCAAATTCCCATTTTGAAATATAACTCGCATAACGCAATGCTTGCATATCAACCGGGTCTTTGAGTCTTCCCCTTTTGATTTCAATGATTACTGAATTACCCTGCGGATCAATTGCAAGTAAGTCCAGTTTGTCTCTAATATCAGGGAACATGACTTGGCGCCCTACAATTAGAAGCGGTTCACCCAGAATCGATGGATCTACAGTAATCCAGTCTTCGAGGTTTCCCTCGAGTAATTGCTCCTGGTTAAATTTAGTATTTTCAATTTTTCTAGGAGCATTATTTGAAATTTTCCAAATACCCATGTTTATGCCTCCTAAATGCACGAAGTGTTTACTTTTGGGAAACTATCCTCTTCCGCTTCTCGCTGGCGAATGCTATCCGTATAGCGGTGAAAAGAGTTCCCAATAATATCGTAAGTCCTATGAGCAGAATTATCCATGATGAAGCTGACATGCCGGATACCTGCTCCGTTTCAAGAGTCGATTCCGCAAATCCGTTCATGGTGGTTACGATGTAATCGGAATATATTCCCAGATAATCGATATTAAATATCGCCAGCATCGAAAGCATCCCGAAAAACAGGAATAATACAACCGCGGGTCCATGCGCTCGAGATTCCGGTGATTTGGTTTTCATCAGAACAATGGCAATTATAATAATCACGGTTATCAGGAACCATCCCCCTGCCAGACGAGGCCAGAGAGTGTAACCTTCATAAGGCGCGGCGAATTCCTGAATTAATGAATATGCGACTGTAATTATCAGGACTCCGGGAGTTATATACTTAATGCAGATATCCCACCATCCGCCCAGGCGAACTTCGGAAACGGAGTTGGCGAAATCCCTAAGCGTTTTGGATTTATAAAACCATCCAATTATGATGCATTCAGCCAGGCCAACCATTGTCAATCCGTAAGAATTCGTCCAATGGTCTATGATATCCAGCCAGTAAAGTCCGGCACGGGTGGCGAAAAGCAGACCAAAGGCAAAACCGACCAAGCAGATGAGTGTAGTAGCGGGTAATCGGCCGATGCCGAATTTATCCCTCAATCCGCAAACAACCGCCTCGATCAGGCTTATAAGCGAAGTCGTACCTAAAAACAGAAGCATACCGAAAAACAAAACACCAAAAAACGGCGCGAAGTGCGGGAGGTTGCCTATAGCCGCCGGGTACGTTTTAAAAGCTAATCCCGGCCCGCTGATTGACATCTGTTCGATAGAAGTGCCGACGTTGGCAGCCAGGAAACCGGCGGTGGAAAAGACTGTTATCCCCGCGAGAAACTCCACCGTGGAATTAGACATTCCGGTTATCAAAGCGTTATTGGTAACATCTTCATCACGCCTGCGATATGAAGCATAAGTGATAAGGATACCGAATCCGAGAGAGAGAGTATAAAATATCTGGGAGTAGGCAGCCAACCATACATTGGGATCAAGTAGTTTCCCTATGTCTGGCGTCAGGAATTTACCCAGCCCGTCGGCTGCTCCTTCCAGTGTAACTCCGCGGAATAACAGCACAAGAAGCATCACAAGGGCGATAGGTATCATCACCTGGTTATATTTTCCGAGCCATTTCACACCCCGGCTGATTATAAACCAGATAGCTCCCCAGGTTAGAACTAAGCCCAACAACACCCACCACACGATACCGCCGAGTTGACCGGGCCCTGATGATATCTGCAATACCGAGTTGTTGAAAAAATCATTAGCGCCCTGGCTTAGCCAGGCTAAACTGATGGAATGGTATGCGTAATTCCAGCACCAGGCGATCACTACCGCATAATAAGTTGAGATTATCATGCCCACCAGGAGCGCAAGCCATCCAAGCCATTCCATATCTTTGTTGATTTTCTTGAACGAATCCGCAGCGGAGCCCTGAAGTTTCTGCCCTATTCCGGTTTCCAGAATCAGAAGGGGAATTCCTGCGGTAAAGAGCGCCAGAAAATAGGGGATAAGAAATGCGCCTCCCCCGTTTTTAAAGGCGATATAGGGAAATCTCCAAATGTTGCCCAATCCTACTGCGGAACCGATAATTGATAACAAGAATGCTGTTCTTCCCGACCATCTCTCGCGAATTTTTGCCATTTTGAATCCTTATATCACATTTATTATTGTCGTAATCCTATTATTTAGGTATTTATATAACAGAGTCCCAATAGTGTCAATATTTATATGGAAAGAGTCAGCGGGAAAAGGATAAAACTATCTTGATATTCGAACAGTTGTTAGGTATAATCGTAGGTTACTTGAGCATATTATGAAATATTATTTAAGATTACTAAAGTATATCCGCCCCTATATCCATCTTGCGATATTGGGATTAATCCTGATGGGATTTTATGCATTGGTTTCGGGATTCTCCTTGACTATGCTTTATCCTATTTTCGAAAAGGTGTTTGCCGGAAGCACAGATGTAGCTACAACGGGCGTGGAATCGTCTGTATTTGAACAAACCAAGGGATTGATTTTTCGGACGTTCGCCAATCTTGGCTCACTGTATGATAAGGGGGGATTTGCCGAGATCGGGGGATTTTTCAAATCGGGATTCGATGAGATTATGAAAGTCAATTCCCCCATGGATGTGCTTGAATTTATCTGCGTGGCGGCTTTGATTCTGATATTTCTCAAAACCGGTTCGGACTATGGGCAGAAGGCGGTTTTTGTGGGATTGGAACAAAGGGTAGTGATGAATTTGCGGAACGACCTTTTCCAATCGCTGCAAAAGCAATCGCTTGATTTTCACCACAAATTCAAATCGGGTGAATTAGTAACGCGGTTGATCTCCGATGTAAACGCTGTGAGGATTTTCACTATTTCCAATATTGCCGAGTTGCTGAAGAATATAATGCAGATAATAGTGTTCGTAACCATGACGTTTATAATTAGCTGGAAGCTGGCTTTAATAGCATACGTTGTAGTGTCCCCAATTATGCTGTTGGTCGGAAGGCTGGGACACAAGCTGAGGACTTATTCCGGTAGAGCTCAAGCCGCGGTATCGGACACCTTGTCCTTTCTATCCGAAAAGATACCGGCAGCGAGGGTGGTGATTGCTTTTGGACAGGGGAATTACGAAGTCGACCAGTTCAAAAAGGTTACCCAAAAATTTTATAGACGGTTCGTGAAAATGATGAAGCTGGATATTCTTGCGGCTCCGCTTTCGGAACTTTTCGGGACTATAATCGGAGTGGCGGTGCTTTATTACGGCGCGTCACAGGTTCTTTCACCGGATTCTTCGCTTTCCACGGGCTTATTTATGGTTTTTCTGGCTGCGCTGTTTTCGATGATGCATCCTCTCACTCGTACCGTTAAGGTATATGCCGATATCAAGAAAGGCTCCGCACTGATGGCGCGGATCTTCGAGGTTCAGGATTATCCTCCGACTATCATCGAAGCCGAAGATCCGCTGGAGATCGATACCGTTGCAGAAGGGATCAAATACGAAGATGTCAGTTTCAGTTATGATGGTAAGCACAATGTCCTGAATAATATCAACCTGGAAATCCCAAGTGGTAAAACCGTTGCGCTGGTTGGTCCGTCGGGTGCCGGCAAAAGCACTATGGCGGATCTGATCCCTCGCTTTTATGACCCTGCTAAGGGACGTGTTACCATAGATAATACCGATATTAAAAAACTCAGCCTGTATTCCCTGCGGTCACTTTTGGGGATAGTCACCCAGGAGACGATACTTTTTAATACCACAGTCGCGGGTAACATCGCTTATGGGAAACCGGAAGCAACCGAGAAGGATATCCGCCATGCTGCGGAACTCGCAAATGCGTTAAATTTTATCGAGGAAATGTCCAAAGGATTCGAAACGGTTCTGGGCGAGAGAGGAACGCGATTATCAGGCGGACAGCGACAGCGCATAGCAATCGCCAGGGCGATACTTTGCAATCCGGAGATATTGATCCTTGATGAGGCAACCAGTTCCTTGGATAATGAGTCCGAACGGGCGGTTCAAGGCGCTATCGCTAACTTACTTAAAAATCGTACGACTATGGTCATAGCGCACAGGCTATCAACCATCATCCGCGCTGATAAGATAGCGGTTCTCGACAAGGGCGCGATAATCGATACGGGAACTCACGATGAATTAATCTCACGCTGTCCGCTCTATCAGCGGCTCTATGAATTGGAATTTACCAGCAAAGAAGATGTTTATAGCAAGCGGGAGAATGTTTAGCTGACGTGAATTCCCCAATCAGCCCCAAACGCGTTCTTTTTATTCAGATTAAGCAAGCGGGGGATTGTCTGCTGAGCACGCCCGCACTACGTGCACTTAAGCAGACGCACCCGGACTGCGAAGTTCATTACCTGATAAATCGAAAAATATCGGGGATATTACGGAGTAATAGGAATATCGACAAGCTCATTACAATCGATGCGGAAAGATACTTATCGATGGTTCCATTCGCTTTCAAGCTTCGGAAGAATAATTATGATATTGTTTTCGATTTTCTATCCAATCCGACCTCCTCCAAGCTTGCTTATGCAACCGGTGCGAAAATCAGAGTAGGCTATAATCGGCGCGGGAGGGCCTGGGCATACAACAGGTTTCCAACTGAGATCAGTCCGAATGACTACTCCGTAAAAGACAAGCTAAGTCTGCTTCAAGCTGTGGGGATAAACTCAGAGAATCTATCTCTCGATTTCCATGTACCCGATAGTAACCAAGACGAAGCTGAGAAAGATATCGGTGAGAGGGATGATTTACTTGCAGTTGTCCCTGTGAGTCGGCGGGAGTATAAGAGGTGGAGCCTGGAATACTTCGCGATTGTGCTGGACAGAGCTGTTGAGAGGTTAAATTTGGAGCCGCTGCTGTTGTGCGGCCCGAATGAAATAGGTTACCTCCGGGAACTCGCCTCCTTGATGAAATCAACAGCACTGATTCGTGAGATGGAAAGCTTTCAGCAATTCGGAGCATACTTACTGCAGACCAGGATGTTTTTCGGTAATGATAATGGACCAAAACATATAGCGGTTGCTCTCGGTATCCCCACCCTAGCGATATTCGGACATCAGAATCCATATAACTGGACAGAACCTGATAATCCAAAGCACACTTTCGTTACCGAGGAATTCGATTGCAAACTTAACTGCAATCCAAAAAAATGCGTAAACATAAGGTGTCTCGAGGGAATTCCGCCGGATAGAGTGTACCAGAAGTTGAAAGAACAATGGTTGAGCTGGTAATTCAGCAGCTGTCGAAGATAGCGGCTGCAAATCGTAATGAGTGACATGAAGGATCGACAGTTGATTTCAGTTGTAATGGCAACATACAACGGCGAGAAATATCTCGCCGAACAGATAGAAAGTATCCTCAATCAGACCCATGATAACTTTGAGCTGATCTGCATTGATGATTGCTCCGGCGACTCCACGTTCGACATACTCACGGAGTTTAAAAAGCGGTTTCCCGGTAAAATATCTGTTTACTCAAATGATAAGAATCTCGGATCCAGGAAGAATTTCGAACGTGCCTGCGGTTATGCAAGCGGTAAATATATTGCATTTTCGGATCAGGATGATTGGTGGTACCCTCATAAGCTCGAGAAACTCCACAAGAAGATAATTCAGAATCAGAAACTTGCTTTTGTGTATTCAAATGCTCAATTGGTAGATAAAAACCTCAGTATAGTTAAAGAGAGCGTATGGGACAGGGATACAAAGCCTTTTAAGGGGAGTGATTTCTATAATGTCGTTTATGAAAATATGGTTATGGGCTGCACTATTCTTGCCAGAGCCAGCTTTGTTCATGAGACGCTTCCTTTTCCTGACAAGGGTCTGCATCAAGACTGGTACATGGCGATGATGGCAAAGGGCTTGAATTACGAAGTTGATTTTGTGAACGAAGCATTGATAAAATACCGGCAGCACGAGGGCAATGTGGTAAGCAGGAAGAAGCAGTTTAAAAAGAAATCCGGTTATAAAGAAAGAACGTTAAGACGTTGGTTTGAGGTTTCCTTGTTAGATTATTCAAAATTCCGTGATAGCAAACTTCGTGGCATTTTAGAATGTAAGGAAGCAATGTTGAAAAACATCCTCGAAAAACGGCCATTCCTGGCATATAGATACTTCCGCGCTTTTTATGAGCGGTTAAGAGAAGTAAATGCTGTGAATCACAAAATAAAGCGGAGCGATTTCAGGCTGATTTTGAGGGGAGTATTCTTCAGATGAACCCAAATCGACATTGTGTATTCATCCGGGTTTGCCACCGGATGGAAGATCTGCGTATATTGGTGGATATAATAAGAAAACACTGGACTAACGGCTCGTATTTCATTCTGATCGCCAGTAACGGAAAATCCCTGGGATATGATATTCCACCGGAGGTAAAAAACAGTGTCGACAAAACAGTTGAATTGCAGGACAATCTCGGTCATAAAGCCGGTGATGGTATGCTGCTGCAGTCCGGACTTCAGTTCATCCCGGATTCTTGTGAATACACTATTCTGCTGCAGGCAGACACCTGGATATTCGATGACGGTCTCATTAGTAAATATATCGAGAAGTTGAAGAAAACATCATCGGTTTGGGCGAGCGCGGAATGGATTGAGAAATACTGGTCTTTGGCGGTCGATTTCGCGATTGTTAATACATCGTTTTTAAAGTCAAGTCCGGACATCCTGAATTTTACCGAGCATCCGGAATCAAGCGTATGTAATTACCTGCTGGACAACAGCCAGAACTTCATTTATATAAATGAATGTATGCCGGTGCACAGACCGAATATTATGAAGGGATTTTACAATGCCTATGGCGGAAGATTCCGGTCATTCCCGGAAGCTAAGATGGTTACTCACCACATTGAGGATCTTCCCGACGGTATTGAAGATAAGAAGCTGCTGGCTAACATCTGCCTGAATAGAGATGTTTTTGACGTGGAAAGCAGAGTGAATATCGCAACTGAACACAAGAAGTTGAGAATGGTCATGAAGTTAGCTTCGATTCTTCCGAGATCACGATGGTTTAATAAGAAAAAAAGGCGAAATTTGCAAAAATAAGTTAATTGGGTTGACATAACGGTTACCGTTGGAGCAGGTGAATCGTTTCTTTTGAGCATACTTAATAGAAGGAAAAGAGGAGAATGTCATCATTCGGTGTCTCGATCATCATAGTAAATTATAATACCAAAGAATACATTGCTAATCTGTTGGAGAGCATTCGACATCGAATAAGCCATCAACCCTTGGAAATTGTAGTTATTGATAACGGTTCGTCTGATGGGTCGGTTGAGCTGCTTGAATCACTTAATTTTATAAAATTATATAAGCAAAAAGCGAATATATCTCATGGGCCCGCGTTAGATTTCGGTATCAGAGAATCCCTTTACGATTATTTGCTGATCCTTGACTCTGATACTCTTGTACTAAAAGGCACATTAATCGAAGAATTGATTCAACCTTTAGTCGATAATCCGAATATCTTAGCCGCAGGCCCCTTAATGTACGTGAATTCAGCGGGTATAAATACCGATGCAAGCCCGGACGCTATACCATACATTCATCCCCACTGTTGCGGACTTAATAAGAGGGTATATTTGAATTTGGAATCCGGGTTCGTCTCCCATGGAGCGCCGGGAATTGAGATCTACGCTGAAGCGAAAAGAAAAAACATAAAATATTTCGCGGTGGATAATATCTCAGGATTAATCAAA
>WJIR01000034.1 GCA_014730175.1 Candidatus Zixiibacteriota bacterium
AGAAGTATGTTCTTTGAAAATTTTCTAATTTCGCCAGTAATTCATTGACGGAATTGTGTTGTAACTCAATATTTATATCGGATGCATCCATTAAATGGAGATTAAAACACATTCTACCTGCAAATCTTCAATCGCAAAAGAGTACATAAGCATGGAGGTAGATAAATGGTGTTATCAGCGATGATAAGGGGGATGCGGAGTATTTTTATTATTTCTATCATTTTACTATTATGGAGTCAAGCTTCATATACACAAGCAATTAAATTAACCTGGGAACCCAATTCGGAGAAAGACATTGCCCATTATACAGTGTATCGCAGCACGCTTTCGCAGCAGGCAAAAGCTCATGCGGTAGTTCCAGCCAATGAAACAGTGTTTTATGATTCTTCGATTGCAATCGGCAGAACCTATTATTATAAAATGACTGCTACGGATTCTGCAAATAATACGAGTGAATTTTCGGAAGAAGTGATGATCGTTGCAATCCCTCAATCTGATGGTTCCTCTGATTCATTATTCACAAATTCGATCACATTACAAAATTACCCGAATCCCTTTAATCCGGAAACAATGGTCGAATTTTATCTTCCGATCGCCGGGCATCTGGAATTAATCATTTACGATATGCTCGGTCGGGAAGTTAGAAGGCTGGTAGATAGTCATGTTAGTTCAGGGTATCATAAAATAAGATGGACTGGCATAAGCAATGATGGTAGCAGGGTGAGCTCAGGAATTTATTTCTGCCGGCTTAAGTTTAATAAGTATAACGGCGTGATTAAGTTGATTGTTGCTCGCTAAAATTTTCATGCTTATTAAATTAGAAATAGCTGCCGATTATAAATTACAGTTCTGAAACCATCAGATTCGATTTTGAATGATGAGTGTTTCGCAGGATATTTATAGAGAACACTAATATCTTGAAATTTCTGAATTATGCTAAAATTAACAGTTTGGCACACTGATTGTATATTGAACTGTACAGATCGATCGTCGGCTCCAGCGACACTGAGGATAGATTAATAGTTTGAACAGAACCTGAAGCGATAAATTACCGACCGATAAGATCGCTTTGAAAACAACACAGGGAACTGTTTGTACCTTTTAGCTTTAAATCTATGCTGTATCAGGTAATGATTATTCATGGTAAAGGCAGAGAAATTACTGACGAAGTTATCGAAACTTTCTTCGCTATCATGTCGATTTTGATATTTCTGAATGAACTGAATCATTATAATATTATCCGGAAAATACAAATTTATGATCGTGCAAACTCACAGGAATCGTGCAGGTTCACTTATTTAGGGAGGTATTAATGAAAGCGACAGTATTTGGAAGAAATCACAATATATTAACTTTACTTATATTCACTCTATTTTTTGTTGTCACGGTGCATGCAACAGATTTTTATGTATCCACCAGTGGTTCGGATTCGAATAATGGCTCGGCGTCCGCGCCATTTAAGACGATACAACATGCGCTGGATATCGTTGGTCCTGGCGGTCATGTGATTGTTAAAGCGGGTGTATATAATGAAAGACTTGAAGTTAAAACATCGGGTTCCAGCGGAAATCCGATTGTCATCGAGGGAGAGAGGGGACCGAATGGTGAATTTTTAACTGTAATTGATGGGGGGGACCCAGTTTCTGGATGGTCTTATGCTTCGGAAGTCGGTGAAGGTGTTTATAAAACTAATAGCATAAATTACGTACCTTACAACATGGTCGTTGATGATAAGCAAATAGTCCGAATTAGCGACAGTAATATGAACGGTGGTGGCTTTGGATTTTTAAATATGCCAATTGACGGGAAGGTTATCACAACCTCTGATAAAAAAGAGGTAAAATTTTGGGATGTCTTTTATGCTGTTTATGGATACAAAAATGGATATGTATACATACGCTTTAAGAATGGAGATAATCCAAGCATGAAAAATATTCGTTCATCTCCAAATGTATCAGTTATTTCTTTATCAGATGTGGGCTATGTTAATATTTGTAATTTAAATATACGTGGGGCTAGAAAATGTATAGAAATCAGCGGAAATCAAGCACATCATAATATAATAGAAAACAATTTCCTGTTAAATGGTCATGATAGAGTAGTTGTAGGAAATGGAGCCTCTTATAATACTATTCGTGACAATGAGATGACATTGAACCTTTATGGCTATCAAAAAGCTGGTGCATGGGAAGATAACAAGAGTTCCTCTGAATATGAATATGGTTTAAAAGAATATATCTATAACTTTTATAAAAAATATGTCGGAGATAGTGCATCAGATGATCGAATGGTAACCTTATTACATTGTGGCAAAGGGAATATTGTGGCAAATAATCATATGTATCAAGGATTAATTGGCGTTATTGCCTATGCCAAGGGATCAAATCCCATTGAGGACCTAAAAGTGTATGAAAATGAGGTCCATGGAATGTCAAGTATCGGATTTCTTATTATGGAAGGTTTGGTGAATGCACAATACTTTGACAATTTGCTATATAATAATAATATAAATATGCGTTTTCATCATCTAAACTATGACGGCGATGTGAGCGGTGGAAGAACTGTATATATCTATCATAATTGGTTGTATAATCCTCCAGATCGGTCTACGCAAATATATGCACACTACGATAGAAACGGTGCTTCACGCGCGAGATTTTATGTTTATCATAATAGTTTCTCAGGAAGCAAGTACGGAATCTATTTTTCGCCATATGCAGCAGATAATGGAGGTCTTCCAAATTCGGTTTGGTTAAACAATATTTTTTCGATGATACGCTTTTTCAAAGCTGTAGAAAAATTTATTGAAAATGAGAGCATGATAGGCGTATTTGATTACAATTGGTGTGGAGGTAACTTTGGATATGGTGAACCGGAATGGTTTGGAAGTCATAATATTAGCGCGGAAGGGCAAAAATTTTGGAATGATTCGAGACTACATGACTTCAGCATCCCTTCTAATTCTGTGGTTCGGGAAGCTGGAGTTGATTTGTCAAAACGATTCACAATAGATGGCGAATCCTTTGATCCGCTTCCCGGCATGGAAGCGGGTTATTTTTCAGGATCAAGACCGGATATTGGTTCGCCGCCGTTTTCGAACAGCGATATCGAACCACCGGATGATAGCCAAAATCCATCGGTTCCAACAAATCTGACTTATGAGGTTATTTCGCCTTCTCAGATTAACTTAAGCTGGAATGCATCGACCGATAATGTAGCGGTTACAGGTTATAATGTGTATCGAAATAGTAATTTTTTGGCATCGACCACAGTTACACGTTATACTGATACAGAGCTTTCTGTTGGAACCACTTATACATATACAGTATCTGCACTCGATGCTGCGGGCAACGAGTCTGATAGATCGAGTGAGGTTACTGCAACAGTTCAATCCCCCAGCGATGATACGGAAGCACCATCTGTTCCGCAAATTCTGTCATACCAGTCGGTTTCTTCATCACAGATAGATCTTGTATGGGATACTGCCACGGATAATGTCGGCGTTGCCGGCTATAAAATTTTTCGGGACGGGAATCAAATCGTTTCCACAGATAACACCAGTTACTCTGATACCGGTTTGCAACAAATGACAACTTATGTATATACTATCTTAGCATACGATGCTGCCGGAAATGAGTCCGCACAATCGAATCCGGTAATAGTAACAACGCTTTCATCGGACACTACTATTGTAGATTTAACGATTCGGACAGTGCCGACTAGAATAAATCTGGACGGTGATTTAAGCGAATTTGTAAATGCTGATTCGGCTGTGTTTTCTCCGCCAAGCGGTGGAAATACAGCTATTGTAAAATCCATGTGGGATTCACAATATTTATATATCGGATATAAAGTCCGCGATACTCAATTGAATGCTGAAGAAATTTCACGCGATGGAGATGTGTGGAATGATGATGCAGTGGAATGGTTTGTTGATGTAAAAAATGATGGAGGCGGTGAAAATGACCCGAACTCTAAATATATGGATGGAGATGATTTTCATGGGATTATCAATATTCTAAATACTCAATATGACTGTTGTGGTTCTTCAGATGGTACACCGCTGATGACATGGAATGGAAGTTGGGAGTCTGCAGTAAGGTTGGATGGCACCCTTAATAATAACACAGACTATGATGATGGGTATGTTATCGAAGTTCGGATTCCTTGGATCACGTTTGGCTTAACAGAGGCACCGGAAGCAAATTCGACGATGTCAATGAGTTTTTCAAATGTTGACAGAGATGCCTCTCAATTTTCCTATGTTATGTGGCCAGATATTACTACTGCTTTTCAGAATGCTTCAATGTGGCAATCGGTCTTGCTGGTAAGTTCGGATGATATGATTGCACCCGAGGCACCAATCGGATTGGTCGTTAGGCTTATAGATTAATTTGTGAATAACTTAAGTGACATATTATTGCTTATGAAATTAATAAATGCTGTATTAATATTTTTAATACAGCATTTATGTTTGCTCTTTAGCGATGATAAAATCGATTCACCGTATCAATCGTATATTCAACATCTTCATCGGTGAGCGCAATGTGCATCGGCAGTGTCATAATCCGATCGAAGATACGATTAGTGATCCATAGATGAGAAGAATCGCCGTGATAGGCACTGAACTGATGAATGGCTTTGCCGCCCCAAGGGAGAATAATTTCGACGCCTTCAGATCGTAAGTAATTCAATAAGTTATCCCTGTCTTTTGCCTCGAACTCGAAGTTCTGGTAAGCGTCACGGTTTCCGGTGTCATTGCGATCATTCGGTGGCAAGATTATTTCTTCGACATTCTTCAGACCTTCATGGTAAATCGAAGCAATATGCCGCCGTTTTTGAATATAGTTTTCCAGACGGGACAGCCGGAAATCCAGAACAGCAGCCTGGATGTTATCCAGCCGGCAATTGAAGCCCCACTTTTTGATGTCACCGTCCGAAGTGCGATTGTGATTACGCAATGCAATCAGCTTATTGTAAATGTCTTCGGAATTTGTAGTGATTGCGCCGGCATCTCCCAGCGCACCCAGTGTTTTCGCCGGATAGAAACTGAAGCAACCAGCCATTCCAAAACTGCCCGCCATTCTTCCGTTCCGATAACCGCCTAAACCCTGTGCCGCATCTTCGATCAGCAGAATTTCATGATCTGCTGCCAAATCTTCAATTTCTTCCAGATCAGCGACTCGACCGTTCAGCGATACCGGAATAATACACTTTGTTTTCGATGCAATCAGTCGTTTTACGGATTCGATATCGATCAGATGATCATCCGATTTGATATCTGCCAGCACCGGCGTCGCACCCACCTGCTCGATTGCCGCGACGGTCGCAGCAAAGGTATGCGCTGAGGTGATAACTTCATCGCCCGGACCGATTCCAGCGGCGGTGAGTGATAATCTCAGCGAATCCGTGCAATTGCTTGTTGCCACTGCATACTTGGTGCCGACATATTTTGCAAGATTGCGTTCAAATGATTCAACTTCATCACGAAGCAATAACTGACCCCGGGACAAACAATCCTGCAATATGGCATCGATCTCTTTTTTCTCAATGTTATACCAATAGGAGTAATCAATAAACTTTACTTTTCTGTGCACTGATGTA
>WJIR01000035.1 GCA_014730175.1 Candidatus Zixiibacteriota bacterium
AGGGGAAACAGTAGCGGAGTTTGTCAATTCACACTCCAGATCAGGATATCATAATATTCATTATAACGCTTCGGATTATTCCAGCGGAATTTATTTTTACAAACTGACCGCTGGAAGCGAAAGCATCACCAGACGGATGACATTGTTGAAGTAGGTATACGAGATGCTTTCTGGTAGGGCAGACATTTTTGTCTGCGGAGGGTGGCATGTTTAGCTGATGGATGCGCAAGCATACATCAGATAAGCATGCTAATGACCGCGGCATTCGAGGACGAATGCCGCGCACAGAAATGCTAATGATAAAACATGCTTATCTCTCCGCCTTCGGCTACGAGCTAAACATGCCACCCTTCTGGAAACATTAAACACACCCCCGCTTCATCCCGCGGAACGCGGGGCGAAGCGACCCCTCTCAAGAGGGGAATAAATGTCGGCAGCAAGCTGCCGACATACCCGCTTACACGCGGCGGACGAGGACATCTACGGCGCATGAAGAATTCGGCTGGGGCATAAAAAACATGGTCAAGGCATTGCCTTGACCATGTCGTATGCGAATTGATATTAGAAGTTTAACAGCTAACTGCTACTTCAGCAAAGTCATACGCTCGGTGAAGACTTTACCGCCAGCGCTCAGTTTATAGAAATAAACACCGCTGGAGAAGCTGGCTGCATCCCAGGTTACGGTATGCTGTCCGGCATCCTGGTAACCATTAGCTAATGTAGCGACTCTCTGTCCCATCAAGTTGTACACTTCCAGACTGACATCACCGGCTTCCGGTAACTGGTAGCTGATGTTTGTGGAAGCGTTAAACGGGTTCGGATAGTTGCAGCTCAATCCGTATTCTTCGGGAACAATCACGCTTCCGAAGAATTCACCTTCGATCGACCATTCGGTAGCGCCGCCAACTATTTTAGCGCCGGCTACCGTGAACGGGAATGAGGCACTATCGCAGATTTCATCAGGGCGATCCCCGCAATATGCCATATAGATATAAGTACCTGCCGGTGCAAATCCCGGTACATTCTGCCAGGTATGCGCGGACATGGACGCGCCGGGATCAAGCGGGATGTTGTTGAATGCAAACTGCTGGAAGAAATCGCCGAGGTATATTACTCCACCCCAGACATCGGTTGTAATTGGGTCATCGGTGGGATTACTGATATAACCTGTTAGGCCGAAACGACCGCCCGGTTCGACGATAACCGGATCATCATCGGGAGTCATATCAACATCACAGCAAGGTCCGCATTCCAGACCGCAGTAGCCATACCAGGTTCCGCCGGGACCGTCGGTTCCGGTGAAGAGTTTTTCACAGGTTACCGAGAGTGTCCATCCCCAGCTACTCGACCAACCATTGGGAATATTAAAGGTCTCAACGTAAGTACCATCAAATTCGTAGACATGCACATCGCCGCCATCTTCCCATGTAAATAGGTTGCAGCCGTTGGTGGCAATGCAGAATTCAAATCCCCAACCGTTGGTGGTAAATCCATACATGGTATCCACCAGTTCGCAGGTTTCGAAATCGATTACCCAGACGGTGCCTCCGCTGTGCTCATACATTAAATTAGTAGCTGGATCGTAACATACTTTAGCCTGATAATCATGGAATACTCCGCTACAAACCAGATTGTATGTACCTGCCTCCGGATCTATCTGATAGAGGTCAGTTCCATAAATCTTCACGTAGAATTGACCGTCATTCGGATTGAAGAAGATAGCTCTCATATCTAATGTTAAGCTAACCTGCCCCAGGCTATTTCCTTCCAGATCGAATTTCTCCACGGCGCCCAGACTGCTGATGCCGCCATTGACAGAGTACATATACTCATCATTACACGCTATGGACATCAAGGTGACGTCGAGAGCATTGGTGAAGGTCATACATTCTTCCGGAGTATAATCGAGTATATCGCTTACCTTAGATTCATTCGTCGGAGCGAGTGCGTAGCTTGGAGATGCTGCTGTATTCTGCAGAGCTCTTTCCCATCCACCTTCTATCGCCCAGTTCTCGGCTCCGTTTCTGAATAAACCAGCGATAACCGTGAACTCGAATAGCACGGAGTCGCATGCCTCCGGTTTCTCTCCGGAGAAAGCGATATAAGTATATGTACCGGTAGGGGCAAATACAGGAACACTCTGATTAAGATGCGCGGATAATTCTTCGCCGGGATCAAGCGGTATGTTGCCAAAGTTCCAGAGCTGGAAGAAATCACCGAGGTAGATGACTCCTACCCATACATCCGTAACGATTGGATCGGGATTGGGATTCGTAACGTAGCCGGTCAATCCAAAAGTACCGCCGGGCGGAACCATGACGGGGTCATCATCCGGAACCATATCCACGTCGCTGCAGAGAGTTTCCTCATATTCGAAATCATCAATAGTATAGAAGTTACCGGAATTATGCATCAGAACATAATCTATTCCGTCAGCATTAATTTCCAGGAAATCGTTCTGACCATAGTTGTCAGGTCCGGAAGTCGATGCTAAAAGGTTATCATCCGAATCATAACCCTCCAGATAGAACATGGAGCCGGTTCCAGCGGTATACCATACGCCAACATGATTGGTCGGGTCGTCAAAATCGACTCTGATAGTGTTATCCGAATCGGTGAAAAGCACCTGAGCACCGGAATGAGGCGGATATCCCGTGTTGTTGTACCCATAAACATCGGCTTCCAGTATAGTGGCGTCAGGTCCGAAAAACAACCCTTCGTAAAAATCGCCTAAGTTCTGATCACCGCCAAAATACCAATACTGTTCGGGCACGTCCTCAAAATCGAGAACGGTCAATGCGTTTGCTGTTCCAAAGGCAAACAACACAATAAAGATAGTTATTAAAACATTTTTCATAATTGATCCTCACATTATACTTGTTTAGATTACCAAACCGAATCAGCAACGAAAATAGTCTATAACTCCTCCTTTCCGATAATTGATATAACAGTAGATTGCACTTGAAAATATACTCAGCATGGAAATGACCGCATTTAATTCCATTGGCTATTGATATGACTTTAGAAAGAACACAACACAAGCGTTGACTTGAAGATCTATTGGAAATATATTATAAAAATTAGCCCCTCATTCACAAAAAGTCAAGCAGTTTTTGCAATTATGGATCACGAAAATAGCTATCTTGAGGATAGATGGTGTATTAGAGATGGTGTTCATCCAAACCGGGCGCGGAATCTTTTAACCGATTTGCCCCGTTCTCCTTGCGTTTTCGATCATCTTAACTGCCGATGAAAAACCTTCTTCTCCGTAAGCACGGAACCAACCCATTCGTACAGCGTGCTTTCGAAGTTTTCTTCCCGGATCGATTGGAATTGGCAGAGAGACTTTTTCCAAAAGGAATCTGTCATTCCAATGATCGGCTAAAGCGATGGTTCCATCCCAATCTCTGCCTTGTTTCCGTAGCCACCCGTCCACCACACCGACTTTCACGATCCCCTTGGGATGAGGCGAGGTTAGCCTGCCGGTATAAACTTCACTTACAATCTCAGGCTCCGCTGCCAGTACATCGTCTATCGCCAGATTCCTCGCTAACATTTCCGCGAGCGGTTTCAGCGTGCCCGAAACGAAAATTTGTTCGCATCCCAACTCGTACAGCCGGTTGATGGCAGGTAGCGCTCCTTGTTTGATTTCGGCGCGAATGACCCGTTTCCAGCAGGAACTAATCCATTGTTCCACAGCATGTTCGCTCTTCCCCCTCAAGTATGCCAATTTGAGTTGATAAAGATGTTTAGCTGAGCCTTTAAATGTTAAACTGAGTACATTGGAGGCTATATTGCTCCAGGTTATATATCGCTTTCCGAGGAGATACCTGATAAAATGCCGTTCAAGACTACGTTTGACTATAGTGCCATCAATATCCCAAATAACCAAAGGATCAGGCATTATCATCTTCCTGTCTAATTAGCTGAACACCTTCAATAACTACGGGAGCGCCCCTTACCAAACACATAATAGCGGCTACGACCGCGCACCAAAAACCGAATTCCATTCCGGCTGGAATCCAGGTAGTTGGAATCGAGGGCAAACGAACAGCTATTTTATCCAAAACCGTTAAAAATAGCAGCCAGCCGAAAGTAAAGGCTTTGATAAATGCGTAGGATGATCTCATAAATGGTGAACCGGTGATAAATTTAGCGATTCTTGATTGCTGCATTGTCTTCTCACCGAATCCGGAATAGCCAAACCGCAAAGCGTAAGCTCTAATGCTATCGGTTAATATACCGCGTGAGATTACCAGAATAGGAATCCAAACCGGAATGAGTCTTAAATCGGCTAAAATAATCCACATGACACTTTCGAATATCCTGTCTGCGGCGATATCCAAAACACTCCCCAGGGTAGTAGCCTGGTTCAGTTTTCGCGCCAGGTGACCATCGAGCCAATCTCCAACAACGACCAAAACGGCGATCGTTGCCGCAATTGCCCTTTCCCAGATAGTATTGCCATACACCAGGATAGCCAGGGCGAAAACCAATCCCAGGCGAAAAACTGTAATGAAATTGGGCAGGTTGATAGCGAAAGACATAATACCTCCTAAGATGGGCTGGAAGGAATTGTTTTAAAAAGCAATCTACTCCCAAAATGAACATTATACAATATTTTATATTTCATGAAACTAATACCGTTCCCTACCGTTTCCGCTAAATAATTTTTCTCCGGCGAGGCGTCAAAGCTCCAAAATCTAAACCGATTATTGTAATAGAAAAGGTTTAGCCATTTTAATACGAAATATTCCGATAGTGAAAATTTTATAACACTATATTTGGTTAAAAAGTCAAGAACAGGGGGAAGGAGCGAAACATGGTTTGTAAAACTATTTTCGGGATCGCATTGGCACTATCGATTTTCTCAGTTAATTTATTCGCCGGGTCGGTGGAGGTGGTTATGTATCCTCATGACTGGCCTCTGGAAGTCCCGATAGGGAACTACTTTATATACGACGGCTACGTTTATAATAATTCAGGCGACCCCCTTGATTCGGTCGATGTGTGGACCATGGCAATTCGCCGGAGCGACAACGAAATGTTCGGACCATTCAAGCAGCTCGAAAATCAGTATATTCCCAGACGCTCCATACTTTTGGTTCGCCTGGTTCACCAATTGGTTCCCGCCAGCGAGCAGACGCATGTTGGGGTATATGACTATGTCGCCTATTGCGGTAACTACTCGGATGAAGTCGATCTGTGGGACATTTGGGATTCGTACTCATTCGAAGTAGCGGTAACATACTCGGAAGATCGAGACCAGGATCGACAAAGCTGGGAATGGAACAATTATAATTGGGAACATGGATATATCGTACAGCTACAGCCGGAGATTCACAGTCTTTCAAATCACCCCAATCCTTTCAATGAGAAAACTACAATATCATTCGATTTAATGGG
>WJIR01000036.1 GCA_014730175.1 Candidatus Zixiibacteriota bacterium
ATTCGAAGGTGAGTTCTTCGGAGACACGGTAGCGCCTTCCGAGTACGGCCTGCGTGGCAATTATCCCAATCCGTTTAACGCATCGACCAATATTAATTTCAGCCTGCCGGAGGCCGGGAATGTGAGTCTGGAAGTGTATAACCTGATGGGACAGAAAATAGCCACATTAGTGAATGGTTACAAGGAAGCCGGACAGCATACTGTAAATTGGGATGCGTCGAGCTATTCCAGCGGTGTTTATTTTTACAAATTAGATGCTGGTGAGAAACTGCTCACCAGGCGCATGACCTTGTTGAAATAGAGCTTCTTAGGGGCGACCCTTGTCGTTACCCTGGCATAAAAAAGGACAGGCGTGAAGCCTGCCTTCAATTTATATCAATGCAAACCCAAGGATCGCCCTACGTAATTCCTACTTCAGCAATGTCATACGCTTGGTGTAAAACCTTTCTCCCACTTCCAGCCTGTAGAAATAAACGCCGCTGGAGTAATATGATGCATCCCAGGAAATGCTATGCTCTCCGGCTTCGAGAAAGCTATCGACCAGCGTGGCTACCTTCTGCCCCGTAAGGTTGTACACCTCAAGCGTTACGTCATCGGAGTAGGACAGCGAGAATACTATGCTCGTGGATGCGTTGAACGGATTCGGGTAGTTGCCTTCCAGAAGAATCTCAGTCGGTACCGCTTCGGTATGATTATAGAATCCTCCTTGAAGAATCCAGTCCTGAGCACCGTCAACTACATCACCCATTACCGTAAAGTTAAAGGAAGTTTCATCGCAAATTTCCTCGGGATGAGCGCCGCAGTAAGCGACATATTCATAGGTACCGGATGGAGCGTAGTTCGGCACGCTCTGATTCAAATGTGCGCTGATGAATTGTCCCGAATTAAGGAGGATGTTGGGGAACAGCCATTGCTCGAAGAATTCGCCTTGATACTTCACCCCTACCCAGACGTCTGTTACAATAGCATCCGAGGTGGGATTGCTTACAGCTCCTGTTAAACCGAATGAACCGCCGGCGGGGACTTCAATCGGGTAATCGTCGGGTGTCATATCGACATCACAGCACATGATACCGCCACGGACCAAACGAACATAGTTATAAATTCGAATGGCGTCTCCTTGCGGGCTCATCGGTCTAAAATATCCATCGGGGATATAAATGTATTCATCGAAACCGCCGCCTTTGGGATCGCTGCGCTGAGCGCCGGCGCCGTGAACATCGATCCAGGTATTTATCATATAACCGGGGGCTCTGCCAAAACAGATATATGTCGCCGCCGAACCATTCCCATCCGACCGGGCATGAGTGGTGCCGGTCCAAAACCAGGGATAGTCAACTTCGCCGGCTTCATTAGTGATCTCGGTGATGTTGAATATCGGATCGATAGCCGCTGAATTAGTTGAATCAGGACCGCGGGAATAATCGACGATACTTTGCATCTCCTTGGCATTCGGCACCCTCCAATCGTCGTATCCAAGATAGTTTTCATCGTTCTTCTGCGCTACCCAGGCAAGCGCTTCTTCCCAGGTCATTCCCGAACGAGGACCATTAGACTGCCCGTCTCCAAAGTCATCTTTTGACCACATCAGTCCGGTAGCATTGTCGGTTATAGTGCCGTCACCGTTATCCACAAAATCATTGATGCCATAATCGGTGTTACCCCGGACATACCTTGCGAAATGCACCGCAACTCCGCCGGGACCGATATCACGCGGATAACCTTTGATACGACCATCCGCGAAGTTCACGCCGAAAATTGCCGTATCACCGTCGAAAACGGTACCGACATACTGGGTATTCGACCAGTACTGCGCATCGATTAGACGCCCGCCATTAGTCGTATCCCCGTATACAAAATCGAAGTAATCCGTATCGATAAACGGAACTAAAACCTGAGGACTGGGACCACTCGGGTCGAGTCCGCTGAAATCGATTAACGAATACAGTTCTTTGATCGTAGGAGTGCGCCAATCATCATACCCGCCGTAATTCTGCGCATTAAGCGTATCAGGATACTCCAAAAACTCCTGCCAGGTCAGTTGGTCATCGGAGTCAAGTTCACCATCGCCGTCGGTGTCCGGTTTCTGTATCCATACCAGGCCCGTGACCAAATCGGTGACAGTGCCGTTTCCGTTATCCTGGTACGAAGGCTGAAGACCGTCGATCTGCGCATCCTGCCCATAAAAGGAATCGCCGGGATCCGGGCATTCGATTTGCTCCAGTGTATCGTAACATATATCCTGACCGGTATCCACAATGTTGTATGTACGGCTTTGAGCGGGTGCATTGAGTAATGCTACAATGACAGCCGCTACGATTACCATGGTTGTCTTTTTCATCTTTAACTCCTTACCGAATTTTGGTTAACCCGTATTATTCATAAATTTAGTCACCAGTAGCGGAAGCCTTGCGCTTCCGGTATTTCTTTGGAATCTTCAATTACAGTCTGTAAATATTCTAATTCACTTGAGCTACTGAAGGACAAGCCTTCGGCTACGAATTAATGTTCCTTATGAATTATCCGGTTAATACTGATTCATTCTTGCGTCTGATGAATTGGACACTGATAAGCTCAGAAGGTTTAATGATGAAATTGGGGATCTAGAATTATGGAGGCATAGGGGAGAGGCGTGTTGAAAAATCATAATTGCTGTCATTGCCCCGACTCCGTCGGGAAGGAGAAGTAATCTTTTTTCGGGGATTCTAATCGCTCGTTATTTCGAATTCCTTTTATAAAGATAATACGCCGCGCATGCCCCTTCCGATGAGACCATGGTTGCCCCCAACGGATGCTCGGGTGTACACTCTCTGCCAAAAGACGAACATTCGGTCGGTTTCATTACCCCCTGTAATACCAACCCGCTGATACATTCCGAGTCCGCTTCATCCACCGCTGAATCAACATCGAAACGCTGCTCGGCATCATAGTGTGCATATCGCTCGTTGAGTTTCAAGCCGCTTTTGGGGATCATACCGATACCTCGCCATTCCCGGTCCGCTACATCAAAAACTTCATCAATTATCCTTAAAGCCTCCGGGTTACCTTCGTCCCTCACCGAACGGCTGTAACGGTTTTCAACACAGGCTTGGTTATCCTCTAATTGTGATACCACATGATAGAACCCATCCAGAATATCCACCGGTTCGAAACCTGTAATCACAATAGGGATATTGAAGCGCCGGGAAATCCGTTTATAATCCTTTAGTCCGATGATAGTACACACATGTCCCGGAGCTAATATCCCGTCGATTCTACAATTCTCATCGGAAAGAAGTTTTTCAATAGCCGGAGGGATTAAAACTTGTGCGGGCAATATTGAAAAATTAGAAAGCTTCAATTTCTCGCTCTGAAATACCGCCATGGCATTAGCCGGGGCTGTTGTTTCGAATCCAATTGCGAAGAAAACAACCTTTTTGTCGGGATTCTCTCGCGCAATTTGCAGACAATCAATAGGGGAGTAGATTACTCTTATATCAGATCCTGATGCCTTTGCCTGAAGAAGATTGTCGTTTATTCCAGGGACTCGCACCATATCCCCGAATGTGCAGAGTATTACATTGTCCAATCTGCCGATTGCGAGCGCTTTGTCAATTATACTTGCAGGCGTAACGCAAACCGGACAACCGGGACCGTGAATGAGTCTAATACGTTCGGGTATCAATTGATCAATCCCGAATTTAAGGATTGAATGCGTTTGCCCTCCGCAGACCTCCATAATCGACCAGTTTCTCGTGGTTATTTCACGGATCCGTTTGGCTAAATCCTTAACAAATTTCGGATTTCGGTATTCCTGCACATACTTCATCTTTATTCCGCTATATCCTCTAATTGTTGGAAGCATTGCAGAATCTGCTCAGCCTCTTCCGCGTCAATTATAGAAATAGCGAAACCGGCATGCACATTCACGTAATCGCCGATTTTCGCATCAGGTACATAAGCGAGGATAACATCGCGCGCAACACCACCGAAATCAACTTTGCCGACCGGCATAAGTTCATCATTATCAATAAGTTCTATAAGTTTTCCGGGAACCGCTAAACACATATTTTTTCCATTACCCGGTTAGCTTCCGGTATATCTCGCCGCTGCCATAATCTGCCCCAGCGCAATCCCGCCGTCATTGGTCGGAATCCGTCGATGCCAGTATACTTTATGACCTTTTTTCTTCAGTTCGGTTATCATCTTCTCCAACAATATCTTGTTCTGAAAGCATCCTCCGCTGAGCGCTATTTTTTCTTCATTTACTAAATCTGCTATCTCAACCGCCGCCCTAACGACTGTATTATGAAACTTCATCGCTATATCTTTGACAGACACCTTGCCTATCTCCTCAATGATCCCGCGAATTATACGCTCCCAATCGACAATATAAGTGTTCCCATTTTTAGAGACGTCATATCTATAATACGTATCCGCATCACTTTTCATAGCTGCAAATTCCAATTGCATTGCCGCTTGTCCCTCGTAGTTATTGGATTTACAGATTCCCAGCAATGCGGCTACCGCATCGAAAAGTCTTCCCGCACTCGAAGTTCTCGGTGAATTCAGTTCCTTTCTCAGCATATTCCTGATTATCCCGAGTTCATCCTCAGTAAATTGCGTTCGTATCGATAAGCTCTTATTGTCAAAGAGGTTATCACCATAGATTTCAAATAATAACCCAATGGCGGTTTTGCGAGGCTCCTTTATTGCAGCTTCTCCGCCCGGAAGCGGAAACATTCTGAAATGTGCCGTCCGTTTGAAAGAATTTTTTTCAATCCGGATAAACTCCCCTCCCCAGATAGTGCCATCGGTACCGTAACCGCTTCCGTCCCAGCATATTCCCAAAACCGGTGGTTCCAGTTCATTTTCCGCCATGCAGGATAGAATATGGGCGTGATGATGCTGCACCTTCACCTTTGGTTGTGGCAGATCTTCGGTAAATCGTGTAGATTTGTAATACGGATGCGTATCACATGCTGCGCTGTGAGGTTTGTGATCATGAAGCGCTGATAATTGATTAATAGCTTTCTTGAAGACATCGAATGTTTCCTTGGTTTCCAGATCGCCAATGTGCTGGCTTACAACAATTTGGTTACCTTTCGATATCGCCAATGCATTTTTTTGATGTCCTCCAACTGCCAGGATTTCGGGAAGCGCTGCTCTGGTAGATATCGGTAACGGAGCATATCCCCGCGCCCGACGGATAATCATTTCCCTTCCAGCCATAACCTTGATAATCGAATCATCAACATGATTGACTATCGGGCGGTTGTGAACCAGAAAATAATCGACAATTCCACTTAATTTCCTAAGCGCCTCGCCATTTTCTGTGCAGATGGGTTCATTGGAGATATTGCCGCTGGTCGCAACTACAGGGAACTCAAGCTGCGTCATCATTAGGTGATGCAATGGCGTATAGGGTATCATTGTTCCAAAATACGGATTATCCGGCGCCACAGAAGCCGCGATATCTTTTAATGAAGCTTTGTTTACTCTCAAGAGAGTAATCGGGGCTTCCGGGGAATTTAGCAGACTTTCTTCAAGATCGCCTAACATGCAGTATTCTCTTATCGTCTCAATATCAGGAAACATCATGGCAAAAGGCCTCTCATCCCTGCCCTTCAACTGTCGTAATCGTTCAATTGATTTATCGTTACGGGCATCGACCATCAGGTGGAATCCGCCCAATCCTTTAACAGCCAAAATCTTCCCGCACCGAATCAACTCGCATGCTTTCGGAAGCGCTTCTGATCTTAACTCCAAAATTTTGCCGGACTTATCCCATAGCTCCAGATGCGGTCCGCATTCAGGGCAGGCATTTGGTTGAGCATGAAATCTCCTGTCTGAGAAATCTTCATATTCATTCCGGCATTCATCGCACATCTCGAATGCTCTCATGGATGTATTAACTCGATCATAAGGGAGCGCTTCGATAATACTGTAGCGCGGTCCGCAATTAGTGCAATTGGTAAACGGATAATTGTAGCGACGATTATCTTTGTCGAAAATATCTCGAAGGCAATCAGCACAGGTTGCTATATCCGGAAGAACAATCGTATTTCTCTCTCCTGAATTTATACTGTCCATTATTCGGAAATCGGCATAGCCATGCATATCAAGAAATCGATATTCGCAACTGGTAATCGAGGATAATGGGGGATTGTCTGATTTTAATCGCTTCAGAAACTCGGCAAGCGATTCGGTGTTTCCTTCAACTTCAATCTCCATGCCTTCAGTAGAATTCCTAACCCAGCCGGTAAGTCTAAACTCTGATGCCAGCCGATGAACAAAGGGACGGAATCCCACGCCCTGGACAGCGCCGGATACAAGTAGTTTCAAGCGTCGACGATCGCGTGAATCAGTGTTCTTACTTGCGGCTTTTGGTTTCATTCCGACAACTCAACGCTCTCCAGCAAAATATCCTGGGCATTCGGATCTTCTTGATCTTCGGAGGTTGTGATCTCCAGCTCCGCTCCTTCGGCAACCGTCCCACTGGAAGCATGTTCGAAATGTTCGCGGAAATGAGCCGCTGAAATATGCGCCAAGGCTCCGATACGGATTTTAACTCCCACCACCTGTTTGGAGTTGTTTTCGCTGGCAATCTGTTTGATCTTATTCAGCAGATCTTCTAATAATGAAAATTCATGCATTTAACTTTCCCTTGTGAATCGAAAATTTCGTTGGAGCCGCTCGATGAATTCGGGACAGTATCGGCGATTGGTTCAACGTTTGTAAAGAATCCCACCGACAATCCTTTCCTGATTTATACCGAGAACCGGATTGGCTCGTTCATTTCACATACTATAACACACGACGGTTTCATTAGCAAGGAAGTAGTAGGTCAAACCCGACCCGCAGCTTATGGAAACATTAAACACACCCCGTCTTCGCCCCGCGTACCGCTGGACGAATCCACCCCTCTGAAGAGGGGAATAAATGTCCGCAACGGCTGCCAACTTACGCAGATTAAAATCCCCGAAGGACGAGCCTTTGGTTACGGGATTTATCATTTCGGACTGGAATGCCCGACCTTCCGACAATAGTAGAGCAGACATTCTTGTCTGCGAGACCGCGGAACACGGATGTCCCGCATCCCATTACCTATTCCCTTGGTCACGATGGAGCACGACCCTCAATGCTCACGTAAAGTTTACCCGTTTGCGCCGATGTATCGGGGGAACCTGATCGACCCGCGGGATCCATAGTGACACTATAAATAGCTTATGCTCTTCTGTATAGAATATCGTTGATAATATCTTTGAGGGCGGAAGCCTGCCTTTGCGCTCCTTCGGCAAAGTTATCGTAACCGGCTGGAAATATGATGCCACGCGATGAGTTTATCAAAAAATCAGTATCCTTGACACTCTCCACTACCGATCGGATATCGCCACCCTGAGCGCCTATTCCCGGTATAAGCATCGGCAAACCGGGAGCAAGTTTGATAATACGGGCAAAATCATCCGGGACATTAGCGCCTACCACCAAACCGCATGCGCCGATATCATTCCACTCCTTTGCTTTCCTGGCTACAATTTCGAATAGCATCGGTCGAGATTCCTCATCGGATATAACCCGTCTTTGAAAATCGGCTGAAGAGGCATTGGAGGTGTGACATAGTATAAATGCACATTTATCTTTGTATTCAAGGAACGGCTTGATACCATCGATTCCCAAATAAGGATTCACGGTAACCGCATCAGCGCCTAAACGGTCGTAAATCGCTTGCGCATACATTCTCGAAGTATTGCCGATGTCCGCTCGCTTTGCATCTATTATTATCGGTATATCATCGGGCATCGCCTTTATGGTTTCCTCCAAACTCTGCCAGCCCTCCACGCCTCTGCATTCATAAAACGCAATGTTGAGTTTATATGCGCAGGCATGTTCTTTGGTGGATTCGATAATCTCGCGATTGTACAATCCCTGTGCCAGCGGGAAAGACTGCACGCGCGCGGGAAGTTTCTCGAATTCGGTATCCAATCCCACGCAAACATGGGAATTATTGATTCTAATTGCATTTCTTAGTTTAGTTATAAAGTCCATTATGCTCTAACCTTGCCGACAATATCGTTCAATGACCTGTAATCCCTGGACTCCATCCACCTTTTCAGGCTTTCTATGATCTCGATGGAAATCCGAGGATTGATGAAATTCGCGGTGCCGATCTGTACTGCCGAGGCGCCGCACAACATGAACTCGATGACATCGCGATAGTCCATAATACCGCCGATACCGATTACCGGTACACTGACCGAATTGTATACCTTATAAACCATCGCTATAGCCACCGGCTTTATGGGAGGTCCCGATAATCCTCCGGTAACGTTGGATAGCCGCGGTTTGAATGTTTCTATATCCACCGCCATCCCTACCAGGGTGTTAATCAAGGAAATTGCATCCGCGCCTGCTTGTTCGCTTGCCACGGCGATCTCGGAGATATCCGCAACATTGGGAGAAAGCTTCGCTATAATCGGACAGGTCGCCACGGACTTGGTCCGCTTTATCAACTCTTCTGCCAACTTCGGATTCTTGGAAAACTCCAAACCGTCGGTAACATTGGGGCAGGACATGTTAAGCTCGATAGCTGAAATAATCTGAGACGCGTCATTGAGCTTTTCGCATACCGAGCAATACTCTTCCACCGAGCGGCCGGCTATGTTTACGATCAGGTTGGCATTCTGCTTCTCAAGAAAGGGTAGCTTGGATTCGATGAATTCATCAACGCCGACATTCTGCAATCCTATGGCATTAAGCATTCCATAGCCGGTTTCGAAAACGCGGGGAGGCGGGTGCCCCGGTCTTGGTTCTTTGGTTATAGTCTTGGTAACTATAGCTCCGATCTGGTCTAACTTAAAGAAATCCGCGAGTTCTTCGCCATAGCCACAGGTTCCGGATGCCAACCAGATAGGATTCTTAAATTCCTTTCCGGCAATCTCCAATGATAAATCAATCTTTTCCATCATTCCCAAATAATGTCCCGGGCGTTAAAGATAGGACCTTCGTGACAAACCCTCCGGAAAGAATATCCTTCGGTAGTATTTTTATCGCGCACCTTCACTGCGCATCCCATACATATTCCGAAGCCGCACGGCATAAGCGATTCCAGAGCCAATTGGCAATTTATGTCATACTCCTCAGCCAATTTAGAGACAACATGCAGCATGGGATTCGGTCCGCAAGCGTACAAGGAAGTATCCTTTTTTACCGGTGTTTTTTTCACTCCCATTAAGAACTGCATCACACCTTCTGTAACAAATCCTTTTATACCCATCGACCCGTCTTCGGTCACCGCATAAGTTGACACTCCAAGATCAGCGATTTCATCGAGGAATACTAACGCTCCGGCGTCAGCCGCGCCATTGAAAAAGTGAATATTCTCAGGCAGATACCCTTTATCGAGTAAATCCTTCGCTAAAAAGTACAAAGGAGGTACGCCAATGCCTCCTCCGGCAAGCACAATGCTGTCGAGCCTGCCCGGCTCGGAAAAGCTATTACCCAAAGCTCCGATAGCATTGAGTTCCATATCCGGAGTAAAACAGGTGAGATACGAAGTTCCTCTGCCCAGAGCCTTGTAAAGTATACGGATATTATCCCCATCAGAATCGAGTATAGAAAACGGTCTTCTCCACAATCCGCCGCCGGGAAAGTCAATTTTTAGCTGAACGAAGTTACCGGGCTGGCAAGATCGGGCGATCTGAGGAGCATGCAATGTCAAAAGGTATGCATCCCCTGCCGCCTCGGAATTCGATATTATCCTGAGCCTATAGATATCCGGCATATATGGTGAATCAGGGGCCTTCTTCCCCGGGCATCTCCTCCTCTCCATGCTTCCTGCGTTCCTCTGGGGAGATAAAACTGTATTTGTAAATATAGTATCGATTAAGCTCATCAGGGTCCATTCGCATTGAGTCGTAACTTGAATTTATCATCGACTGATAGATAGCCTCGTCAATATCCTCATTACCGGAAGTGGTGAGTAACTCCACTTCGGTTATCGCGCCGAAAATATCGATAAAAACTTTCAGAACCACTTCCCCTCTCATCTCCCGCTTCCGAAGTGATCTGGGCCATTCCAATTCAACGAAATTATCGGGTTCCTCAATAATCTCTAATCCGGCTTCCTCGTATGTGAGGCTGTCTTCCGGATCGAACGTCATCATACTATCTTCTTCTACCTGCTCGCCAAGTTTTCGTCGCTCCGATTGTCTGGAGGAAAGACCCAGGCGCAACTTGGATACACTTGCAAATTCGGTGGTCGGATACTTATCGACTACTCGTTGATAAGCATGAACAGCTGACGAATCGGTGGAATCGGTCGGACTGATATAGAAATCTAAAATATATGAAACGCCATAAGCAGCACGGGCCGCATATTCGGTCCCCGGATGATCGGCTTCTATCTCCTGATAGACCAGAAGCGCAGAGTCGGGATTATTCTTCTCAAATAACAACTCCTCTGCGTACTTGAACGTTTCCTCGGTATTCAATGAATCGGAAAATGTCTCCAGTATCCCTAATTTTTCAGCGGCTCTTAAACCGTATTTGGAAGCGGGGTATCGCCCGGCAAGCTCAATATAGA
>WJIR01000037.1 GCA_014730175.1 Candidatus Zixiibacteriota bacterium
GCGTTATAACCACCCGCGCCAATATCAATTTCCACGGGATGGTCAGGGCTGGTCACTAAATCGACCGCATGATCAACCTTCATCGTGAACACTCTGCCCCATTGCTGCTCCACCTGTTCTGCGCCGAATGGCTCTTTCTGAATTTCCGTTTCATTGCTGACAGGCGAAAGCTCGCCGCATCCATTCAGTAAGAGCATCGCGGCAGCGATAACAAATAGAACCGCACTTCTCACTATCAGATGATTTCGTCTTAACATATATACCCCCTTTTTTAGTTTTTCCATTTTAGGCTTTCACGCTTTAATATGCTCAAAAATCGAACCGAACTGCAACTTTTTTTACCACTTCAGTAACTCCTTATGGTACAGGAGATTAGTTGTCGGGGGTGTACTGCGCTGACATTCCTTTAACCATTTTCCGGAATAAAACATAGGTTATTTCCCATAATTATGGGAAGAATCCAATTTGCAATTGCAATCGGAAATAAAAAAGGGACAGGCGAAATGCCTGTCCCGGGAGTACTCGGTGTTCTTGAAGACTATGTAGTTCGTCCGCCTATACCGTATCTTGAGAAGTGATCGATGTTAAACTCAAACTTACCATTGCCGTCATCATCAGCATCGACCTCGTAAAGCTCCCATTCCTGCTTGTCCGAATTCCAGTATCTTAGCTCCGCCCCGTCGAATTTATCATTCTCGTCATAATCCTCGATAGCTTCGACATCGAGAGACAGGGTTGTCGATTTGTCAAACTGGGTTCCGTCCGGTCCGAATTCGAATACGTAGACCATACCGGATGCAGTCAAATAAGCTGATGCCTGCGCCGTAATGTTGACTACGCCATCAGTCGCATCATTCGGGACATCCAGTTTAGCGTTATAACCACCCGCGCCAATATCAATTTCCACGGGATGGTCAGGGCTGGTCACTAAATCGACCGCATGATCAACCTTCATTACAAACACTCTACCCCACTGCTGCTCCACCTGTTCGTTTCCGAATGGTTCTTTTAAAGCGGTCTGGTCGTTATCAGGACCTACCGGAGCAACTTTGCCGCAGCCATTGATCAGCATTATGCCAACCAGCACCGCGATAAACACGAAGCTGCTGATGATTACACTCTTACTCTTAAACATAATTCCCCCCTTTTTGGTTGTTTGCTGCTCTTTCAATTGCAAACATAGCGCTCAATTTTCTTGCCAAAAACCGACCTAACCGGAAACGAATCATATCATCCTGAAAGATAATGAATTACGGGCATGTGAATACTTCGGGCAGTCAAAATTACCCTCGCGTAGTCCTGGCCTTTTATCGAATTCCAACTATAGTTATAGGGGAAATCCGATAATTCTACCGAAAAATCGATACCAAAAATCGTTCGGCTGCTGCAGGTCAATAGCCTATATTAATTATAAATATAATAACCGGTAACGGAAGCACGCCGAAGGAGCGTAAACCTTGCTCATCCGGTATTTTAAATTCCCGAAGGACAAGCCTTCGGCTACGGATTAATGGTTCTTACGAATTATCCGGGATAGAATTTATTCGGGGTAGCCCAAATTTTTACTTGTAGTTTTACAAAGTGTCGAATATTTTTAGTCAATGGAATATTAAAAGGAGAGTTCCGAATGGAGAAACTCAATATCGGCGTTGATATTGACGGTGTAATAATAGATTTTATCTCCGAATTTATTCGATTCTATCATAAAAGATATCCGCGATATAAAAAGCTTAAAAAGGAGCATATTTGCCGGCATAGTATTGAATCGGTTTTGGGTATTTTTGCCGAAGAAGTAACCGAATTGATCGAAAACACCACTCTTTATGGCGATTTCAAACTAATCGATGGCGCAGATAGAGTACTTAATGAATTAAGTGATCATAATATATATATATGTACGAGTCGCCCGGAAAGGCACAGGGAAAAAACCGCACAGCTTTTAGAAAAATATCAGATCCCTCATAAGAAACTAATATTCAGAGGTAATAATAAAAAACTCGATGTACTCCTCAAGGAAATGCCTCGGTTCGATATCTTTATCGAGGATAATATCGCGGAGTGCATTCATTTATCCAAACTGGTAAAAAGGGTTCTGGTTTTCCGGCAGCCCTGGAATGACAACTGTCTGAATGTTCGAGGGACGTTACAATATGTAGATAATTGGGATCAGATACGCGACGAAATAAATAATTACAAACACAATCTCCTGCCCAGCTTGCTCTGATTGACAATCTTGATTGACATTTTTTATCTCCGGATATATAGTTTTTCAAATCCTCAGCTACGGCTGGGATAACACACCACACGGGAGGGATACATTATGTATTCCTCCCTTTATTCCTGAAATCAATGAAAATTAACGATAGAGATGGAACAATAACCAAGATATGCTTGTTTGCATTAATGTTGACTATGTTGGTCAAATATTATTTCTACAGAAAAATATAAAACAAATCAATACTAATTAGACAAAACTCAAATTAAGGAGAAACAATGAGTAAAATATTAATGAAAGGCTTTCTTACGGTAGCGCTTGCAGCTACAATGATTTTTACCGCTGGTAATCTGGCGAAGCTTAATGCAGCGGAGCACCAGGTAGACATTATTGATTTTACATTTCAGCCCGGTGAACTGACGATTAACGTCGGTGATATGGTAACCTGGACTAATATCGACATGGTTGAGCATACTTCCACCTCCGATGATGGAGTATGGGACTCGGGACTGCTTGCACACGGCGAATCCTACTCATTTACATTTGACACCCAGGGAATGTATCCCTATCATTGTACACCGCATCCTTTTATGACCGGAGTCATTCATGTGATGGGCGGTCAGATGGGTTGCTGTACTGTTGACATGCAGCCTGATAACAGCCCGGTTGAAGTACCTCCAGGCGGCTCTTTCGGCCTGACCGGTTATGTGAGTAATCCTTGCATGCACGAAATTACAACTGATGTTTGGTATGGAGTAATGTATTCCGGCATGTTCTTCGAACAAGGGAAAGTGCTCAACATTCCTCTTAACTCCGGACAGACGCTTTCAGCTCATTTAAACCAGTATGTTCCGAATTTCGCTCCCCAGGGAACCTATGATTATGTTGCATATTGCGGCGATTATGATTCTTTTGCGCACGATACCGCCTCATTCGAATTTACCGTCACTGGCGCTCGCGTAGCTAATGGCGCTGATGAATGGACTCTCGAAGGCGGATTTGAGCAGACTTCTTCTTCAGTTCCGCAAGAATTCGGGCTGATAGGAAACTATCCTAATCCTTTCAACGCTCAGACGAATATAACTTTCGAGCTTCCTTCTGAGAGTGATGTATCGCTTGAGGTTTACAACATTATCGGTCAGAGAGTGGCTGAATTGGTTGACGGTAATCTTAGCGCCGGCAGCCATACTGTAAGCTGGGACGCTTCCGATGCCGCCAGCGGAGTATACTTCTACAAATTAACCGCAGGCGAAAAGGTTGTCACCAAGAAGATGAACCTGCTCAAGTAGTCATTAATCGACAGCCTTTGGTTGTCAGACATATTGAGTATAACGAATATGGCATGGTCAAGGCGAAATCCTTGGCCATGTTTCATTATATTAAGCAAGTAGGTTATAGCCCCCACGGTCCTGAAGAATGTTACCACTTTTGTTCAATACAAAAGCATATGGCTGGTGGCAATTTTCTTTTTATCCAAAAATCTCATAGTGGAATACTTGAGCTTAAAGATATTGACAAAGAATTTCACAATCTCAAGCTTCGATAATTTGGACTTGCCGAGTTGACGATCAAGGAAAGTGATAGGAACTTCCTTGACTTCAAAGCCGGCCGTCTCCACCCAGTAAACCATCTCCTCCAAGAAAGAATATCCATCACTGAGGATACCATCCAGATTAATTCTGTTCAGCACCTCACTGTGATATGCCCGGTAACCACTGGTTAAGTCTTTGGTTTTAATACCTAAAAGAGCTTTGGATAACACCATAGCGCCTTTGCTGCAGAATTTACGCCAGGAATTCCATCCGACCACTTTCCCGTTTTCAACCCGGCGAGAACCTACAACCATGTCGTAACCGTTCCGTAGTTCGCGCACCAATTCCGGTATCTTAGCGGGATCATGGGAAAAATCGGCATCCATCGAAATGATGATCTCAGCGTCATGCTCAAGAGCATATTTGAATCCTCTAACATGCGCGCCCCCGTAACCTGATTTCCCGTTGCGTGTTATAAGATGAAGGCGTGGAAATTCAACTTGAAGGTTCTCAACTATTTTCGCCGTACCGTCCGGAGAGTTATCATCGATTATCACTATGTTCAGATCCTGAACACCCAGTGCGAATATGCCACGAATCAAACCCTCTATATTATGGCTTTCATTATAGGTGGCGATTGATACGAAGGATTTCATACTCTTCCCCCTTTGAATGTTTGGAGTTTTGATCGAGCTTTGGAAGACATGCGTTCCCCGGAAGCCTTCCTGTAGATGAGCCGTGACACTACTCTTCCCACTCATAATAAACCCCCTACATTATGGCTCTCAGGAAAATTGGAAAATAACTTTGGAACAGACACCGCTACCATTATTCCTCCCTACCCGGCGAAATTCTACTACTACCACTGTAGATACCAGCCAGCTTTTGTAAGACCAAGCTCAATATCCGCAATTCAATAATAATAAACCACGGATGATTCGCTAATTCATATATTGTTTTTCAAAAATGGTAATATCACTACTACCTAACTACCATGAAATAATTTAGCTTATATGCATTCAATTGTCAAGTAAAAAAACGAAATTATCCTTATTAAATTATGATTATATGTTTAACGGTAATTGATATCAAAATCAATTGCAGCATATATAGAACCGACTAATGGACTTTTATAAATACTATATAATTGGCTTATAGAGACTGTATAATTATTATATATATAAATACTGCTAACTTGAGACCTTGCAGATGTACGAAGTAATGAGTGTACTCGCTTGATTCTAATCGATGGTTATGTCGGATATATGATGATATTGTTGTAAGTGTTTCACCGCATTCGGGAACTTCGTTAATCAAATTGGGATTTAAAACAACTGGCATTCGTTGAATTAGATCCGAGTTAATTGAAATGGTGGAATCGTCTTTAAATCGTGTTGTTAATAACCATCTCATATTTTTTACTGCTTGGGTAGCGAATGTTTTCAGGAACTTCAGCCCACAGGAGATACTGCCTTGACATTTAACCGATATAATATATCTTGATTAAAACGCTTAGTCCGGATAATTCATAAAAAACAATAATTCGTACCGAAGGCTTGTCCTGCGGTAGCTCAAGTGAATTAGAATATTTACAGACTGTATTTGAAGATTCCAAAGAAATGCCGGAAGCGCGAGGCTTCCCCTGCCGGTGACTGAATTTATGAATGATACAGGTTAGATTCGGCAGGGTATTCTCCGAATTCGTAGTTATTTTGACTCACTTCATCTGGTAGTTTTATAAAGAGAAAAAAGAGAAAAGCCGTAGTTAGATTATGAACATCATAAAGATTCCATTAATAGCCCTTTTCACATTGACGACCGCAGTCGGAGTTTTATTTGTTAATAGCCGTCAAGAAAATGTACCGCCACCAAAGCCAACCGATTTCTTACGCATTGAAGGTAAGAAGATTATCGATGAAACCGGAAATGAGATATTCCTAAGAGGATTTAATATAGGACCGGTTAAGTTTGCCAGCTATAAAGATAGAGATAATAGCCTGGAAAAAATAGACGCTTTTAACGACGCAATGTTGAAAAATTATATTTCCGAATGGGACATTAAAAATATGAAAGATATGGGAGCGAACGTCTTGCGAGCCCATTCGTACTTGAGATTTTATACCTTAGAAACGGAACCCTATCAATATGACGAGGGCTATATTAAAACACTCGATGACTTGATAGATATGGCATACGCCCAGGGGATATATGTAATAATCACTATGACCGGAGCCGGACAGAATACGCATCAGAACACCACCAACCAATTGGGTAATTCTCTTTGGACTAATAAAGATTTGAGGAAGAGGGTCATTGCCGCCTGGAGATATCTTGCCGAACATTTTGCCAACCATCCGGGAGTGGCTGGTTATGACATTCTAAATGAGCCCCGCCCCGGATCAAAAGAGGCGCTTCATTCATTTTATGAAGAGGTTGTTAAGGCGATTAGGCAGGTTGACAGGAATCATATTATTGTTTTAAGCGCTCATTATTTTCACGGCCAAAGCGCTTTTAGCTGCGGCGGTGAATTTGATGATGATAACATCTTATTGCAGATACACCAATACGGAGAAGCTCCCAGAAGGGATATAGAAAACGCTGCTTCCGTAGCTTATCCTCACAAATCACTATTGAAACAGGGACTGCAAAAATTATACAGGTCCTGGCATGCACTCCAAAGACGCCCTCTGTTTGTGGGAGAGTTCAGCGCCGTATGGGATTCGGGCGAAGACGGATTGCGATGGACAGAGGATATGATTGAATTAATGAACCAGCGAGGAATTCATTGGACGTATTTTTCATATAAAAACATATTCGGGAAAGAAAGGGGATTATATATAGCGAAAGAGTGGTGGCAAAAGGATATGACCGACGAACAGAAGGCTAATCTTCATTTGGGAAAACAGCAAAAAAGATTGCTTTCAACAAGAGAAAACTACAAAGTCAATCCCGCGATAAAGAAGATTCTGGAAGATGGATTCGAATCAAGATAAAGCATGCGGCTCTTTAATAAAGCACAAATGCTACCGATGATGATATTTATGAATAATACTCGCTATATCCCTGTTTTATGAAACTCCAATTGTTGCTGATCAACAGGCTCGGCTACGGTTTTCTTACCCTGCACGGTTACCATATCCAATAACAGCTCGTGTTCGGAATAGTCGCTTAGTTCCTGTCTGATTTCATCAGTCAGCAAATCCTTGAATTGAGTGGATTCGTTCTCAATAAATTGAACCTCGCTAAAGTGTTTCCTGAATATCCTCTTATAATCATCCAGAAGTAATTTATTCAGGTAGACATTAGTGGGATAGAGCCCCTGTCTTAAATGATCCCACGGAGGTATCTGCGTTTCGGCAGGATGTTTTCCGTAAAGATTATGCCCGCCGGTAATTCCGGTGAAGAGGTTAATATCAATTGAGAATACTCCATCCGGTTTCAGCACCCGTTTTATTTCGCTAACGCATTTATCCACATCTTCTATATGCTCAAAGACGGTGACTGAGAAGATGAAATCAAAATAATCATCGTCGAATGTCAGATCCTCTCCATTCATGCGATAGAATTGAGGCTTCTTTACAAGATCGCCGCCATAGCGTTTCGACAATTTCGATTTGTATTCGCCATCGAAGAGGAGCTTTCGAATGGTCGTCTTTAAAGTTCTCTTGATGCCGTTATTGAGAAGCAATTTGGCTATCAAAATCGGTGACCAGTTATATAGCACGATATCCAGGTCAATTCCATGTACTTCGTTCTTCTGGGCAAGCGCATGCGCTTGAGGGTATAGCTGACCGCATCCGATCTCCAGGATTTGCTTCTCAGTCAGATCAATCCCGAATGTATCCTCCACGTTAGCCATGATCCCTTCATAACAGGTATAGTCTTCTTCGATTAGAGCGTCCATGCGATTTCTGTACATCCAATGAAGCTTCTTAAATTCCGAGAAGAGAGAAAGCCGAGGACCTTTTCTCAACGCGTAAGTACAGGCATCTCCAAATAAAATTGCTTTATCCATTACTGGCCTCCAGTATTATATATTAGTCATTTTAACATCACCGAAACATGCTCATCAACGACATATCCGCTTTCGAATCTCCCCACCGATAATAGACACCATGGATTAGTGATTTTATGAATATCAGATAATAACTTTGGAACAGCTACCGCTGCCATTTTTCCTCCCTACGCGACCGAATTCTACTACTACCCATGTAGAAGCCAGCCAGCTTTTGCGGGAATAAACCCGGTATCCACAGTTCAATAGAGACAAAACCGTGGATGATTCGCTAATTCACATATTGTTTTCAAAAATTGGTAATATTGCTACTACCTAACTACCGTGAAATAATTTAACCTATATATATCCGATTGTCAAGAATAAAATAGAATAAAACAGAAGAAACTTCAGTAAATGGTCTTTGACAACACCTCTCATAAGAGTTTATAACAGAATATATAACTGTGAAACTCTAAGTATACAAATACTATAATACAAATTAATAGAAAATTCAAAATTATTGTATTCACAATTACTGTTTACATAATGACGGTCAAAACAAATTGGAAGCCGGGTTCTTGCAGCGGCGCTAAGCAATTGTCTGTTGAACGGTTATTTTCAGCAAGTAACTAATCCCGATCTATTAAGAGCGCTTTTTTACTTGCTTTTTTTGGCTCTTTGTGCAGCAATTTTATCGTCAAATATTTTAACTTGAAGATTGTTACAAAAAACTTTAGGATTTCCCATTTAGACAATTTTGATTTCCCGAACTGGCGATCACGAAAAACAATCGGTATTTCCTTTACCTTGAAGCCGGCGGTTTCAACCCAGTATATCATTTCCTCCAAAAATGAATATCCATTACTTAAAATTTTCTCAACGTTAATCCTTTCCAGCACTTCACGACGATAAGCGCGATAACCGCTTGTCAAATCCTTGGTTTTGATACCGAGAAGTGCTTTGGATAACATCATCGCACCTTTGCTGCAGCACTTACGCCACAGACTCCACCCGATTACTTTGCCTTGCTCAACTCGTCGAGAGCCCACCACAACATCGAAACCTTGCTTTACCTCTTCGAGCATTTCCGGTATCTTCACCGGGTTATGAGAAAAATCAGCATCCATTGAAATAACGACATCCGCATCTTTTTTCAAAGCATACCTGAAACCTTCTACATGCGCTCCTCCATAACCGGATTTCCGTTCGCGTTTTATAAGATGAAGCGAGGAGAAATGGCTCTGTAGCCTCACAACTATTTCCGAAGTGCCATCGGGTGAATTATCATCAACTATGACAACATTCAATTCCGGCAAATTTAATGAATAAAGAGCACGGATCAACTTCTCTATATTGTGGCTTTCATTATATGTAGCTATTGATATGAAAAGTTTCATAACTTCCCCCTTAAGAGATTAACCAAATAATATGAAAATACTGTAACAAATGGCGCAATTATGAGTGAACATAATATACCCTTCGATGCCCATTCCATTGGATGCTTCTGTGAAACCAGTAGCTTTGTTACTACTATCTGTTATTTATGTTTGACTCACCGTAATACCGATGAGTCTCTTATCTAAAATAGGCGCTCAAATGCCCCGGTTTTGGCTCGGTGTAAGAACCGGTTCTCTTGAAAAAGTTAGAAATATACGCCCAAATTACTCCAGTTTTCTTTTAAAGAAAGAATCGGGTCCGAACAAAGGAAAATCTTCTGTTTGACTGCATGCTCGCCGGTACTGACCAATTTTATATCACCGTATATATCTTCTACGTGCTCCGTATCAATTCCCACAAAAATCGCAGTCTGACCGCCATTAATATTCCCCTTTCCCCAAAGGAAATAATTGTTATGTCTGCTGTAGACGGGGGGAAGCCCGTATTTATCACCGAACAGGTTTAAAGCGCTGGTTTCCGGATAATAATCCGCCAGAATAACACAGCTCTCTCGTTTCTCCGGAGTAAGTCCGTAATAGACTTCAGCAACCCTTTCGGCTAAAGTTTCCCACCCCCTCATATCCTTAATAATATACTTGGCTTCCGGCAGGTTACTATAACCGATCAGGCGTATATAATTAATATACTGCCTCATATTATCCTCGGGGAAGACCGGCAAAAATGCGGGAGCTGTTATAATCCCGCCCAGTATCATCACGGTTATTATAGCTGGTTTTACCCATTTTGAATTCAATTTATTAATGAAGCTACCCAAGACCACCGCTCCGCCGGCGAAAATAAAGGGATAAATTGGAGACATATAATATACCTTCGCTTTCGTGATAAAAAACACGGAAAAGCCTATAACATACACCCAACCGAATATGCGATAACGTCTTCCGCCGCCAAAAAAGAAAAAATAAAGCCCCATCAAAAGAAGCGGGAAATTGAGCGGATGGTGATAGAGTACCTGTCCGATCAGATAGTAAACTGAATAGACGTTCAAACCTCCGCGGCGTGTTGGATCCATAAAGAACTGGAGACTTAAAAAGTCATTTTGAATCTGCCATATTATGAGCGGTAAACTAATTAATCCGCCAATTAATATCGATATATAGAACCATTTATTTTTAAAAATATCGTATCTTCTTTCGATAAGCAGCCCTATTATCAACAAAATTATCAGAAAGACAATGCTTGCCTTATTTAATATGCCGATCCCCAGGATAATACCTAAAACAATCCAATGGCGAGGTTGATTGTTCTCATAGATTTTAATGCACAAGTATATCACAAGGCTCCAGAACAAAAGCGAGAATACGTTGGGCGTCATCAGGTTGGATATACCAAGGAATGCCGGCGCTATTATAACCGCCAGAGCGGCTATGCCCTGAGCGAATTTATTCCCTCCCAGCTCCCGTGTAATTACGCCGGTTAGGAAGACCAACGTTGCCCCGGCAACTGCCGCTAACACGCGCAGTCCCGAGACTGAATCCCCGAATATGAAAACTGCCGCTTTTATTATAAATGCAATTAAAGGCTGGAAGTCTATATAACCGAATGCGAGACGTTCGCTGGCGACTTTGTAATAGAGTTCATCAGCAAAATACCCGAAGTTATTACTGATCAACAGATGGATGAGCAATTTGCTCAATGCCAGAACTAAGAGTAGATCATTATGTTTAAACCAACTTTTAAATGAAGCAGGCATAATTTGACCTGTGACCGGCTCGACTACTTCCCTTCCCTCATCCCCTGATGATCCTATGGTATCGCTACAACCCAAGTTCGTTGGAAATTCTCTGCATACCCTCGAGACAAAGCCCCAGGAATTCCTCCAGATTTAGATTCAATCGTTCACACGTTAATATATCTTCTCTGCGGGCTCCCGCAGCGAATCTTTTTTCTTTGAACCTTCGCATTAAAAACTCAACATCCAGACCTTCCAGCTTCTTAGTAGGATGCATTAGCGCTGCTGCAACAATCAAGCCCGTTGTCGGATCTGTAGCATAAATCGCTTTTTCCATCTTAGTCTCCGGTTCAATCTGCCCGGCGTGGGCTTTGATACCGCGGATAATCGCCGGATCCAGTTCATATTCGGAGAGCCATTCTTCGGTTACCAGAGTGTGCTTCTCAGGTTTTTTGACCGTCCTTTCATAATCAAGGTCGTGCAAAAGTCCGGTTAAACGCCAAAGTTGAACATCTTCGCTGAAATACTCAGCCAATCTACCCATAACCGCTTCCACCGCTAAGATATGTTTGCGAAGATTCTTATTTTTAATTTTGCTCTCTACTAACCGAAGAGCTTCGTCTCTATCCATTATTTCTCCAGCATTACTATTATAATTAAAAGGATATCAATTATCAAGAAAAAACTGTAAAGTTTTTAACCTTTTTTGCCGTTTTGAATAATAGAAGGAGAAGAAGTGGATAAAAACAACAGAAATCTCAGCGGTGATAATCAGCTTTCCCCTACATATATTTTAAAACTCGATGAAGAGATAATATGGGAGGGAAAAGATCTGAAGACGCAATTAGAGAAAGAGATCACGAAACATCCCGGACGAGAACTTACTGTCGCCTGGAAAAAGAAAGAACGCGAGTTTTTGATTGTCTGAGATAAAATTCCGATATCAATTAGAGGATTCGAATATCTTTGCATCCATTAAACGCCCTCGAGTCTGCATGCATGTCTATTCCCGGGTGTTCAGGGAATGGATAGCGATCGAGGATGTACTGGTGGATACCGGCGCGGACCTCTCCATATTACCGGTAACATTAGGCACAGTGCTGGTGGGCGATATCAAAAACAATCGTCGTTTCAAGATAACCGGCTTGGTGTCTCATACCTACATGTATCTCCACAATTTAAGCACAAAACTGAATGGTAAAGTAATCAAGGTGCTTTTTGCAATTGCTGACACCGATGACCTGCCGCCAACAATGGGGCGTAAGGGCGCATTGGATAAATTCGATGTCACCTTTCAAAAAGGAAGAACCATCACATTTAAGTAGTTTTAAATTCAATTCCGGAATAATTAGAAAATGAAGTAGAAAAATGTATGATAGAAAACTCAATGCAGGAAGCTTGATCTGTTTATATCTCGTAATGAAAGCTACGGAGAAATCTCAAAAGGGAAATTCGCAACCTGGCATGGTAATTGTAGGTATATTAGATAGCGGGATGAACGATGTTTTCGGAATTTAGAATAATTGGGATAAAAAGATGTGTAAAACTATGCACCTATTTATATTATGACACAATCGGCTCATTTTTGAATTACATTAAATGTAAAAATGACTTGACTGAAGTGTTCAACTGTGTTATTATTGAACATGGTTATGTTGATTTATATTAATGGTTAATAAAGATGAATAGAAACAAGATAACTCTGCTCTGCATCCCCGATCAGAATCAAAATATAAAGAGTATTACTGTATCCCGTTTTGGTATATTTTTTCTTTTATCAATGTTAGGGCTGCTATTTCTTCTCAGCGGGTGGTTCGGTTATGAGTATTTTCGGGAGAGGATGAAAATAGCCGAACTCGAAAGGCTCCAATCCAAAAACGAATTTCTCATTAACCGGCTGCATGAAATGGATTTGGCTTTAGAGCAAGTAAGGCTTCAGGTGGACAGGATTGTTGAAAAAGACAAAGATATAAGAATGGTCTTCGATATACCAGCCGTCGATCCGCAAACTCGTCAGCTCGGAACGGGCGGTACTTTCAAAGAGCAAATGATACCACTGAATACCAAACTTGCCACAAATCTTTCCGAGCTTCAAAACGAAATACAGACGGTTTTAAAAACTGTGCAATTCGAAAACGCCTCATACGCTACAGTACTTGATGAACTTAACACCAAGAAATACCTTTTGGATCATACTCCCTCCATTAAACCTTGCGAAGGATATTACGCCAGCGGATTCGGATATCGCCCCGATCCGTTTACCGGAAAAACTCACCTGCACACCGGTCTGGATATTGCAGGTGAAAAGGGCACTCCGGTTTACGCAACCGCAGACGGGAAAGTTATCAATACCGGCTGGGCGGGGAGATTGGGCAGGATTATTACGATAGATCACGGTTGTGGATACAAAACTGTCTATGGTCATCTTGAGGATATTAACGTAAGGAGGGGGCAGGCGGTTAAACGCTGGCAGACTATCGGATTGATGGGATCATCCGGTCGCTCCACCGGTCCACATTTACATTACGAGGTACATAAAAACCGGAAAGCTCGCAATCCCTGGAAATATATCTTCTCCGAAGTTCCCAGACTGTATTAAACATTTGCAGCTCTTACATATACTCCAACACCATTCCGCAATCGCATATCGGCGCTTTCATAATCCACTTATTCTCTGATAATCACGATACTACTTTACATCCATTGCTACTATCCCGGATAATTCATAATGCCTGTTAATCTGTAGACTAAAGTTTACCACCTTGGGGCGAGGTCGTATATCTCGCGCAACGTAATATCTTAACATGCTCAACCCGTATGCGTCGAGCTAAATATGCTACCCTTTTTCTCCTTCGGGAGTTCAAAAGAGGCAGTTCATTTACAGATTGGAATTGAGGATTATAAAGAAACGCCGGAAGCGTAAGGTTTACGCGCCTCCGGTGTGCTTCCGCTACCAATAACTAAATTTGTGAATAATATGGGCTAAATCGCTAAGCTCCAGATTTTACATCAAGCCATCGAATTTGTCTGATCGGCTTTTATGTCCATGTTTCAATCACGCAAAAAAAGGGCTGGGAAAAATTCCCAACCCTTTGATAAAACGCCACGTATTGTATACGGTTTTATTTCAGCAATGTCATTCTCTTGGCGATAGTATGATCGCCGGCGTTTAATTTGTAGAAGTAAATACCGGTGCTGTAATCAGCCGCATTCCAATCCACAGTGTGGTAACCGGCTTCCTGCTTCTCATCTACTATCGTATCAATCAACTGCCCGGTAAGATTGTAGATAGATACTTGCACATGAGCATTCTCAGGTAACGCGTAAGTAATCTTGGTGGAAGCGTTGAACGGGTTCGGATAGCTCTGATAGAGAGCGTAATCCGTCGGAAGGGTGCCATCGTCGATATCATCCACACCAGATGTTAAATCGAAGCTCCATACTGCTGACCAGTCACTCCAGAGGTAGCATGAGTAGGTCGCTACCCTCCAGTAGTAGGTCATAGGAGTCACTGGTGACCATGATGCGGTAGTTCCGGTAACTATCTCATCGAATTCAGGCGAGTTGAATTGATCCTCATCATCGACCTGAATTCTATACCAGTCGCCATTAGCAACCGCATTCCATTCGAACTCGACAGGAACATCCCAAACCAAACCGCCATTTTCGGGCGACGTCAATGTCGGAGGATCGACGGTAACCGGTGTCATCTCACCAAATGTTACCCAGGCGCGAATGTTAAGATCATTCTCCAAAATCACCCAATCATCGCTACCCACCTTGACCATACTACGGTCTCCGGTAACGCCATTACCGTCGGTGGTTGCTCGAGGCGGAGAGCCCGATATCAGCTCGAAACCGGCATAGAAGTTCTCGTAGCAGATATCGACAGCTTCGTTTAGTTCAATCGTTTGATAAATCGGCACGCCGTTTAAAGTGACCTGCTGGGGCGTCATTAAATCATCGCCGGGCATTCCGTCCGGTCCTGGAGCCCATAAATGGAGATAAACATCGCCAGCTCCCGACTGCGATGCAATATCCAGCGCGGTTACTGATAGATCGAAAGTCGGATTCTCGGTATTGGTAAACTTAACGGCGAATTTTGTGTTAGCCTCTGTATAATTGTTTAAAGTATACTCGGGATTGCTGTCATAGGAAAGAAGTTCCGGACCAGGTACGTAGTATCGTACATAAATCTGTATGTTTAAATTATGGTCTAATACCTCCCAGACTCCATCGCTGTGCGCCGCCTTGCTGCGATTCTCAACCGGGTCATCGTCATCTGTGGTCGCTTTGGGCGGTGAACCGTTTACCAGCTCATAGCCAACATGGAAATCCTGAGCCCTGATATTTATTGGATCACCTGGAATAACATTCTCGTAGGTATAAAGTCCGCTCAGAGTCGTCTCCATAGGATCAATCAACTCCGTGCCGGGTTCGCCGCCATCGTCGCCCCATACATGAACCAGCACATCGCCATCGGCGGCGCCGCCGGTTGCAATCCTCATACCAAGTATCTCACACCATAAATCAGGGTGGCGAGTGTTGGTGAATCTGACTGCAAACATATCCCCGGCTTCGGTGTAATCGTTAAGCAAATAGGAAGGATTCCCGTCATAGAAAATGGGCTCTTCCATCTGGGGTTCAAAGTACTCCACGTAAACACGGATAGCCAGGTCGTTGTTAATAACCGTCCAATCTCCGCTGGGTTCCATAACCATGCTGCGGTCTTCGGTGTTGCCGTCGCCATCGGACAGCGCATAAGGCGGGGCATCCTGCGTGAACTCGAAACCTGCATGGAAATCACCGCCCAAAACCTCAGCCGGAGTATCCAGTGTTATGGTTTGATACTGGAGGTTGCCGAGCAGGTTATAGGTCATAGGGGTAATAATATCATCACCCGGCTCGCCGCCGTCATTTCTCCAGACATGGATATCGATATCACCGGAACCCATGCCGCCAGCTATCTGAATAGCCATTACCGAACAGGCTTGCGCCGGTGTAAACCGTACAGCGAACTTGGTTCCGGCATCGGCATAATCATACAGAATGACGTTGGGACCGGAGTCATAAGCCAATCCTTCCCCGGCTCTTGCTTGAGGAATCGAAACGAGCATGCAGCTTAAAAGAAATAATAACGTAGCTGCAAGTGACAATGATTTTAACTTGTGTGTCATGTGTTACTCCTTTAATTTAGTTTAATAATGTAAATGAAAAATTCCCACTCAAAATTATAGTTCTTCTTCACCCCAGAGAGTTATCCTTTTCCCATAATGCAACCCTTCCTTGTCCGAAAGCCGTATCACCTTAAACATTAGTACCGCCATTTAGAGCAGTCGTTACCTCTAAATTGTTTTCCTAAACCTCACAATTAACATAATTACCCAAATATTGTCAAGAATATTTATCAAAGTTGGAAAAATTAATAGTCCCATATTTTTTAAAACATATAGTATCTGAACTATCTAAAAATACATTTATCGAGAATATGATGTTTCATAAATCTTCGGTATTACTCGAATTCAAAGAAAAAATAAAAAAACCCCCCGATACTAAAATACCGGAGGGCATTATCAAGAGGTAAGGAAGCTACTTGAGTAAGCTCATCTTCTTGGTATATACCAAATCACCGGCGGTTAATTTATAGAAGTAAACACCGCTGGAATTATTCGATGCATCCCAGCTAACCGTATGGGTTCCGGTTTCCATTCTTCCGTTCATAAGGGTGGCAACTTTCTGACCCATAATATTAAAGACCTCCAGCTTAACATCGCTTGCATGCGGAACCTGGAAACTGATGTTGGTGGTGGCGTTGAACGGATTGGGATAATTACCGATCAGCTCAAACGCTGTTGGAATATCAGCATCAGCGGATTCGCCTGCTAACTCACCAAAGGCGCCTTCCAGACTCCACCCGGCGAGGTCTCCGATATCCGTATAGGTCTTGGAATCAATCCCATAATGAATTATCTCCAGATAAGTATTGCTTCCGAGATTCGAAGGACCGCTATCTTCGGCGAGGAGGTTACCGAATTCATCATATCCTTCAAGATAGAAGTTTTCGTCCGAGGTATACCATACACCCACCTGGGTTTGGCTAACATCGAAGTCAACCCGAATGCTTGAATATGCGTCTGGAGTGTACAGTACCTGGTATCCGGAATGCGGAGGATATGACGAGCTGTTATATCCATAAACCAGATCCTCTAATATAACCGCGTGCTGACCGAATTCCAGGCCTGAGTAGAAGGTTCCCAGATTCTGGTTGCCGCCATAATACCAATAGGTTTCGGGGACATCTTCGAAATCCTTTACCGTACCGCCGTATTCGAAATCGTCCAGAGTGAAGTAGTTGTTAACGCCATTATGCATTACCACATAAGCGAAGCCTTCGCCCAGCGTACCTACCGTGAACGGGAACGATGCCGAATCGCACTTCTCATAGTTCCACTCACCGCAGTATGCGATATAATCGTAAGTTCCTTCGGGAGCGTAGTTCGGAACACTCTGATTCAGATGTGACGATAATGTCTGCCCGGGTGACAGGGAGATATTATTGAAGCGCCAGAGCTGATAGAAAGTACCCATATATTTGACGCCAACCCATACATCGGTTACGATACTATTCTCGGTGGGATTGCTGACATAGCCGGTTAATCCGAAGGTTCCACCCGGTTCGACAAATACGGGAGAGTCATCCGGCACCATATCCACCGAACAACACGGGGGATCGCTGACCATCGCAACCGCTCCGGCAAGGTTAATTCTTCCATGTCCCAGCTCATTCGATTTACCGGTATTGGGATTATAATAATACCCGCCAACCTGATCGGCTGATTCATTAATGATCTCTCTTACCTGAACATTGGTCAGGGAGGGATTCAATGCCCATACAACCGCTCCAACCGCGGCAACATGCGGACAGGCGGAGGATGTGCCATTGAACGAATCGTAATAGTCACCGGAGCTGTATCCGGCTCCACCTTGACGGTCGGTGGTATAGATTTTTACTCCGGGAGCGGCGCAATCAAGTTCTTCACCATAGTCTGAACCCCACCATTCACCGTCACAGCTTGATGGGCTGACTCTTTCGTCGCAAGGGCTGGAAGCTGCTATCGCCATCGCTTCGGGGTATATCGCGGGATACTGTATGTTGCCGTTTCCGTTACCTGCCGAGAAACACACCAGAACGTCATTGGCATAAGCATTCTCGATCGCCGCCTGTACCGCCGAGTAGTCACCGGAGGACATGCGCCATGAATTGGATAATACTAATCCATCGAAGTCGGGACGACGAGTGGTTGCGTAGTTGATGGCATCGGCGCGATTCTGGTTGTATCCCGAGGTAAGATTGATGCGTAAAGGCATGATGCGGCACTGGTTTGCCACTCCGGCTACACCCAGAGCGTTATTGGCAATCGCCACCGCGATACCGCTGCAAGCGGTTCCATGATTCCCTTCGTCATCGGGCGAACCGTCGGGATCAGCAAAATCCCAATCCTCGCCATTGCGTGGTAGCAAATTGCCCGCAAGATCCGGATGTGTCAAGTCCATACCGGTATCAATAACCGATACTATTACATTGGGATCACCTCTACCGGTATCCCAGCCATCCTCGGCGTCTATGTCATGATCCGAGTACGGTGTGCAGCCGCTGCAGTCCTGACCGGTGTTCCTCAATGGCCACTGCTCATTAAAATAGGTATCGTTCGGGGTCCAGGTTGCGTCGTTATAGGAAATAATCGACGGCTCGGAAAATTTCACTTCATCATACCTGTTCAATTCGCGGATGGTGTAGAAATAGCCCTGGTCTGAAGGAGCGCTGATGGTATAATAACCCGGAGTCCATTGGTCGCGAACCACTTCGGAACCGACTTCGTCGATGATCTCCATCATGCGGGCTTCACTCACGCCTTCGTTGAACTGCACGGTCAATTCGGTCGGTACGCAGTACTTGGTGAATCCTTCGTGATCGGTATAAGCCGGAGCGGCGCGCCTCACCGAAATATCTGAGTTGACCATATCCAGTGTGGAACTCATGGTGAAACCGCTCGGGATAGTATAAACCCCGATAAGCTTGGTTTCGTCAAGTACCTGAGCTTTTTCCAGGTTGTAAGCGTTCTCGAACTGTGAGAAGTCGGCGCCCTCGGCAAACTTCACGATAATTTCGTCATCGGACTGCGTCAGCGTGAATGTTTTGTTGAAATACTTGGTAACATAATATGTGTCCTTTTCAGGCACATATCCCATTGCCATCCCGGATAACATCAGGGATGTAAGCAATACTGCTACGACAATTAAGTTTACCCTCATTTAAACTCCTTTGTTTGTGGGTGGATGATTATGTGAGATGGATATTTGGCTACCATAATTTGTCATAAAAATCGAAGAAATTTCTGAATTTAATATAATTCAAATATCTATATAGTCAAGTATAGAAAATATTTATTTATGTTGCTTGAAGTATAAAGCATGTTTATATTTACAGATTTAGGTCTCCATTAGAAAAACGTTATTTAAAGGCACCATAAATGACCAGCATTAACGAGCAACTTGAGACAATAAGAAGAGGAACGGTAGAGATAATACTGGAAGAAGACCTTGAGAATAAATTGAAAAAGTCAGCGGAATCGGGCAAACCGCTGATAGTTAAACAGGGCTTCGATCCCACCAAACCGGATATTCATCTTGGGCATACTGTCGGTATTCGGAAACTGGCTCAGATGCAGGATATGGGACACCAAATTGTATTTTTGATTGGTGATTTCACCGCGATGATAGGCGATCCGTCCGGTAGATCAGAAATTAGAACGCGAATGACCAAAAAAGAGGTGGTGGAAAATGCACAGACCTATGCCGAACAAGTTTCCGCGCTTCTTGATCTCAGCAAAATTAAGATTGAATATAATTCCAAATGGTGTTCTAAAATGGGTTTCGAGGATGTGTTGGAACTCGCTTCCCAATATACAGTTGCCAGAATGCTGGAGCGGGATGATTTTGAAAAAAGATATAAAAGTAATCAACCGATCAGTATTCTGGAATTTCTATATCCATTAATTCAAGGGTATGATAGCGTTGCCCTGAAAGCAGATATCGAATTAGGGGGGAATGACCAGAAGTTCAACTTGTTGGTGGGAAGGGAGATTCAAAAAGCGTATGGTATGGATCCTCAAGTTATCATCACCATGCCGTTGCTGGTTGGTACCGATGGAATCGACAAAATGTCGAAATCGCTGGACAACTACATCGGCATCAATGAGCCGCCTAACGAGATGTTCGGCAAAATTATGTCGATACCGGATTCCCTGCTTTATGATTACTTCGTACTGCTGACCGATCTCCCGATGGATGAGCTGGATTCGATTAAAAGGAACCTGGAAACCGGGGATATTAATCCGATGATCCATAAAAAACGACTTGCCAGGGAGATTATCGACTTTTATCACTCGCCGGAAGCAGCCGCAAAAGCGCAAGAGGAGTTCGAAAGGGTGTTTTCGCAGAAAGGACTTCCGGACGAGATCGCCACATGCGGATTTCATTCCGAGAACAACTCCGTCTGGATTATTAAAATGCTGACCGAAAGCGGATTATGCAGCTCTAACGGTGAAGCACGCAGGATGATCAAGCAGGGAGCGGTTTCTATAGATGGGGAGAAAGTGGAATCCCCCGAAATAGATATCGATATCTCATTTGAGAGATTGGTAAAAGTTGGGAAACGAAAATTTATGAAAGTGGTCGCTTCTTCATAGGATAGTGCATTATGGTCGATTTATCGGAACTTGATTTTGAGGAACTTGAAAAGCGCTTGAACTCCCTCCGGGGGTATCTTTGACCTTAATTCCATCAACTCCACTCTCAAGAAACTGGAAGAACAAACCAAGCGGCAGGATTTCTGGGAAAACCAATCCAATGCTCAAGAAGTACTCAGCAAAATAAAACGTCTTACCTCCACGAAAGATACTTTCAGTAAACTGAATTCCCAATTCGATGACTTAAAGGTTCTGGCACAATTGGCTGAGGAGGAATCCGATCAGCAAACCGCCGAAGAAGTAAAGGAAAAGTACACCGATATCGATAGGAAGCTAAAGAAATTCGAGCTGAAATCAATGCTTTCCGACGAAGAAGACGCTGGAGACGCGATACTGTCGATTCACCCGGGAGCAGGCGGAACCGAATCTCAGGATTGGGCGCAGATGCTGTGGCGGATGTACCAGAGATGGGCTGAAAATAACGGCTACAAAACCGAGATACTCGATTTCCAGGCTGCCGATGAAGCCGGTATAAAATCGGCGACCATGGAGATATCGGGCGAATACGCTTATGGATATCTCAAGGGAGAGATGGGCGTTCACCGACTGGTGCGAATCTCCCCGTTCGATGCCAGCGGGCGGAGGCATACATCATTCGCCTCGGTTTCGGTCTATCCGGATATCGAAGATACAATCAAGATTGAGATTAAAGATGATGACATCCGCATCGACACCTTTCGAGCCTCCGGCGCGGGCGGGCAGCATGTTAACAAAACCTCCTCAGCGGTCAGGATAACCCACCATCCCACCGGAATCGTAGTTAGTTGCCAGTCCGAACGATCACAGCATAAGAACAAAGATTACGCCATGAAAATCCTCAGGGCGAGATTATACCAACTGGAGCTTGAGAAAGAAGCTGAAAAGATGGCGGAGATGGAAGCTTCCAAAAAGAAGATCGAATGGGGCAGCCAGATTCGCAGTTATGTTTTCCATCCTTACAATTTGGTAAAAGACCACCGTACCGACTGCGAAACATCCAACACGCAGGCAGTCATGGATGGCGAAATAGATGAGTTCATTCAAGAATATCTTGCCAGCGAACAGAACAAATAAATTCATCCCCGGATAATTCAGATATACTTTTAATACGGATAATTCATAAAAACCATCTATTCGTAGCCGAAGCCTTGTGCTTCGGGAGGTAACAGGTTAAGCGCGCCATAGATCAGGTTTTGAGCGAGCGTAGCGAGTGAACAACCGACACCAATCTCCCGCATCTACGGTCAGCGCTCCAGCGCTGACCGTAATCCTGGTACAAGCGAGGTACCAGGCGGACCTCCTCCTCCCCTGCGTAAAAGCGCTGTCGGGTGCCGTCACCCGACGGCTATTCATAATAATCCGCTTAACTATTAGTCCACAATTTAGAATAAATCCATTCTGAGATCCACACAGCCAGAAAACCTAAAATTGCCCCGGCAACCGCATCGGAGACATAATGGAATCTACCCCAGAAAGTACCTATAAGTAATCCGCTTGTGAGTATAAGATAATATGGATACAATTTTGGGGCGTATTTTCGGCTTATAAGTACGGTTACCAGCGCAACAGCTACGTGCGAGGAGGGCATGCATCCTCCGTGCAAACCTGCCGAATTTATCACGAAATTAGACAGCGGAACGAACAAAAATCCATCCAACTTCATCGAGTATTGTCCGGCGAATGCCAACCGGGGTCCCTCAACCGGATACAGAATAAACGTAATGTAGGACACGTAATATGCAATGGTCGACGCCGTGACCGTTTTATCTATCACAGCGTATTCCCTTCGTAAAAATAAGTGAATCCCCAGAACTAATAGCAGGAAAAAGTAGGAAAAATAGCACAAATGAAAAAATTCGTTTAATAATGGATGTGAGATCTGCTGGAGCAGAATCGTAGGATTATTGCCGAAGATCGCTTCCTCAAATTTAATAATCTGGTAATCGAAAAAACCCGGATGAATAATATTGATAAACTGCCCAACCTGCTCGTAAATAAAAGTAATCAATAACAAAGGATAGGTCATCCTGATAAATGCCCTGATACCATGCTGTTCTTTATGAAAGTTCCGAATGATGAGCATACTCAATATCACAAGTAGCGAAATAAGCACCAAATTCGTGATTATCCTGTATTCGAGTCCTCCAAAAAATAAAAGAATGAATGTGAGTAAAAAGAAATATATAAATGTCAGATAGTCGTATGGCTCATATCTGACATCGGCAGCTTTCAATTTTTAATCCCTTTTCCCTTCGATCACGAGGACAAACTCCCCCTTTACCGTCAAATCATCCTTATTCAACACAATTTCGCTCAAACTTCCCCGAATTTTCTCTTCGAATCTTTTTGTCAGCTCCCGGCATATAACGCAGCGCCTGTCTCCCAATACCTCCTTCAGCATCTCCAGAGTATTTATCAGCCGATGGGGGGATTCGAATAATACGATAGTTTCAGATCGTCCGGACATTGCTTCAATAAACCGCTTTTTAGCTCCTTTTTTATACGGCGGGAATCCTGCGAAGAAAAATTTATCCATAGGTAATCCGGATACTGTGAGCGCTGAAATTACGGAACTCGCACCGGGGATACTTTGCACTTCGATGCCGCTATCAATCGCGTCGTGAACAATACTGTATGCAGGGTCGGATATACCGGGGCTTCCGGCGTCAGAGACCAATGCTACATGTTTTCCATCCAGCAGCTCTTGTATTAACCTCTTCTTTTGGGTATTTTCATTATATTTGTGAAAACTTCGCATGTTTGAGTCTATTCCGTATAATTTAAGCAGCTTTCCCGTAACGCGTGTATCCTCCGCAGCAATAATATTTACTGTTTTCAAGATATCGATAGCTCGCAAAGTAATATCTCCCATGTTTCCGATGGGAGTCGCAACCAGAAATAATATTCCCTTTTGTGATTCGGAGACCATAATATAACTGTGAAACCGCTTCCGTATTCGTTAACCCGGTTTAACCTTACCATTCTTCCGGAGCGATGAAATCACATCCTGGATAATCATGGAATAACCTGGCCACTTTCGGACCCAATCGCTTAAATTGATTCCCTTTCACCAACGAACGCGCCCGCTGTATTTCGTCCTTTTCAAATCCCTCATCGAGAAGGTGATCGAAATCATAACCGTAATCGACCATCAGATACAGAAGCTCATCGATTCGTTCGTAAGTAAAACCCAGCTCTGCTTCGTCGGTTTGTCCTTCCCAAAGGTCTGCGGAGGGCGTTTTATCCAATATTTTACGTGGTATTTCCAAATATTCCGCAACCTGACGAACCTGAGTTTTATAAAGGTCCCAGAGCGGATCGATATCCCAGGCAACATCACCGTGCAGCGTACCATACCCCAAAAGAGCTTCCGTCTTGTTAGATGTTCCCAAAACCAATCCCTTGTTCTTTGCAGCAAAATCATAAAGAATCGCCATACGTATTCGAGCCATGAAATTACCTTGGCGCAAATCATTTATATCGGGAGCAATATTAAAATATGCTTCCGACATCGGGGAGATATCCACGGTTTTGGTCTCAATCCCCAGCATCCCCGCCAATTCTTCGGCGTCTTTCAGACTATTTGACGATGAATTCTTGTAGGGCATCATCACTCCCAATACACTTTCAGCGCCGACAGCTTTTACTGCCAGGACCGCACAAACCGACGAATCGAGTCCGCCCGATAATCCGACAATGAATTTCTGCAACCCGGTTTCTTCCAATTCGTTTTTAAAAAATTCAATTAATCTTTCGACTACATTCGCTGGATTAATATCTGAAAAATACATATTTTCACTCCTATGTTCTATACCCGGTAAGCGGACAATGAGAGATTTCTGAAAATGAAATACATTATAAAGGGCATGGCAATAAAATTTTCAAAATATCAATAGATGTCTTGATAAACCGTATATCAATTCGTTATAATGAGTTAATTTGAGGAGGAAGTATAATGGCTTCAGTAAACTTAGCGATTCTTATTGGAAATTTAGGTAAAGACCCGGAACTTCGTTACACGCCGAGCGGGGCTGCGGTTGCCAGTTTCAGTATGGCTACTACGGAGAAGTGGAAAGACAAGGATGGCCAATTAGCAGAAAGAACCGAATGGCACAATATTGTCTGCTGGGGAAGGCAGGCGGAGGTAGCCAATGAGTATCTCAAAAAGGGCAGTCCGGTTTATATCGAGGGGCGTATTCAGAATCGGTCGTATGATGACAGAGACGGTAATCGGAGGTATATTACCGAAATAGTCTGCCGACGCCTGCAGCTTCTCGGGGGTCGAGGAGGCGGTGGGGGTGGGGGAAGCTCATCACAATCTTCCGATTCTTCGGATAGTGATATACCTGAAACCGATGATGATCTACCGTTCTAATTGCAAGGAGATAAACTCGTTATCAAAATCTCCTAACCCGGATAGTTCATAAAAAGCATTAATTCGTAGCCGAAGGCTTGTCCTTCGGTAGCTCAAGTGAATTAGAGTATTTACAGACTGTAAATGAAGTTTCCAAAGAAATGCCGGAAGCACAAGGCTTCCGCTACCGGTGACAAAATTTATGATTATACTGCCTAATTTAATTGCAGGATCATCGGAACCCTGTCGATAACTTGTTAAGTTGACCAGGGTACGGATATCACCAGAAAAGAACTTTTTATAATATAAGATTATAACTCGGTGAAATAGATATGTCAACGTTACGGAGAGACCCAGTTGTTGGAAGATGGGTAATCAATACGGATGAATTGGAAAAACGAACTTCAATCGTTGAAAAACCGGAGGTTTCCGAATCCTCACCGGAATGTCCGTTATGCGCCGGTAATGAGGGTTCCACACCGCCTGAATTGTTCGCGATAAGACCGGACGGCTCTTCGCCTAACAGTCCGGGATGGGAAGTACGCGTTGTGCCTAATTTCAGCGCCGCTATGCAAATTGGGGGGGAACTTAATCGACGCGCCGAACTGATGTATGATCTGATGGATTCTATCGGGACCCATGAGCTTGTTATCGGCAGTCCGGAACATGTTTCGAACATGGCTGACCTGCCCGAATCTCAGTTCAATAGGATATTTTCGGCGTACAGACAGCGGATGCTGGATTTGAAAACCAATCCCGATCTTCGGTCCGTGTTTATATACAAATCCTACGGTACGGAAAGTTTGCTGGAGTCATTGTCACACACACATTCCCATATTGTAGCGACGCCCGTCACGCCGAAATCTATAAAGGAGCAGTACGTAGGCGCGAAGAAATATTTCCAGTACAAAGAACGTTGTGTCTATTGCGACATCGTTCGGCAGGAGATAATGCAAAAAAAGAGGATCATCAGCTCCAATGCTAAGTTCATTGCGATTGCGCCGTTTGCCAGCAAATATTCCCATGAGGTCTGGATTCTCCCGAGAACCCATAACTGCGATTTCGAGAACTCTCCGGAAAAAGACTTCCCCTACTTATCATCGATATTAAAAGAAATTTTACTGCGGATAAAAGCGGCGCTGAACAATCCCCCCTACAATTTTGCCCTCTTCAGCGGTCCAAATAAAAAGGGACGCGAAGGTTACTGGAAAACGATCGACCAGGATTATCACTGGCATATCGAGATAATGCCAATACCGAAAAATCTCGAGGGTTTCGAATGGGCAACCGGCTTTTACTTGAACGACACCACCCCGGAAACCGCCGCACAGAAGCTGCGGGAGGTAAAAGTGAGGGGGTATTGATATCGATAGGCGGGTCGGGTTCCGAACGAGCGAAGCGAGAAATCTGAGAGTGCTGTCGGGCGCCCTCACCCGACAGCATAGACATTAAATTAAATCCTCTTCAATTCCGGGATATATTTCATCGATTTGCTTTTGGATTTCGATGGTTTTACTAAGCGCAGTGATTATACGGCAATAATGGGGAGCATCCTCCATATTTCGCCTGTCTTTTTTTCGGTCCTTGAGATATTTGTTCAATACCTGATAGCCCCCAATATAGTAGTTCCATACTTCGGGAGCCACACCCTCGAAGTACTTGTCTTTATTTAAATAAATGCGTTGTTCACTTTCGGCGTAATCGACCCTTTCAATGCGGTCATTATCGCCAGGGCCTTGATATTTGGCCATTGGAGTATCCAACAAGGGGCTTTTTAGCAAATGCAGAGTTGTGAGGATTTCACCTTTTTCAGCCATCGCTTTGAAAAGCTCATAATCGGAGGTGAACGGAACACGAGGAAAATCGATCTTCAAGTATTCAGCATAGGTTAATCGATATATATTGCTGTAAAATATGGCGTAGATGTAGTGAAAGATTTCTTCCGGAGTAAGTTTCTTATTATAAAGAGAGGTAATTTTATCCAGGACACCAGAGGCAATATTCGGTTCTTTGATATCATTGTCTCCATCAAATATATCATTGTTCCGTTCATTTATTTTAGCATATAAAGGGAATTGGTAACTTGTCGTCTTTGAGGAAAGCATTCCATGCTCTGTAATGCTATCAGTCACAAAAGCGTGACTCCAGTCAATACTCAACTCTTCTCGTTTATGTGTTATCAGAGCAATATTATCCTTTATCATGTTTTGCATTACTTCGTATCTCATGCGCTCAACCAATGACGAATGGTAAAAAATATATCGCTTATCGAAGGGGCGATATAATATTTCCTGAATGCAGGATTCCCATTCCTCGATCTCACGTACTCGCTTGCGAGCCTGGTGTAGCGACCAACTGGATTTATCCTTAAGATCGAAAGCCCTCGCAATCACGTCATCGGATTGTGAGTTGTTTGTAAATTGGAGTATCCGGTTTTTAAGTTCATTTTTATCTATATCAATCACGAACTTATCCCTTGAGGTAACTACACCGACGCTATTTATCGGGAAGATATCATTTATTCTATACCAATTAAGGTATTTCTTGATCTTATCTGTATCCCGCTTCACCAGGAAATAATATGGAGTCTGCGGTTTTATCTCGGCGTAATTTTCTTCGGAGAAATGGTTATTATTCAACCAGGCTTCTTTCTCTCTTCGTAGTCCATAAAGATCACGATGAAAAACCTTTGTGGATTTCGGCTCTTTGTTTTTAATGAAGAGGGTAATTGCAACTCCCTGTCTGATATCAAAAACATTCTCATCCTTACCACCCTCAGGCGTCTTCTCCTTTTTAAGGCTATTACCATGCAAATCAATAACATAGATTTCATCAAAGCCTTTAATTAGGCTCTGGCGCATACCGCGGAAAGTCGGATTATCCAGATAGCTATGGTTGGTTATCATCCCTACAATCCCACAACCGGATGTATGAATTTTCCATTGAGCGAAACGTAAAAACTTGACGTAGTCATCCTGAAGCCATTTGGGATTTTTCTCCTTTAGTTTTTCTCCATCGATTGTATAGTAACTCTGGGATCCCGCGACATCTTCCTTGAGAAGCTGTTCGGTCCAACCATTAAAGTTGGCAGATATACCGCTATACGGGGGATTGCCCATGATTACTAAGATCGGTTGTGACTTTTTGATTTTTCCCGCCTCTCGGCTTTCCTCGCTTAATGAGCGCAATCCGGGAAGATCTACCTGCTGAATTTCCTCCATTTCGAGGGCATTAGTAAGGTACAGTTTAAATCGTTCGCTTTCCTCAAATTCGTACCCTAATTCAGCGAAAATGAATCCCATTTTCAAATGCCCTATAGCATACGGAGCCATCATTAGCTCGAATGCGTAGAAATCCTCCAAAACATGTCCCTTGATCCATCTGTTCAGGGCTCCGCTGCCATATTTTTCCCGGAATTCCTTTGCGGCTAACCGTATCGCTTCGGCGGGGAATGTTAGTGTGCCTCCTGCCGGGTCAAGCAGTTTTACATCCTCGCTGGCAAGTCCATCGGCCAATCCGAAGCGGGATTTCAACAAGGAATGAATTGAACGGACAATGTAGCCGACTACAGCTTCCGGCGTATAATAAACTCCCCGTTTTTCCCTTATTTCAGGATCATAAGTTGATAGAAAGGTTTCGTAAAAGTGAATGATTGGATCATTTCCTTTGCCTGCCTGATAATATTCATACAGAATCTTATTGACATCAATGGCATTTAGCACCGCAGCTATATCTTCGACAATGACTCGTAACGATTCGGGGGGATCTTCCAGTGATATGTATCTGAACACATCTCGCAATATACCGATTGTATGGGGGATATGGTTGAACGCGATCGTTCGGTTGAAATCCTCCTTGGTTCTGGTTCTTGCGGCGAATAATCCATAGGTAATTGTTTGTGAATATAGATCTGCGAAACTTTCTTCTGTTAATTTGGGAATCAGGTAATCTCTAAAAGAGTGGTAGAATCCATGGATCTGCTTATGTCCTTTGCCATTCCTGTTGCCCAGTTCTACCGAAATTACTTCGTCGCGCAGAAAACGAGTACGTTTCGCTAATTCAACCGCCAGTGCTTTAGCAGTGCTAATCCTCGGTTGACGAAATAGAAAAAACTTATCCAGAATCTCTTTGAATTGAGCCACATTTTCAACCGGTGGCGCGGCGCGCAATGATTTGACAAGTAGTGGGCGCGTAATTGCCGTCTGAGCGATCAGCTTTCCATCGCGATATAAACGGAACTCCGACAAATTGGTAAGTATAACATTAGGGAATGTGTCGCGATATCGTTGAAGTTGTTCATTTTCTTCTATAAGGTCAAGATTTGTGTTTGAAGGATCTTTCACTTCAATATATCCGGTTACGTGATTCTTGCCGTCCCAGATACGAAAATCAGGATTACCGCCTTCGGTTTGCTTTGGCAATATAGTAATATCGATATTCCGGATATCTTCGCTTTCCGCGTAGCGCTTGATCAGCTCCTCAAGATGCCCGTAATAACTCTCTTCCCGAGCGTCACCCTTGTTGGATGTCTTGATTATATGCGATAAATATTGTTCAAGCAGTTCCTTCATACGATCACCGATATTAAATCTATATTAACGCGATAAATAAACAAAGTCAATTTATTATAGCTGATTGTTAACCTATAACGATATTGGCGAATAATACAAATTAATAAATCCTCCGGAATTTTCCACAAAAAAACGGGCTTTCCGAGGAAAGCCCATTTTATTTTTTCGTTTATTCGATTGTATCTTAATTCAAATATGCTCTGAGCGCTTTGCTCCGGGATGTATGCCGGAGGCGTTTGATAGCCTTCTCCTTTATCTGCCGTACTCTCTCCCTGGTCAACCCGAATCTCGCTCCAATCTCTTCCAGTGTAAGAGCTTTTTCGTGGTTCAAGCCGAAATAAAGATTGATCACTTCCGCCTCGCGCGGTGTCAACGAACCCAATGCTTTACCGATCTCTATCTTGAGAGATTCATCCAAAAGGGTTTCGTCGGGAGACGGCTGGAACTCATCTTCCAGAATATCAATAAGGCTGTTATCCTCTGACACGGAAAAAGGAGCATCCAACGACAGGTGAGAATTCGAGATCTTCAAAGTATCTGATACTTCCATTTCAGACAATTCCAGTTCCCTGGCTATCTCATCAGGAGATGGTTCCCGTCCGTATACCTGCTCCAGTGACGAACTGATTTTACCGATTTTATGCAAAGTCCCCACCCTGTTTAAGGGAAGGCGAACAATGCGTGATTGCTCGGCGAGCGCCTGAAGTATGGCTTGACGGATCCACCAAACGGCATAGGAGATGAATTTGAATCCGCGGGTCTCGTCAAATCGTTTGGCAGCTTTTATCAAGCCTATATTGCCTTCATTGATGAGGTCCGCTAATGACAGCCCCTGGTTCTGATACTGTTTAGCAACCGAAACCACGAAGCGCAGATTGGCTTTTGTCAGCTTTTCGAGGGCTATTTGGTCACCCTTCCTAATTCTTTTTGCCAGATCCACTTCTTCTTCGGGGCATATTAATGGTGTTTCTCCGATCTCTCGGAGATATAAGTCTAACGAACGGTCTTCGTCACGATATCTACGCGTTTGCCTTGACAACTATATTCACTCTCCTTTGGATAAGATGAATAGAATGACGGAGTTATATATGATAATGAACTAAGTAATTTCTTACTCTTTAAACAAATAAGCAGTCTTAACGTTCCGGTTTTATAGCAATAAATCTTGTTGAGCCCCCGCTCCTTACGAAAAACGGAATAGCTTTAGTACGTCCCTCCAATTTTTCCGCAATCTCCATGAAGTCCTGTGTATTTTCCACGGTTTCACCGTTTATTTCGAGTATAACATCATCCTTATTCAATCCCTTCCGATCGGCTGAACTGCCAACTTCCACATCGGTGACTAACACACCCGGTTCCCAATCGATACCCATTCTCTCAGCCATAGTCCGGGTGAAAGTACGCACAGTAATCCCCATCCATTCCGCATTATTCGGACCCTGTGCCCGACCCGGAGTGATATCCTGCAAGTTACCCATGGCTACGCTTCGATCGCCTAAGGTTACTCCAAGATCTTTCCGTTTCCCTTCGCGCAATACGTCCACCTCAACCTCTTCAAAAGGCGGAGTTTCGGCTACCAGGAATCGGAATTGATGAAGGTCGGTAACTTTTTTCCCGTCAAACCTTAATATAATATCACCGGCTTTAAAGCCTGACTCCTCAGCCGGAGAATCTTTGATTACTTCCTCGACCAGAACTCCTTCCGTGTTAGGAAGATTAAATCCTTCGGCTAAATCCGGAGTAATCTCTCCTGGCCTTACTCCCAACCATCCTCTGGAAACCTGTCCTGTCGCTTTCAAGGCTTCAACCACCGGTTTAGCCATATTTATTGGAATAGCAAAACCGATTCCCACGCTGCCGCCGGTAACCGAGGCGATAGCCGAGTTAATACCGATCACTTCCCCTTTGATATTAACCAACGGTCCGCCGGAATTGCCGCGATTAATGGCGGCATCGGTTTGAATATAATCCTGATAGCTGACCTGACTGCCGCCGAACATCAATCCCTTTCTACCTGTGGCGGAAATAACTCCAACCGTAACGGTTCGGTCTAATCCGAGCTGCGGAAAGGGATTACCGATCGCCATTGACCAATCGCCCACCAGGATTTCATCGGAATCCCCGAACCTGGCCACGGTGAGGTCGTCATCAGAATCGATTTTCAGCAATGCGATATCGGTTTCCGGATCTCTGCCCACGATTTCCGCTTCATATTCCGATGTATCAGAAAGCTTTACAAAAACTTTGCCCTTTTCCTGATCGGCATCCTGAACTACATGATTGTTTGTGATTATGTAACCATCCTTGCTAATTATAAAGCCGGATCCCAGAGATTGGCTTCGGCGGGGCTGCGGGGTATTATCTCTCGGCACCCCGAAAAAGCGCCGGAAGAAATCGTCATCCAATCCGAAATTATGAAAATCAGTTCCCTCCTTTATCGATTCGGCTGAGATGTTAACCACTGCATCCTTAATCCGAGCAGCCACTTGCACGAACGGGCTGTGCCCATCGGAAGTTATCGGAAGAACTTCATTCACTAACTCGGCTTGAGTCACCTCGCTTTGCTGCGGCTCATCCGCTGTTAGCGCATCCGGAAGGGATAATCCGGAAGCAATAATGATCCCCACAATAATAAATAATAGGGATGATAAACTGTATAACAAGAAACTTTTTTTGAATTTAATTTCATCCGCCATGGTTCTACTCCTGATTAACCATAGTTTTTGGGAAAATTCTCAATTTACTTAAAAAACTATTGTTTGTCAACAAAATTCGATGTGTAATACGAATATCAGTGATACAATGTTCCAATTACCAAAGGTTAAACGCAAATATAATGCCCCCTGTTCCCAATTATATTGAAACGCAATTTATGTCATCCTACCGCTTTGCAGCTTATCAACACACAACGCAGATTAAATCCAAAACAGTCAATGGATTTTTCACAATTCAACAGAAGTCTGCAACCATTTGCATAGAATTTCACGTATATTTGACTTGTAATTTTATTTCTCATTAGTATTTCATGTAATTTCGTCATGTTGCCGGAATATATGGCACATAATGCCGATACATGCGTAATGGTTATATTCGAACTCTAATCTAATCAAATAAGATTGACAATCCGTAAAATAAAAATAACTGCTATTATTCCCATCTTTGCTGTCCTGTTGCTTTCCAGTCAGGCAATTGCGTCGAGCCTGAGCGGCGTGGTTGTATCGACCAAAGGGGAGCCGGTTTTGGGCGCTACGGTTGAATTATCCCCACGGGGTTTGAAAATGTGGACTGATGAAGAAGGATTTTTCAAGTTTTCAAAGCTGAATTTCAGTGTCAGTAAAATCAGCATAACTCGAGTCGGTTACAAGAAGCGAACCCACGATTTAACCGAACATGAGAAACGAATCGGTTTCGTAAAGCTAATCGTTGAGCCTGTACCGGTAACTATGGAAGGGGTTATAGTCAGCGAAAAACGCAAACCGGGTGAATTGCGCAGGAAGCAAACGCCATCGATACGGGAACTCGAAGGGCGTCAGATCGCTCAAATCCCGGGAGCTAACCAGGATCTTCTTCGTTCTCTTTCCTATCTACCCGGAATAATCACCCGTTCAGATTTTTCGTCTCAACTATATGTCAGAGGGGGAGGTCCGGAGCAAAATTTAGTGCTAATAGATGGAATTATGATTTCAAGCCCATACAGGCTGGGGACTTTTGTCTCTGCGTTCAATCCCGATCTTGTCGAAAACATTCAACTGCTGCCCGGAGGATTTCCGGCTCAATACGGAAACCGGCTTTCTTCCGTGTTAGATATCGAATACCGAAACGGTAAACGCGATAGGTATCGCTTGATTTCAAATACTTCATTGATTAACACGTCTTCGGCTTTCGAGGGACCGTTGTTCGGCGAAAATGGAGGATTTGTGGTATCATTCCGAAGGACATATTATGATCTGGTATTAAATCAGATTGCAGATGACGATGTAGCCTTCCCTTACTTTTATGATTTTCAGTCTAAATTGGATTATGATTTCTCGAACAAACTCCGAGGTGAAATTCATTTCTCCGGCGCTACCGGAGGCTTTAAGCTATTGTCGGAAAGGGAGGAAGATGATCCTGAGTCACTGGATCTGAATCTGAGGGACGAAAGTGGGGATGGCTTGCTCTCATTCACCCTGGGATACCGCCCTGTGGACAATTTCGACCTGCGAACTCAGGTAGCGAGATTACATCGCAACGAGGAATTCATAATAGATGGAGATTTCGAACTTGATGTCGACATAAGCGGTCGCCGTAATTCGCTAAAACAGGATGCGATTTATACATCCAATAACGACAAGCACCGGCTTCTGTTCGGCTGGGAATACCACAACACCTACGCCGATTTCAGCTGGGAATTGGTCGCCGATGATTCCCTTAATAGAGACGTTCCTCCCGGAGATCAGAATATTTTCATGCCCAAGCAGGATACTTTCGATTATGAAGGGGATGAGATTTTCGGCGGCGGCTATTTAAGCTATGAGCATAGAAGCTGGGAAAATGTAC